>NZ_JBWJFQ010000018.1:0-212642 GCF_057784235.1 Mesorhizobium sp. CNPSo 4670 | reverse complement strand
CCGTCATCGCCGACGACGAGCACGAAGCACCGGTTGCCCTCGAGCCCGCGACACTTGAGGCTCCCTCCAAAGAGCCGCAGCCGCAAGTCATGGTGGCGGTTGCGCCTGCGGCGCCGGTCAAGCCCAGGCGCAGCCTGACACGGCCGATCCTTTTCGCCCTGCTTCCGGTCGCGCTGGCTGTCGGCGGCTATTACTACGTTGTCGGCGGCCAGGTCATGACATCAGACAATGCCTACATCCAGGCGCAGTCGCTCGGCGTTTCCACCGACGTCTCCGGCACCGTCTCCGAGATCGACGTGCACGAAAACGAGGCAGTGAAGAAGGGCGACGTGCTTTTTCGCTTGAGGCCGGCCTCCTTCGAAACGGCCCTTGCCGCGGCCCAGGCCCAACTCGGGACGGTGCGCAACCAGGTGCTGACCCTGCAGGCAAGTTACCAGCAGTCGCTGGCGCAGATCGAGCAGGCGCAGGCCGACATTCCCTATTACGAGGCCGCTTTCAAGCGCCAGCAGGATCTTCTCAAGACGTCCACCTCTTCGAAGGCCACCTTTGACAGCGCCCAGCACGACCTCGATGCCGCCCGCCAGAAAGTGTCCGTCGCCAAGGCGCAGGCTCAGGCGATGCTTGCCCAGCTGGGTGGCGACGCCAGCCAGCCGGTCGAGAAGAACCCCTTCTACCTGCAGGCCCAGTCGGCGGTGGACGACGCCCAGCGCAACCTCGGCGACGCCATCGTCAAGGCGCCGTTCGACGGTGTCGTCACCAATGTGGATATGCTTCAGGTCGGCAAGTACCTGCCCGCCTCGCAGCCGGCCTTCAGCCTGGTGTCGTCGACCGATTTGTGGATCGCGGCCGAGCCGAAGGAAACCGAACTGACCTATGTGCGGCCGGGGCAGGCGGCGACGATCAGCGTCGACAGCTACCCGGGCAGCGTCTGGCACGGCACGGTCGCCTCCATCAGCCCGGCCTCGTCGTCGAGCTTCTCGCTGCTTCCGGCGCAGAACACCACCGGCAACTGGGTCAAGGTCGTGCAGCGCATCCCGATGCGCGTGACGGTCGACGATCCTCAGGGCAAGCCGCCCCTGCGCGGCGGGATGAGCGTCGAGGTCGGCATCGATACCGGCCATGCGCGCGGCCTGCCGGACTTCGTCACGGATCTCGTCAACCGGTTCGAGCAGAAGTCATGACCAGCGCGTCCGCGACAGGTGGCACATCGGTGATCGCCAATCGCGGTGCCATCACCGCTTGCGTGATCCTGGCCACCATCATGCAGGCGCTGGATACGACCATCGCCAACGTGGCGCTTCCCTATATCCAGGGCAGCGTTTCGGCGAGCGCCGACCAGATCAACTGGGTGCTGACCTCCTACATCGTCGCGGCGGCCGTCATGACGCCGCCCTCGGGCTACCTTGCCAATCGTTTCGGCCGCAAGCGCGTCCTTTTGACCGCCATCACCGGCTTCGTCGTCGCTTCGGTTCTTTGCGGCTTCGCGCAATCGCTGCCGCAGATCGTCGGCTTCCGGCTGCTGCAGGGCCTGTTCGGTGCCGCCCTGGTGCCGCTTTCGCAGAGCATCCTGCTCGACATCTACAGCGTCGAAGAGCGTGGCTCGGCCATGGCGCTGTTCGGCGTTTCCATCATGGTCGGGCCGGTGCTCGGGCCGGTCATCGGCGGCTGGCTGACCGAAAATGTCAGCTGGCGCTGGGTCTTCTACATCAACGTTCCGATCGGCATGCTGGCTTTCGTCGGCGTGTCGATGTTCGTCCAGGAAACCAAGACCGACCTCAAGGCAAGGCTGGACTGGCTGGGATTTGGCATGCTCAGCCTCACCATCGCTTCGCTGCAGATGTTTCTCGATCGCGGCGAGCAGCTCAACTGGTTCTCGTCATCCGAGATCATCGTCGAGGCGCTGATCTGCGCGTCGGCCTTCTACATCTTCCTCGTCCACACCTTCACCGCCCGCAACTCGTTCGTGAACCCACGGCTCTTCCTCGACCGGAATTTCACCGTCGGCATGGTCTTCATCTTCATCGTCGGCATCACCTACCTCGCCTCGCTGGCCTTGATGACGCCCTATCTGCAGACGCTGATGGGCTATCCGGTGGTGACGGCCGGCATCGTCATGGGGCCGCGTGGACTTGGTACGATGGCCTGCATGTTTCTGGTCGGCAGGCTGGTCGGCAAGGTGGATACGCGCTGGCTGCTCTTGACCGGTCTGCTCATCACCGCCTGGGCAATGTATGACATGACCGGCTGGACGCCTGATGTCTCGCAATGGACGATCATCAGCACAGGCTTCATCCAGGGCGCGGGGCTCGGCTTCCTGTTCGTTCCGCTGACCACCATCACCTTCGCCACGCTGGCGCCGGAGCGGCGCGCGGAAGGCACCGGACTGTACAATCTGTCGCGAAACATCGGTTCCAGTGTCGGCATATCGGTGGTCACCGCGCTGTTGACGCAGAACGTGCAGATCAACCACGCCAACATCGCCACCTATGTGACGCCCTACAACCAGGCATTCAGCAATCCGGCGATCTTGCAGGCGATGAACCCTTACAGTGCCGCCGGCCGTGCCGTGCTCGACGGTGTGGTCACGCTGCAGGCGACGATCATCAGCTACATGGACGACTTCAAGCTGATGATGATCCTGTCGCTTGCCGCCGTTCCGCTGCTCCTGCTCCTGCGCAAGCCGGCGACGCCGGCCAAGGTCGACCACAGCGCCGTCGTGGAGTGACGACGCGAGGGGCTACCCTGTGGATATGCCGATGCAAAAAGAAACCGGGGCCCTGTGGGGGACTACGGGACCCCGGCCGATGCCGATATAGCTTCCCAAGAAACATGGCACCTCATCATGAGGTGGGGCGGCAGGCCCGAGAAAGCACGACGGACTTGCCTTGATCCCCTGCGCCGGAAGCCGTTACTTCGGCAGCAGCACCTTGTTGACGACATGGATGACGCCGTTCGACTGGTTGACGTCGGCGATCGTCACCTTGGCCTCGCCGCCGGACTCATCCATGATGTAGAGCTTGCCCTTCTTGACCTCGGCGGTCAGCGTATCGCCTGAAACGGTCTTCATCTCATACTTGCCGCCCATTGCCTTGGCCTTGGCCATCATGTCCTTGCCGGAGATCTTGCCGGCCACGACATGCGCGGTCAGCACCTTGGTGAGCTGGTCCTTGTTCTCGGGCTTGAGCAGCGTGTCGACGGTGCCCTTGGGCAGCGCGGCAAACGCTTCGTTGGTCGGCGCAAAGACGGTGAACGGACCGGCGCCCTGCAGCGTGTCGACGAGGCCGGCGGCCTTGACGGCAGCGACCAGCGTCGTGTGGTCCTTCGAGTTGACGGCGTTCTCGACGATGGTCTTGGTGGTGTACATGGGCGCGCCACCAACATTGGGGTTCTTGGCATAGGCTGGAGCGACGATCGTCGCGCCGGCGACGAGTGCGGAAAGGGCAATGGTCCTGAATGACGGCAAGCGCATGTGGTCTTCCTCCGGGTGAGGGCTGATCGGGATTGATAGCCTTTGGAAATGCACACGCAGTCACGCCCCGCGACCGCTTTCAGTTTCGCCGATCACGGGAACGTGACCCGACCTGTGGCCAATAAAAAAGCCCCGGACCAGCCGGGGCTTTGATGGAAGGAGACGTCTGCTATTCCGCTGGCGACGGTTTCTTTCGGAACAATGCCACGAGATTGTCCCACAGTTCGATCTTGGCGCCCTGACGCTTCATAATCACGCCCTGCTGCAGGATCGACAGCGTGTTGTTCCAGGCCCAGTAGATGACGAGACCGGCCGGGAAACCCGCCATCATGAAGGTGAAGATGACCGGCATCCAGGTGAAGATCGCGGCTTGCGTCGGGTCCGGCGGCGTCGGGTTCATGCGCATCTGCAGGAACATGGTGACGCCCATGATCAGCGGCCAGACGCCGATCATCAGCATGTGCGGCAAAGTGACAGGCACGAGGCCGAACAGATTGAAGATCGAGGTCGGATCGGGTGCCGCCAGATCCTGGATCCAGCCGAAGAACGGCGCGTGCCGCATCTCGATGGTGATGTAGAGCACCTTGTAGAGCGAGAAGAAGACCGGGATCTGCAGCGCCACCGGCCAGCAGCCGGCCAGCGGGTTGATCTTCTCGGTCTTGTACAGCTCCATCATCGCCTGCTGCTGCTTCATCTTGTCGTCCGCGTATTTCTCGCGGATCTCGAGCATCTTGGGCTGTACCTTCTTCATGTTCGCCATCGACGCGTAGGACTTGTTGGCGAGCGGGAAGAAGATGGCCTTGACGATGACGGTGGTGGCGAGGATCGCCAGGCCGAAATTGCCGAAGAATTTGTAGAGCGTGTCGATCAGCCAGAACATCGGCTTGGTGATGAAATAGAAATACCCCCAGTCGATCACCAAATTGAACTGGCGAATGTGACGGTCAGTCTCATAGGCGTTGATCTTGGCGACTTCCTTGGCGCCGGCGAAGATCTCTGTCTCGACTGTCGCGGACTGGCCGGCATCGACATTGATTGCATCGGTGAGGAAGTCGGACTGGTAGCGGTGACGACCATCGTCGAAAAAGGCATAGCGCGGCTGGAACGGTTGCTTCTCGGTCGGCACCAGCGTGACGGCCCAGTATTTGTCGGTGATGCCGAGCCAGCCATCGGTCGACTTGCCCGGAGTGACCTGCTTTTCGGATTCGATCTTGGCGTATTTGTATTCGGCCAAGCCCTCGGTGCCAGTAACGCCGATCAAACCTTCATGCAGCACGTAGGTACTGGCGACGGCCGGCTTGTCATAGCGCGTGACGCGGCCATAGTTGAACAGCGAAACGGCGCTGCTGCCGGAATTCTGCACCGTGTCCGAAACCGTGAACATATAGTCGTTATCGACGGAGAATGTGCGCTTGAAGGTCAGGCCCTTGTCATTGGTGTAGGTGAGCGTGACCGGCGTCGACGGGCTCAGCGTTGGATTGCCGTCCACACTCCACACCGTGTCCGAACCCGGCACCGCACCGGTCTTGTCGTTGCCGACGAAACCGATCTCGGCAAAATATCCCGTCGCCAGCGCTTGCGGGTTGAGCAGCTCGATCTCGGGTGAATTCTTGTCGACGGTTTCGGTGTAATGCTTGAGCTTGAGGTCGTCGAGCCGCGCGCCGGTCAGGTTGATCGAGCCCTCGAGGCTCGGCGTATCGATCTTGACGCGCTTGCTTGCCGCCAGCGCCTGGTTGCGGTCGACCGCCGCAATCGCGTTGCCGCCGGGTGCGTTCGGAATGGCGCCAGGTGCGGCGGGCGTTGCGGTACCGGCGCCTGGATTGGCGGCGTCGGCGGCCTTCTTCTGCTCTTCGACGCGCTGCTGTTCGATGCGGGCCGCCTCGCGCTGGGCTTCGCTGCGCGGCAAGACATAAAAATATTGCCATACCGCCAGGATCAGCACCGACAGCGCGATGGTGATGAAGAAGTTCCGGTTGTTTTCCATCGAAAGCCCTTGGCCTATCGTGTTCCGCGCAATCGGCGGGAGAGTTCGGCCTTCAACTGGCCGAACGGAATGGTCAGCACATCTTCGCGCCCGACGATGACATAGTCATTGCCAGACGCCATGTCACTTGCGGCATGCGTACGGACCGCTTCTCGCAGCCGTCGCCGAACGCGATTGCGGACAACCGCATTGCCGACCTTCTTGGTGACGGTATAGCCGACGCGCGGCGACAGGCCGTCGCCGCGGTCGAGAACTTCAACGAGAAAAAGCCGCCCGCGTCGCTTTTCACCACGACGGACGGCCAGGAATTCGGCGCGCTTCAGAAGCCGCTTGGGATTTGGTCCCACTGGCTTGCCGGATGCGGGCAACGATCTCGTCTTCCGTTCAGGCGCTGAGCCGCTTGCGACCGCGGTTGCGGCGAGCTGCGACGACGCCGCGACCACCCTTGGTGGCCATGCGGGCACGAAAGCCGTGCCGACGTTTGCGGACGAGTTTAGACGGTTGGTAGGTACGCTTCATTTGTTTTAATACCGCGGGGTGCGGCCCTTCTTGATTCTGTCACTGTGTAACAGGAGCTTTGCCGGGCCGGTTTTGGCGCGATCGAAACCGCGCCGGGACGAATGGCCCGAGCGTGAGCGGGCTTATAGAAAGAAGGGTTTTGGAAGTCAATCCGGAGTCGCCAGGCCGAAGCCGGTCGTCGTCCAGGCCGGTTTTTGTTTCCGGCCAAGGATGAAATTGGTAAAAAAGCCGTAATCGCCTAATCTGCGTTGATCAAGTGATCGTGAAGACATAGCCGCATGAGCGAAACCATACAGGCGGAGGAACGGATCGACACGGCGGCGCCAACCGCCGGGCGCACCGTGCCGCTGTCGCGCGGCCTGTCGACCAAGCTGCTGCTGCTCACCATCGTTTTCGTGCTTCTGGCCGAAGTGCTGATCTTCCTGCCGTGGATCGCCAGCTACCGGCTGAACTGGCTGAAGGAGCGGCTGAGCACGGCTGCGGCGGTGTCGATCGTGCTGGTGCAAGGTGAATCCACCTCGCTGTCGCGTGCGGCCCAAAACGACGTGCTGATGGCGATCGGCGCCAAGGCGATCGCGGTGCGCGACGGCGGCGTGTCGCGGCTGCTGGTGGTGGCCGAGATGCCGCCGCAGGTCGACGAACACATCGATATCGCCTCGATCGGCATGATCAAGGGCATGACCGGCGCGCTCGACACGCTGTTTTTCGGCGGCCACCGGATGCTGCGCGTCTTCGGCCCGGTCGGCGACAGCGATAAGGAGTTCGAGCTGATCATGCCGGACAACAGTCTGCGCAATGCCATGCTGCGATATTCGCGCAACGTCGCCTTCGTCTCGCTGCTGATCTCGCTGTTCACCGCAATGCTGGTCTATGCCGCGATCGACCTGATCATGATCGGGCCGATCCGGACGATGACGCGCTCGATGCTGTCGTTCTCCGAAGCGCCCGACGACCCCGGACGCATCATCCATCCCGCCGCCCGCGCCGACGAGATCGGCGTCGCCGAGCGCGAGCTGTCGCAAATGCAGGAGCGGCTGCAGAAGATGCTCTCCGAGCAGAAGCACCTTGCCGACCTCGGCCTGGCCGTGTCGAAGATCAACCATGACATGCGCAACATCCTGGCCTCGGCGCAGCTGATGTCGGACCGCCTGCGCCAGGTCAAGGACCCGACGGTGCAGGCCTTCGCGCCGAAACTGCTGCGCGCGCTCGACCGTGCCGTCTCCTACTCCGAAGGCGTGCTTCACTACGGCCGCACCCAGGAGCCACCGCCGTCGCGCCGCAGGCTCAGGCTGCGCCAGCTGGTCGAGGACGTGCACGGCCTGCTCGACATCGAGCAGGGCATCGAGTTCGTCAATGCGATCGAGCCGGCCTTCGAGGTGGATGCCGATTCCGAGCAGCTGTTCCGCGTGCTCACCAATCTGTGCCGCAATTCCGTGCAGGCCATGGCCGCAGACAATGAAAGCGCGCTGGTCCGGCGCCTGGCGGTGTCGGCCGTGCGCCTGGGCAGCGTCAGCCGCATCGTCGTCACCGACACCGGCCCCGGCCTGCCACCCAAGGCACGGGAAAACCTGTTCGCGGCCTTTCGCGGCTCGGCCCGCAGCGGCGGCACCGGCCTTGGCCTGGCGATCGCGCACGAACTGATCCGGGCGCACGGCGGCACGGTGGAGCTGGTGGAAAGCATTGGCGGGCGGACCACATTCGCGGTCACCATCCCCGACCAGCCGGTCCGGCTCGACCAGGCCCGCAACGGCCTGCGCCGCCCGGCGTGATGGTTCGGGCGCTGTTTGGCCCGATGCTCATTCCCTGCAAGCCCGGTGCCCATTTTCTCCGGGGTCGGTGTTCTTCCTTCCAGGGATCGCGTTTGGGCCCGACTTCGGGCCTTTTGAACATGGCGGAATCCTGACCGCCGTCGCCGGATGACATACTTGCGACAAAACTTTTGCCGGATCGGCTTGCTTTTCGGAAATTCAGTCGCTAGGGAACACGTCTCGTCGCGGCCGGTCGTTCACGATCGGCTAGCGGGGTCATGGAAAGCATGGCCTGTTGCGCGCCCGTAGCTCAGCTGGATAGAGCACCAGACTACGAATCTGGGGGTCAGGAGTTCGAATCTCTTCGGGCGCGCCATTATACCACCACTCCAGAGCACACTGCGCACTCGGGGTCCGCGATCGACCCTCAGCAGACTCTGACAGGTGAAGGCGCTCATGACTGCTTTGCGCCGCATATCGCCGTTCGAAGTGGTGGTCACCGCGCCCAAAAGCAGCCGTTCATTCAATGCGCCAAAGAATGCTGCCGCCGCGCCTGCGGGTGAGTTCGATCGAGCTCGCGAGCTAGAGCAGTTCACTGTTCACGGAAACGGCGAACTACTCGAACTCTTTGTTTCGAGGCAATTCCGGAAGGAAAACCGTTTCACACTTTTCCTGGAATTGCTCTAGGGAAAAACGCAGGTCGCGTCGTGACGCAAGTGGTGCGGCCGAGACGGAACACGCTTGCTCGCGCGGCTGTCACGGTCTCTCGAAGCGATACTGTACCGAGCCGCTCCGCACGACCCGGACGGATGCCGAGCCACCATCGCTTCGGCGACCGCATTCCTCAACGCCGTCGCCGGCATGGTTCCCATCCGCCGCATCGCGAGAGGTCATGCGTGTTCGGGACGGACTCTCACTTCCATCCGTCTGAAGCGTCATCAGGAGAGTTTAGCTCGTGCATTCGCGTAACAAGCTTGTGATTTTCGTATCAAGATCGCGGGCGACAGCAAGAGCCTCCAAATTACCATAGGAGAGCAGATAACTCTCCATTTTGTCATAGGAGACATGCACGCCATCGGGACGTTGATCAAGAAGGACTGTGACTGGGGCGTAAGATCCAGCATCGGGAACGTGCTTGACCATTTCTTTCATGATGAGTGGATTGCCCAGCAAAAACCGCATGCTCTTAGGAGTGTCGCGTCCAGTTTCGCGGCGCAGAATCGCGCCCAAGTCGAATTCCGCGAAGAGCATGAGACCGGTGCGGCCTTGGCCGTTTTGCACAACGCGCTCCAAATCCGAGAAGGAATTTGCAGCCCTCGTCGCCTTGAAAAATTCGACCATGTCAGGTTGCCCGACCGCAGACTTGAGCGCGGCCGCAACGGCGTCGAATGGTTTGGAACACGTCAGGCTGAAACGCTCAACCTCGACCTTTGCGATTGTCATTTCTTTCTCCGCAACAGCTCTCAAGAATAAAGGTGCGACCGATCGCGCCGGGATTATGCAACCGCCGATTACGCTTCCAGGAAGGTCCGGACGTGGCTGACGAACAATTCGGGGTACTGAAACAGCGCGCCATGGCCGGAATCGGGATAGAGGACCAGCTGGGCGTTGCTCAGAGCCTTGAACATTGCGTAGGCGTTGTCCGCCGGCAGCATGGTGTCGTGGCTGCCGCTGACCACAAGGACGGGCTGGCGGATGGCGCGCAGAATGGCGTGCTCGGGATCCGGTGTGGCGCACCAAGTAATAAGCGCCTTGGCCTGCGCATCCGTCACCGCGCCGCCGTTATCGGTGTCCCGATCTTCCCTACGCACCTTCGCCCGCTTCAGGAACGCCAGGCCGGCCGATTGGCTGGTGGACGACTTCGTGAAGAATAGCGGCAGGCGGACGTCCGGCGCCTCGGTTTGGGAAAACGCGTCCTGGAGAACCGCCAACAGGTGTTCCTCTCCGCCTTTCGGCGCGGTGCCGACCAGGATCAGCTTGCGGACCGGCCGTCCGTGCTCGGCAGCGATCTGCTGGGCGACGAAGCCGCCGAGGGAAAAGCCCAGAAGGTCTACTTCGGAGAGGCCGAGCAGTTTGATAAAAGCGACAGCGTCTCGGGCCATCGCCGCGATATTGTCGGGCGTTTGGCCTGTCGAGCGGCCGACCCCGGCGTTATCGAAAACGATCACCGGTCGATCGGCGGCCAGGACATTCACGACGGCGGGGTCCCACGCGTCGATGTTGCCCGAGAAATGCTGCAGGAGAACCAGCGCCGTTCCGGTCGATGGGCCGAGGTGGCGATAGGCGAAGCGGATTCCGCTGCCTTCGATGTAACGGGTGGGCGCCGTTTCCAGCGTGGCGGCGTCCTGGCTCGCAGAGTCGAACTCAGTCATGTCATCCTCCGGATGCTTGGCATAAGATAATCGAGTGGGGGTAGCTGGTGCGGTTTTGGCTAGGTTTGAGCCGCTCGCCGTCCAAGGCATTCCGTAGTCCGCCGAGCACGCGTGCTCCCGGCACGAAAGTGCCGGGAGCGGTATCGTCACTTCACGAGTGCGGCCTTTTCAATCACCGCGGCGACTTCCTTCGCGTGAACGACGAGGGAGGCATGGCTGCCGGCGACCTCCGTCGTCTGGGCCTTCATCCTGTTGGCGAAAATCTTCTGGACCTCGGGTGCGATGACCTTGTCCTTCGTGCTGATCACATAGAACGTCGGCTTGTCGCGCCAAGCTGCCTTATCGACGGGAGCCTCGAACGCCGTGTGGTTCAACGGGAGCTGATGGTTTGCCAAGGATTCGGCGATCTCCGGAGGAAGGTCAGCCGCGACTGCCGAAGGAAACACTTTGGGATCGATGTAGAGGTTGCCCTTTTCGTCGGGATGGATCGCCGCGGCGCCTTCGGTTGCCGGACCGCTCTTGGATAAGCTCGCCAGAGATTCCCCCACGTCGGGCGCGAATGCGGAGACGTAGACGAGCGCCGAGACGTTTGGATCGTCACCTGCTTGGGTGATGACCACACCGCCCCAAGAGTGGCCAACGAGAACGGTCTTGCCGTTCTGTTTCGCGAGCGCCTGTTTGGTGGCATCGACGTCCGCTGCGAGGGATGTGAGCGGGTTTTCGACGAGCGTTACGTTGTAGCCCTTCTTCGTCAGGATATCGGCAACCGGCTTCCAGCTCGTCTGGTCGACGAAAGCGCCATGGACGAGCACGATATTGTGAGCCGCGCCCTTGGGCAGTTGAGCTGATTGGGCGGGGACAGCAAGTGTTGCTCCGGCCATGAGGACCGTGGCGACTGAGAGTAGAAGATTTCGCATTGATTGCTCCTGTTGAGATGACGGACGACGCGGGTCCGGGGCAGGCGTGTCGGCAAAAGTCGCGGTTCTCCCATCTGCCGTTTGCGTAATGGTTTGCCGCGCGACCTGTTGGCTCGACTTGAGATCAGGTACTACGTGGAGCATTCGGACGTTAGGCATCAATCGTCCGAATATTGTGTCTGACCGTCCGTCGAATTAACATTGGGAAGATGGACATCCTCGCCCAAGTGCTGGATCGCATTCGCCTCGGTGGGACTCTGCTCTTCCACTTCGAGCTCGGCCATCCATGGAATCTGGCATTGCCAGCGCGCCCCTACGCCCTGTTCCATTATCTCAGTCGTGGCTCAGCTACCCTCGAGCTTGATGAGGGACGAGAACTCCACATGACCGCGGGCGACTTTGTCGTCGTCACACGCGGCGAGCCTCACGTGATTTATTCGGACCGCCGGACGAAGCCGTTACCGATTCCGGATCTCGGTCGACTGCCCGGACGTCTTGGCGTCGTTCGTCATGGAGGCAACGGGCAGCCTCTCTCGACGATGATCTGTGGCAATTTCACTGTGGAGCGGCCCTCGCGCGGCAGCGTGTTGGAATTACTTCCGCCCCTGCTTCTCCTGAAGCCGACGGAAGACGGCGGATGGCTCGAGGCGATTCTGCAACGCATGGTGAGCGAGTCGGCGCTCGCGCGTCCCGGCCAAGGCGTCGCACTCTCACGACTGACAGAAGTGCTCTTCGTTGAGGTGTTGCGAAGCTGGATCAAGTCTCTCGATTCCGGAGAAGGCGGGTGGCTGGGGGCGATGGCGGACCCGCACATAGGACCGGCGCTTCAGTTGATTCACGAACGACCGGATCAACCATGGACCCTTGGCGACCTAGGGCAGCGCGTGGGGCTCGGTCGCTCGGCGTTTTCAGCTCGCTTCACCAACCTCGTCGGCCAGTCCATGTACCGTTATCTGATCGCACGCCGGATGTCGGAGGCTGCGTTTCTGCTCGAAACAAGCGACGAGGGGATTGCAAGGATTGCGACCCGTGTCGGCTACGAGACCCCGGCTGCGTTTTCGAAGCTGTTCCATCGACATCATGGCCTATCGCCTGGCCGTTATCGAGCAGCTCGCCGGTCTGACGGTGGCCGAAGGCAAGGGGACGTCCTGGAAGCAGAAGCGCCGATTGACCTCGACCAAGCTGGCTACTGGAAGGTCTGGCAAAGGGCGGCGGGGCGGCTCCGGCAGGAGTGTCCAGTTTTATTCACAAATGGCGCGCAGAATCGGTAGGCTGGGATCACTACGCCTACGCCATTGCCCCTCTAAATTACGCCTTCGCGTAGCCAGCCCAACAGCGGACCTTTTTGCCAGGCTACTAGGGGTGGAAAGCGGACGCCAGGCGACCAAAGCCGACTGTTAATCGGCGGCGCTCCTGCGACACGCAAGCCCCCCGAGCTGGGCGCGTTGAGGCTGCTCCGAGTCAGCGCTCGCGCCGATAGTGCATAGCGACCGCGCCGTTGCGGAGCGGCTTCGCCGAGACCAGCTCGAGCCGTCGCGCACCGGGCAGCCCGCCCTGGTACAGGGTCGGGCCGTGGCCGGCGATCCTGGGATGGACGAGGAACTGATATTCGTCGATCAGATCCAGCCGGTCCAGCTCGGTTGCGAGTTTGCCGCTACCGAGGAGCACGCCGGCCGGAGTCGCGTCTTTGAGCCTCTGTACACCTGTTCGCAGGTCGTCGGCGATGTGGTGGCTGTTGGCCCACGGGAAGTCCGTTCGCGTCGACGACACCACGTACTTCGGTTTGGCGTCCAGCTTGACCGCCCACTCGCGTATCGCCGGCGACGCCTCCACGTCGCCGCGAGCCACCGCCGGCCAGTAGCTCTCCATCATCTCGTAGGTGATGCGGCCCCACAGCATCGCCCCGCCCTCATCCATAAGGCGGGTGAAGAACGCGTGCGTCTCGTCGTCAGCGATTCCCTCCTCATGATCGACGCAGCCGTCCAGGGTGACGTTTATACTGAAGGTCAATAGTCCCATGCGACGAGCCTAAGCCATCCGCTCGAAAAGACGTAGGGCTATTCGCGGTTGATGTTCAACTTCCGCTATGGGTCGGTTTCAGAAGTTGGTGCCAGACCAGAAACCAGCCGTTCGCGGCGTACAATCGGCGGCTCCGGGAACCCGCCGGATACCCTGTCGCACATGGCGTAGGTGCGCCCGGAGAGGTTCGAACTGTCGTCGAGTTTTGGCTCGATCACAGGCGCGACGACTGCTTTCGAGAGGTTGCCATTTGGGAGTGGACAGTCTGCTTGCGGCTCAGTTCCAGTCTTTCCAATCCATATGTGCGATGGTCCGCAGTCAACGCGACCACGCTGTTCGGCCACTGGGTCGAACGCCTGAAGGCCACGTGCGCCGTGAGAAAGCGTTGCCCACCCGTGATCCGCTACAACCGGGCTTGGGGGCTTCCGTTTCCGCGTGCGAGGTCATCGATCGGCTCGGATTCCGTCGGCCTTGGCAAGAGTAATAGTCAGCCCACTTACATCAATGTTCAGCTCGCCACTTCTTGACAAAAGGGCGGTCGATTTGTGGTCATTGTCCTATTCTCAACATCACCTTGCGCCCGTCGGAAAGGGTTCCCGCTCCTGTGCCAGCTACGGGTTGTCGGCTGGTCAGCGAGAATACGAACCGGGATGAGAGTTGCCCGCAAACGATCGTCCCTTCTCCATGCGAGAACGTAAGATTGACGATAGCCGTCCCTCGGCATTCGACCCCGGTATTGGTCTGTCCGCTAATAGTTCCGCGCCGTGTAATGCTGTTGACGAAAGCCGTCCCGGAAAAGGTGAGCGTCCCATCGGCAGTCTGACCGGAGACTGGTGCGATGATTGTGAGCGGATTTTGCGCCTGCGCGTAGCCGACAGCCTCTACGGCACCATAGGCAATCAACATTGTGGCTAGGATTCGCCTGGTCTCGCCGAGGTCTCCGCAATGGTATCTCAATTGAAGCTTGCCAGCCCCGCGCGGCGGGCACCCTCCCGGATCGCGGCAATAGCGGGAGGATTGGTGACTGGATAGGAGCCGATAAACCCTTCGGCCGAAGAGTTTGGAAACTCTCTCGCCAACCGGTTGGCAATCTTTATTGCCTGAGGTGTTTCACCGAGCATGGCGTGCGCCATGGCCTGGAACAGCAGCGTTGCAGGCGAGTCCGGCGGTGCTTGGCTGAACGCGGTCAGGCACTCCCTGTGGAGACCTACAACGAAGCTCGATCGGCCAAGCATGCTATAGTACCAGGAAACATACGGATTGAGACGGATCGCACGCTTCGCCAGTTCATATCCTTCCCGCGGGTCGCCTGTTACGAACGCCTTTCCTCCGGCAAGCAAGGCGAGGGTATCGGCATCGTGCGGGGCGGCCGTCAAGGCAAGATCATGTTCTCTTGCTGTGGCATCGAGATCGCCCTGCAAGGCTCGAAGCTCGGCTAGACATATGCGTGCGTGGGTATCACCCGCGTCGAGCGCCAAAGCTCGTTCGAGGCACAGTTTCCATTGCTCCTTTGCGGCGGAAGGGTCGTTGGTAAACGCATTGATGGCGGCGACGGCATGCGCCAGCCCCAGTACTGTCCAGGCTCTGGCAAGTCCAGGGTCGAGCTCGATGGCACGCGTCAGAAGCCGCACCGCTTCCGCATTCGAAGCGTGCGTGTACAAATTGTGCTGCTCGACGCCGAGCAGATAGTAGTCATAGGCACGTAGGCTGGCGGGGTGTTTTCGGCGGACAACATCGCGTCGAAGTTTTGCGAGCTTGCCGCAGCAGCTAGCAAGGACGTTGACGACGTTTTCGGTGACCATGTCCTGCATCGCAAACAGGTCTTCCGCTGATCGATCATAGCGGGCCGTCCACAAATCGACTCCAGTGCGCGCGTCGACGAGTTGGACGCAGATCCGCAGCTGCTGCGCTGCCGCCTGCAAGGTCCCCTCAAGTAGATAATCCGCATTCAGTTCCCGCCCGATGGATAGCACGTCATCGCGCCGTCCCTTGTACGAGAGCATGGTCTGGCGGGCGATGACCGCAAGGTCGGGGTAGCGAGCGAGGTCGACCATGATGTCCGCCGACAAGCCATCGGCCAAGCGGTTCCATCGCTCGTCCGCGCTCAGATTGTCGAAAGGGAGAACCGCAACGACTGTTGGCCCAGAGCCCTCTACCGAAAGGCCACCGGATGATGCCTGGCCCGTGTCTTGCCCGCGTTGGTCGGCAAGCAAGGTTGCAAGCGCTACTTTGCTGCGAATATCGAGTTTCCGGTATATGGCCGACAGATGGGTCCGAACGGTAGTCGGCGCTATGAAGAGCGTCTCGCCGATTTCACGGTAGGTCATCCCCTCGGCGAATTTTGCAGCGACCACCCGCTCCCGGTCCGACAGACTGGTCAGAGGATTGCTCACGGCGCGAAGCATCGCTTCAAGTCTCCGATCCGCTACGAGTTGTGGCCGACCCGGCACGGCAAAATACTACAGATGCGATCTGGAAAACACTGCATTTGCACGATGCCATCCGACCGCCACCAATTCTAGGCTTTCCTGTCGACGGGGTTTGGTCGGGTCGCAGAATCCCGATCCATTCAGGAAGCAGGAGGTGTCCATGACAAAGTCATCTATCTTTGCCGCAATGCTGGTGCTGCCTCTGTCGGTTGGACCGTGCTTGTCCGAAGGCACGCAATCTGACGGCAAGCTGATTTCCGAAGATGCTGTGAGAGCCGTTAGTGCCGAATTGTATTCCGACATTCTGATCCGAGCGTGCAGGAACGGATGGCGCTACCCTCGGAGCCAAATCGAGAACGGCTTCAAACGGCATCTCAGCGAGCTGAAATTGCAACTGGTCGATCAGGGTTACACGATCCTGCCTGGTGTGAAAGCGAACCGCTCGCCCCGGAGTCTCTTCGCACTGGCATTTGTCGCCAAGCGCCAATCTGTCGCCTCGCGCCAGTTCGCCTGTCCCCGCCAATACTGGCTCGACGAGTGACCGTTCTGGAGCGGGCAACTGGGGCAGGAATCAGGCAAGCATTGTGGTCAAATAGCTTCCTAGTCTGGTCGTTTCGGCTCGGCCGTACTCCTTGAGTTCCAAGCTAGATGTTCGGTCTAGGATCCGACGAATGTCTGGAATAAATCAGAGGCGCGAATTCGACCAAAGGCGAAAATCGTCCGCTTGGGGTCGTGAGCTGAATGGCTGCTTTTGCTAACTGGATGCTCGAAAGCTGCCGATCTGCTTGCGGCTCAATTCCGGACATAGCCGCCACTGGCCAGACTTCACTTGGCGAGCCGGCTTTCACTGTAGAGATGCTCATTTCACCGGGCGGTCAGCGCTCAAGCCGAGCTGTTCTATGGCTGCCCGAGAGGCTGCGCCTCCCCCGTCTCGCATTCCAGTAGTCGCACTGGTTTGGCGAGCTTTGCCAGCCCCTCGGGCTTGGCGCAAAGCGGGAAGCCGGCGAGCGGCATTGTCTCGATGAAACGAGCGCGTTCCCTCTTGCTTGAGCTGAATTCATTGACCAGGCCCTCGACGGTCAGGTCCGGATACCGTTTGAGGGTTTCCCTGACCGAAGTATTCGCCTCATCGGTTCGACCCAGTGCCGCGAGGGAGCTGCTGCGCACCACCCAATCCCCTTTGCCGTGGTTATCGGGCGTCTTACGCTCCAGCATCTTCACGGCGTCCTCATAGCGGCCAGCCATAAAATAGGCCGTGGAGTAGAAACTAGTTGCCCACATCGGGTAATTCGGGTCGAGCCGTATAACTTGGTCGACCAACTGAGCGCCGCGTTCGGGTTCGTCGAAGCCTGCCGCATAGCCGGAATAGAATGTCAGGATTTCGGCCGAACCCGGAGCGAGGCGGAGGGCCGTGTCCATCTCGACCTTAGCGCGGGCGTTGTCGCCCTTTTCTTTGAGGCTCATGCCAAAAACGGCGTGCGCCTCGGCGTCGCTCGGATCGAGCCGCACCGCGCGTTCGGCTACATCGGCAGCCGCCTTGATCTCGCTCTCGGGATTGATACCGAAGCCAGCCAATATGTTATGAGCATGATAAAGTTCCACCCAGGCGCGGGCGAACCCGGGGTCCAGCGCGACAGCGAGGTTGAGCAGCCTGATAGCCTCCTCCTCATCCGCTACGGTAATCTTTTCAATCCTTTCGGTTCCGAGCAGATAGTAATCATAGACAGTCAAGTTGTCCGGCCGTTTACGCTTCGCTGCAGCCCGCCCCGCTCCCTGAATCAGCCCCACGCCGTTGCCGAGACGGTTGGTGACTTGCTCTGCAATCTCGGTCTGGACGGCGAACACGTCCTCAGCGGGCCGGTCCCAACGATCCGACCAAAGATGGTTGCCGGTTTGTGCATCGATCAACTGCGCGGTAACCCGCACCCGCCCATTTTGCCGCTGGATAGAGCCTTCCAGCACGAAGCCGACATGGAGCGCACTTGCGACCTGCCGGGCATCCACCGGCTTGTCTTTGTAAACTTCCGTCGAATTCCGGGCCACGACCTCAAGTTCGGGAAACCGTGCGAGGTCGGTGATGATATCCTCAGTCAACCCATCCGCCAAACGACCGGTGATCTCGTCGTCGCCATAATTATTGAAGGGCAGCACCGCGACCGAAGGCTTGGCCCCCAGTGGCGCGGGGTAAAAGAACCACCAGGTCGCTCCACCCGCCAGAGCCAGCACCACGACGGCCGCCGCAGCCGTCCTGGTCCAGCGCGGCATCGCCTTGCGTAAGGTCCAACGCACCCGCTTGCCATCGAGCCTCACCCGGTACATCCGCACGGGGCGATTGATGTTCTTGACCTGTTGCTCGCCAACGAAATCGAGTGGCCAATCAAGCTTGCCCTGCAAATGGTCGTAGGCCGTACCTGACACCATTACTCCGCCCGGCTCGGCAAGCTGCTCTAGGCGAGCGGCGATATTGACGCCGTCGCCATACACATCGCCATCCACCAGTGCCACATCGCCAAGATTTATCCCGATGCGGAACACAATCCGCTCATGCTCCGGCAATCCACCATTGCGAACGGCCACTGCTTTCTGAATTTCGGCTGCGCAGATCACCGCATCGACCACGCTGTCGAAGACGACAAGTGCGCCATCTCCTAACAGCTTGACAATTCGACCCTGGTGCAGAGCGATCGCCTTATCGGTCAGATCGGCCCGGATAGCCCTCAGGCGTCCGATGGTGCCAGCTTCGTCGATCTCGATCGCCTTTGAATAGCCGACCATGTCCGCTGCCAGGATCGCCAGCAGTTTCCGGTTCAATGGAGGGACGATCATCATCCGGCCCCGGACGCAACAGGGCCAAAATGGTACACCTAATGCTGCGTCCTGACGAGAGGCCCGCCCCGCGGCGCCGACTTTGCGGTGCGTCGGACTCTTTCAACAGAATCGGCGCAAAGCGGTCCGCACTACGCTGGACGCAAGGGGCTGCTGTTTTGCCCAGCCTGAAAGCTGACAGTCGCTTCCGACCCCCATTGAGATGTCCATCGCCTCGGTGCCAAGCGTCGGCTCAAGGCGCCAAGCGGACCCAACACTCCGAGCGGCGATCTCAGAAACCAACAGGCGCAGCAATGATATAACGGCGCCCAATTTCCTTTCGGCCGGCGCGTCAGCTGGGTCTCGCCTATTGCCTGCGACGCCTGGTCGACGAGGCAAGATAACCCATCGCCAGCGTCATCACGGCGACCGCGATGCCCGCGCTGATCACGCCTGCCGGCGTTATCCTGGCACTGCCCTGCAAAGTAACATGCTTGCCCAAGCGCAGGTCGAAAACCGACTTGATTTCCTCGGGATGTGAGGGGACCGCGGGCGAAGCTTCTTCCTCGACAACTGACATTTGAGCCTCCGGTTCGAATCTGCCGTTCGCGTAGCGGCCGGCGACTGGTGCGCCAACATTCTGTGCAATGGCCGAGCCTATTAGAACTGATAGGCGCCAAATAACACAGCAGTACCAGTTTCATCTCCTCCGGCGCGCCAAATCAATTCATCGACTATGGTGCTTTGATTTCGACCATCGGAGCCTGATTTGACCAAGTCCCCTGCCAGCATCAAGCGTGCGCTGATCACCGGGGCCGGTGCGTCCGACGGCATCGGCTTTGCCATTGCCCGGCAGCTCAGCCATGCCGGCCATGCCGTTGTCCTCACTGGCGCCAGCGCGCGTGTGCTCGATCGCGCCGCCGAGCTTCGTGCCGACGGCATCGATGCCACTGCCGTGGTCGCCGATCTCACTGTCGCCGCCGATGTCGAGCGGCTGCGGGCAAGCGCCGGCACCATCGATATACTGGTCAACAATGCCGGCATGGGCTCGCTGGCATCGCCCTCGGTCGACAAGGCGTTCCTTTCCATGACCGAGGCCGACTGGGACCAAGGGATCGACGTCAGCCTGAAGACAGCGTTTCTGGTCACCCGTGCATTTCTGCCGGCGATGGTCGAAGCGGGCTATGGGCGCATCGTCAATGTGGCGTCGGTCACCGGGCCGCTGGTGTCCTTCGAAGGCACCGCCGCCTATTCCGCCGCCAAGGCCGGCATGGTCGGCCTGACGCGCACGCTGGCGCTCGAAGTGGCGAAAAGCGGCATCACCGCCAACGCCGTGGCCCCCGGTTGGATCGAAACGGGATCGTCGAGCGAGATGGAGCGGACCGCGGCCCTGCATACGCCGCCGGCGCGGGCCGGCCGGCCGGATGAAGTGGCCGCAGCGGTCGTGTTCCTGGCATCGGAAGGCGCCAGCTACGTCAACGGCGCGCTGCTGGTGGTCGATGGCGGCAACAGCCTTCAAGAGCGCAAGGGCTGAAGGCGCTTCGCCGGGACGGAACGAGGCAGCATGTCCTTCCGACAGGTTAGAATTCGGTGCATAACACCGATCGATGCCCATTAGTTCTTGCTGATATACCGTCCGCAGCGGATAATATCCGTTGGGGCTTTCAGCAGGCGAAATGCTAAATCGGATCGTAGCTTCCACCACGTCGCGCCAATTCAACTTTCTTGTTCCCGATGACGTCACTGACGCTATCGCCGGATATATCGACTCCTCTGCTCCCGGACGCATCATCTCGACCTTTTCGGCAGTTCAGACAGTGCGAGATAAAGTCCGTGATTGCGAGCTGTCGGACGATCAGCTTGAGCGGTGCGCTGTATTGGCAGCAGTCAACGAAGGCCTGGCGGTCCACTTCGATCGGCGGGGACGCCAGCCGGATCCATATTCGTCGCTAAGCAGGAGCCACTGGCATCTCGTGCCTATTTGGAAAACCAGGACGCGACTGGCTGTCATGGCATTCCAGCGGCCGAATGCAGCCGGCCTCGCCGGCTGTACCCCTCCGCCCGTTATCGTTGGCCGGCCGCAGGTTCGGCCGCAGCGCATAGAACTCAGCCCATGATAGGCGCTGGCTGCTAAGGCGTTCGAACTTCTTCGGGCGTGCCAATGAAGGCCTGCCAGGCGCTTCATCCCGTTAGCCGGCGTGTTCAAGACGCCTTGGCGAGGAAACTCTGGTAGTCCGATTTGGCCTGCAGCAGGCGCAGCACATTGTCGCGGGATCCCCGCACATGGGCGCGCGCCAGCGTGCCGGCGCGGCTGGCATCGCCGGCGCAGATGGCGTCGACGATTTCGGCATGCTCGTCGCGGGCGATCTTCCATTCGTCCAGCCACAAGAGCTCCGTCCAGACATAGTGCTGGCACTTGTCGAGGATGCCGCACAGCATGCCGTGCAGCATGACATTGCCGCTGATCTGCGCGATGACGCGATGCAGGTCGATGCCGGCCTCGAGCTCCTGGAATTTCTCCCTGGTGGTGCGATCCGGTATGGCGGCCAGCCGCTCGCACTCAGTCAGAATGGCGCGCAACCGCGCCTTGTCCTGCTCCGTCGCCACGGCCGCGGCCAGCTCGGTCGCATGTCCGTCGAGCAATTCGCGGATCTCGAAGGCCTCGCGGAACATGCTGATGTCGAACTCGGTGACGACATAGCCCTGGCGCGGCCTGCCGGTGACTAGGCCATCGCGCTCAAGGCGGTTGAAGGCCTCGCGCACCGGCGTGCGGCTGACATTCAGCTTTGCGGCGATGTCGCTTTCGGTGACGCGCGAGCCCGGTGGAATCTGGCCGGTCACGATCATCGCCTTGAGCGAGGAATAGACCGAGTCGCGCAGCGTATTTTTGGTTTCCTTGGCCAAGGTTTCGTCCCCAGTTCTCCGGTCTTTCAGCCGGGACACGCACAGCTGTAGTCGCAGTCGGCGTAATTTGCCACGCCCCAGCGAGGCCGTCTCTTTCCATCTTTGCCCTGCTCGACACGCCAGAATTCGATCGCGCCGGACGGTGTTGACATCACCGATCGCTAAGCTACACTCAAAATTGTATACAAGATAGCATGCGAAATCAAAAACAATGGGAACACCGGTTGGAGAGCCGAAAATGAACATGACCAGAAATGTTAGCGTTGTCGCGGTTGCCGCCCTCATGGCGTCGCTCGCAGCCCCCGCCGTGGCGGGCGATACCATCACCGTCGCCTCATGGGGCGGCACCTACCAGGAGGCGCAGACCAAGGCGTTCTTCAAGCCGACCGCCGATGCGCTCGGCATCACCATCAAGGAAGACACCACCAACGGCCTCGACGACGTGCGGCTGCAGGTGTCCGGCAATGCCGTCAAATGGGACATCACCGAGCTTGGCGCCGACGAATGCGCACGCGGCTCGAAGGAAGGCCTGTTCGAAAAACTCGACTACGGCATCATCGACAAAAGCGGCATCAACCCGAAGCTGGTCCATGACGACTGGGTCGGCATTTCCTACACCTCGGTCGTGCTCATCTACCGGACCGATGTCTTCGGCGACAAGGGCCCGAAGACCTGGGCCGACTTCTGGAATGTCGAGAAGTTTCCGGGACGGCGCGCGCTGAGCGGCAGCCAGGCGACGGAGACGCTGAGCGTCGCGGCACTGGCCGAGGGCATTCCGATCGACAAGGTCTATCCGGTCGATATCGACGGCGCGCTGAAATCCGTCGACAAGATCCGTGGTCATGTCGATGCCTGGTGGACCTCCGGTGCCCAGGCCATGCAGTTGGTCAAGGACGGCGAAGTCGACATGGCGAGCATCTGGAACGGCCGCGCCGGGACCTTGAAGAAGGAAGGCGCGCCGGTCAGCTTCTCGTTCGACCAGGGTGTCCTGACCGCCGACTGCATGGTCATCCCGAAGGGCGCCAAGAACAAGGACGCAGCCATGAAGGCGCTGGCGATGTTCGTCAGCCCGCAATTGCAGGCCAATCTGCCGCTCTATGTCGACAACGGGCCGGTGAACGAAAAGGCCTTCGAGACGGGCAAGATCCCGCCGGAGAGGATCAAGGACATCAATTCGGCGCCCGAAAACGTCAAGAAGCAGGTATTGCAGGACGCCGAATTCTGGCGCGACACGCTGGTCGAGGCGACGGAAAAGTTCAACAATCTGGTCCAGCAATAGGCTCTGGCCAGAACCCAAACCACGGCAGGGCGGCGCAACCGCTCGCCCTGCCTCTGCCGCCTCAGTTCAGGAGACGATGATCTTGTCCATTGCGCCATCCGCGCTGCCGATCAGCATGCGCCGGATCGAGAAACGATTTGGCAACGTAGCGGTGCTGCGCGACCTCAACCTCGATGTCGAAGCCGGCGAGTTCCTGACGCTGTTAGGCCCTTCCGGATCCGGCAAGACGACGCTGCTGATGATCCTGGCCGGCTTTGTCCGAGCCAATGCCGGCAGCATCAAGGTCGGCGACGAGGAGATCATCACCACGCCGCCGCACAAGCGCAACATCGGCATGGTGTTCCAGAACTACGCGCTGTTTCCGCATATGAACGTCTTCCACAACATCGCCTTTCCGCTGAAGCAGCGCGGCGTCGCCAGCACCGAGACGGCCGAGCGCGTCGAGAAGGCGCTGGATCTGGTCAAGCTGCAGGGCCTCGGCGAGCGCCGCGTCAACCAGCTCTCCGGCGGCCAGCGCCAGCGCGTGGCGCTGGCGCGCGCCATCGTCTTCGAGCCGCGCATCGTGCTGATGGACGAACCCTTGTCGGCGCTCGACAAGGGCCTGCGCGAACATATGCAGATCGAGCTGCGCAGCCTCCATCGCCGGCTTGGCATGACCACCGTCTATGTCACGCATGACCAGCGCGAAGCCATCACCATGTCGGACCGCATCGCGGTGATGAATGGCGGGCGCATCGAACAGCTCGACAGACCGGAAACCCTCTACGCCACGCCGCAGACGCGGTTTGTAGCCGGCTTCATCGGCGAATCGAACTTCATTCCCGTCGAATGCCGCAATGGTTCGGTCTGGTACGAGGACAGGAGAATCCATACCGCAGCGCCGGCGCCGGCATCGGGCCAGCACCTGATGGTGGTGCGGCCGGAAAAGCTGCGGCTGCTGGCAAATGCCGAACCGCAAAGCGGCGTCAACGTGCTCAATGCAACGGTCGGTGACATCATCTACCAGGGCGACAGCTTCGTCTGCTACGCGGCGCTGCGCGACGGCCGCCAGCTGACGCTGCGCGACTATTGCCGCAGCGACGTGCTGGGCAGAATGCCGGCTCCCGGCCAGCCGATCAGCCTCGGCCTCGACGCACAGGACACGGTCCTGGTGGCATCAGACTGATGAGCGCGCAATCCGCCTTCCATGCATCTGCCAGCGATCTGAATGCGCAGTCGCTGCGCGCCGACGCGCGGCGCGAGTCGCTGCGGTTGCTGGCGCTGCTGTCGCCAAGCCTGTTCCTGGTCTTTGCCATCATCGTCGTGCCGATCGGCTGGTTGTTCTGGTTGTCGCTGTTCGACGAGGCCGGCGTCCTCAGCGTCGCCAATTATGCGCGGTTCTTCGAGCAGGCCTCCTACATCAAGACCTTCGTCACCACCTTCAAGGTCGCCTTCATCGTCACCGGCGCCTGCGTCCTGCTCGGCTATCCGCTGGCCTACATGCTGTCGCAACTGCCGCGCCGGGCAGCCTCGATCTGCCTGATCTTCGTCATCCTGCCGTTCTGGACCTCGGTCCTGGTGCGCACCTATGCCTGGCTGGTGATCCTGCAGCGCAAGGGCCTGATCAACAGTTGGCTAATCGACCTCGGCGTGATCAGCCAACCGCTGTCGCTCGCCAACAATCTGTCGGGCGTTGTCATCGGCATGACGCACATCTTGCTGCCATTCCTGGTGCTGCCGCTCTACGCCTCGATGAAGACCATCGACGGCGATTGCCTGCGCGCCGGGATGAACCTTGGCGCCGGCCCGGTCGCGACCTTCCGGCAGATCTTCTTTCCGCTGTCTCTACCCGGCCTTGCCTCGGGCGTTGTCATCGTCTTCGTGCTTTGCCTGGGGTTCTTCGTCACCCCGGCGCTGATGGGCGGCGGCAAGGTGATCATGTGGGCGATGCGCATGGAGCAGACCACCAGCCTCTATTCCAACTGGGGAGCCGGAGCGGCTCTCGGCGTGGTGCTGCTGGTGGTCACGCTGGCGCTTCTTGGCCTGTTCCAATGGCTGCTCGGCGCGCGTGCCACCGGCGTATGGAGTTCGCGATGAGCGAGGATATCGGCCTGCCGATCTCGCACCGGCAACGTCTGTGGCTCTACGCCCTCGGCGGCCTCGTGCTGTTGTTCCTGATCGCGCCGTCGATCATCATCGTCATCATGTCGTTTTCGGATTCGACGCTGCTGCAATTCCCGCCGCAGCAATGGTCGCTGCGCTGGTACCAGACCTATTTCCAGTCGCTGGAGTGGCGCGACGCGACGATCGTCTCGGTCAAGGTGGCGATCATGACGACATTGGTGGCGACGCCGCTCGGCACCGCCGCCGCCTATGCGATCAACCGGGGCACGCTGCGCCTCAACGGCACCATCAACGCGCTGCTGACAGCGTCGCTGATCGTTCCGGTGATCCTGATCGGTATCGGCACCTTCTTCCTCTATGCGCGGATCGGGCTCAACAACACGCTGACCGGCCTGGTCATCGCGCACACCGTGCAGGCCTTGCCGCTGGTGGTGCTGACGGTGCTGTCGGGCTTGCGCTCCTATGACATGAACCAGGAGCGCGTGGCGCGCAGCCTAGGCGCCGGCCGCGTCGCCGCGTTCTGGCAGGTGACCATGCCGCAGATCCGCTTCTCGATCGTCTCGGGCGCGCTGTTCGCCTTCATCACCTCCTTCGACGAAGTGGTGGTTTCGCTGTTCATATCGGGCGGCGATACGACGACATTGACGCGCCGCATGTTCAACGCGCTGCGCGACCAGATCGACCCGACGATCGCCGCCATCTCGACCTGCCTGATCGTGCTGTCGGTCGTCCTGTTGTCTGTCGCTCAGATATTCGGGCGCAGGAATTGATTTCAAGTGAGCATGGGATGTCCAGACAGAATGCGTGATTTCCAGTTTCCCGGCCGCTCGCCGGTTCGTGCCACGGAAGCGGTTGCCGCGACGTCGCACCCGCTTTCGACGCTTGCCGCAATCGAGATGCTGCGCTCCGGCGGCAATGCCATGGATGCCGCCGTCTGCGCCGCCGCCGTGCAGGCGGTCGTCGAGCCGCAGTCGACCGGCATCGGTGGTGATTGTTTCGTGCTGTACTGCCCGGCGGGACAAGGCGACGTGCTGGCCTTCAATGGCTCCGGCCGCGCCCCGGCCAAGGCGACGGTCGACTGGTATCTGGAAAAAGGCTTCAACTGCATCCCACTGCAGGGACCGCACGCGGTCACCGTGCCGGGTGCCGTCGACGCCTGGGTCCGGTTGCTGGATGACCATGGCCGCAAGGGCCTTGCCGAGGCGCTGGCGCCGGCCATCCACTATGCCGAGAACGGCTATGTCGTGCATGACCGCGTCGCCTTCGACTGGGCCGAACCGGAGACCGACCTGTCGGCCGACGAGCATGCCGCGCGCATCTTCCTGCCGGGCGGCAAGGCGCCGAAGGCCGGCGATGTCCACCGGCAACCGGAGCTCGCCGCCACCTTGCGGATAATCGCCAAACAAGGCCGCGCCGGATTCTACGAAGGCGCTGTTGCCGACGATATGGTGCGCCGGCTCAATGAATTGGGCGGACTGCATTCGACCGAGGATTTCGCAGCGACCAGGGGCGACTATGTGGCGCCGGTCAGCACCTCCTACGGCGGCCACGACATTCACCAGATGCCGCCGAACAATCAGGGGCTGACGGCGCTTTTGATGTTGAACGTGCTGTCGGGTTTCAAGCTCGGCGGGCTCGACCCCAACGGCGCCGAGCGCCTGCATCTGGAGATCGAAGCGGGGCGGCTGGCCTACCGCGACCGCGACCGCTTCGTCGGCGACCAGGACCATGTCCCGGTGCCGGTGAAGCAGCTTCTGTCCACCGCCTATGCCGACCGGCTGCGCGCGGAGATCGACCGCGAGCGTGCCATGACGCATCTGCCGCGCCTCGACCTGCCAGGCAGCGACACGGTTTACATCTCCATCGTCGACCGCGACCGCAACGCCGTCTCCTTCATCAACTCGACCTATTATTCGTTCGGCAGCGGCGTTGTCGGGCCGAAGACCGGAGTCGTGCTGCAGAACCGCGGCTCAAGCTTCCGCCTCGACCCAGCGCACCCGAATGCCATCGCACCCGGCAAGCGGCCGATGCATACGATCATGCCCGGCATGGCAACCAGGAATGGCCGCGTGGTGATGCCGTTCGGCGTCATGGGCGGCGGCTACCAGCCGTTCGGACATGTCCACCTGCTGACCAACATGCTCGATTTCGGCATGGACCCGCAGCAAGCGCTGGATGCGCCACGTGTGTTCTACAATGATGATACCGTGGAGGCCGAACGCAACGTGCCCGCCGAAGCAATCGAGGGCCTGCGCCGGCGCGGCCATCGCGTGGCCGAGCCGCATCACCCGCTGGGCGGCGGGCAAGTGGTGCTGATCGACTGGGAGAAGGGAACGCTGACCGGCGCCTCCGATCCGCGCAAGGATGGGTTGGCGCTGGGGTATTGATGGTCCCAGGTTTGCCGTCACAATGGCGTGTCGCGGCTGGATTTTGTCGGATTGGAGAGATAGTCGGTAATCATGACCAGTATCGGAAATTCTCCTGGGCTTTCGCGCCCGCTTGCCGCCGGCGCCGATGATGCGCCGGCGATTTCGGCGCCTGAAAGAACCACGCTGACGCATGGCGCACTGCGCGAATTGATCGCCGACACGGCTGCCGCGCTGCATGCGCGCGGTATCGGCCGCGGCGACAGGGTGGCCATCGTGCTGCCGAACGGGCCGGAGATGGCCACAGCCTTTGTCGCGGTGGCGGCAACCGCTTCGACGGCGCCGCTCAATCCGGCCTACCGCGCGGACGAACTCGATTTCTACCTGACCGACATTGGCGCCAAGGCGATCCTCGTTGCGCAGGACGAGAGCGGGCCGGCGGTGACCGTGGCCGAACGGCTCGGTATTGGCGTGCTCAGGCTTATCGCCTTGCCCGACGCGCCGGCCGGAAGCTTTACCATCGAGGGCCCTGCGATCGGGCCGCAAGCCGCGCCTGAGATGGCGCAGGATGGCGACATCGCGCTTTTGCTGCACACCTCCGGCACCACGTCGCGACCCAAGCTGGTGCCGCTCAGCCATGCCAACATCGCGGCCTCGGCCGCCCATATCGGTGCGACGCTCGGCCTGACGGCCAATGACCGCTGTCTCAACATCATGCCGCTGTTCCACATTCACGGCCTGATCGCGGCGGTGCTCTCCTCTCTGGCTGCCGGCGGCAGCATCTACTGCACCCCGGGCTTCAACGCGCTGCGCTTCTTCCAGTGGCTAAGCGATGCACGGCCGAGCTGGTACACGGCGGTGCCGACCATGCACCAGGCGATCCTGCCGCGGGCGGCACGCAATGCCGAGGCGCTGGCGGCGGCCCGTCTGCGCTTCATCCGCTCGTCCTCGGCGTCGCTGCCGGCGCAAGTGATGGCCGAACTGGAGGCGACCTTCGGCTGCCCGGTGATCGAATCCTACGGGATGACCGAGGCGGCGCACCAGATGGCATCGAACCGGCTGCCGCCAGGCCTCCGCAAGCCAGGTAGCGTCGGCGCCTCCGCCGGACCGGAGGTGGCGGTGATGGCGCCAGACGGGCGGCTGCTCAAAGCCGGCGAAACCGGCGAGATCGTCATTCGTGGACCCAATGTCACGGCGGGCTACGAGAAGAACCCCGACGCCAACGCAACAGCCTTCGCGCATGGCTGGTTCCACACCGGCGACCAAGGCGTGCTGGACGAGGATTTCTATCTGCGCGTCACCGGTCGGCTGAAGGAGATCATCAACCGCGGCGGCGAGAAGATCTCGCCGCTCGAGGTCGACGACGTGCTGATGGACCATCCGGCGGTGGCGCAGGTCGTCACCTTCGCCATGCCGCATGACAAGCTCGGCGAGGAGGTGGCGGCGGCGGTGGTGCTGCGCGAAGGCATGGCCGCCAACGAGAGCGATATCCGCGGCTATGCGGCGACGCGGCTCGCCGACTTCAAGGTGCCGCGCAAGATCCTGATCCTCGACGAAATCCCCAAGGGCGCCACCGGCAAGCTGCAGCGCATCGGGCTTGCCGTCAAACTCGGACTTTGACGATGAAGATCACCATCTTCGGCGCCGGCGCGATCGGCGGCTACCTCGCCGCCAAGCTCGCCATGGCCGGCCAGACCGAGCTCTCGATCGTCGCGCGCGGCGCGCATCTCGACGCGATCAAGGCAAATGGGTTGCGCCTGATCGAAGACGGCCAGGAAACGTCGGTCCCCGTCCAGGCCGCTGCCAGGGCCGAGGAGCTCGGCGCCCAGGATTATGTGGTACTGGCGTTGAAGGCCCATTCCCTCACCCCTGCGCTCGACCAGATCGCGCCGCTGCTTGGGCAAGACACCGCCGTCGTCACGATGCAGAACGGCGTGCCGTGGTGGTATTTCCATGACGTCGGGCCGCTGGAAGGCACGCGGTTGAACGCGGTGGACCCCGGCGGCAAGATCTGGGAGCGGATCGGGCCGCAGCGCGTCATCGGCTCGGTCGTCTATCCCGCCGTCGAGGTCGACGCGCCCGGCCTGATCCGCCATGTCGAGGGCAAACGCTTCTCGCTTGGCGAACCCTCCGGCGAGCGCAGCGAACGGGCCACGCTTCTGGCCGACGAGATGGTCAAGGCCGGCCTGCAGGTTCCAGTCCGCGACGACATCCGCAGCGAGATCTGGGTCAAGCTGTGGGGCAATCTCTCCTTCAACCCGATCTCGGCGCTGACCGGCAGCACGCTGGCGGCGATCGTTGCCGACGAGGCAACCCGAACGCTTGCCCGCACCATGATGCTGGAGGCACAGGCGATCGGCGAAAGCCTCGGCGTGCGTTTTCCGATCGCGGTCGACCGGCGCATCAAGGGCGCCGGCGATGTCGGCGAGCACAAGACCTCGATGCTGCAGGACCTGGAACGCGGCCGGCCGATGGAGATCGACGCGCTGGTCAGCGCGGTGCAGGAACTTGGCCGGCTAACGGACAAGCCGACACCCACCATTGATGCCGTGCTGGCGCTGGTGCGGCGGCTGGCCATCGAGCGCGGTTGCTATTCCTGAACCGCCCGGATCAATGCGGTCAGTCCTTCGCTGCCGGCCAATCATTCGCTGCCGGCTTCAGAAACCGCACACAAAGTTCGCCACCATGCCGCGCCGCCCGACAACTGCTTGCCAGCCCAGCCAATGCCGCCAGCATGACGAATGGCATGGCCGCGATCCGGTCCCCTTGCACTCTTCGCGCTATCGTTGCCAGAACGGCTTGGCGAGCTCTGCCTCGACCTGCCGGTCCGTCAGACCGATATCGTCGATCAGATAGGGATTGTCCCTCGCCATTTGCGCAAGCTCCCAGCGAAAGCGGATTCGCTCGCGCCAGGACCGATCGTGCCAGCTCGCAATAATGCTCTGCAGGGTCGTCAGATGCCGACGCGCCATTGGCGCCACGGGCGTTCCCGACCGCGCTGTCTTGTGCGGGGCAAATTCAAGAATGTTGGTCATAACAACCTCCATATGGTTTGAGGGTCCGGAGGCCCTCGACCTGAAAGAGGCCGAATTCTGCAGGTTACGGACAGCGCCGTAATTAAGCCTTCCCAAATAGTTCTCAAAAGTTCCAAATGGGTAGAGCCGTTCACCGGTTCACGGAACCGGCAACCTGCCCTAACTCTTTGTTTTGACGCAATTCCCTGAGGAAAAGCGCTACGCGCTCTTCAAGGGAAAACCGTTTCACACAGTTCCTGAAATTGCTCTATAGATGCGCCCTATGCAGGGATCACGCTTCGCCTTTGGTCCGTTCGTGCTTGATTCCGGTGCGGGAACGCTGCTTCGGAACGATGTGCCCGTTGCCGTCGGCTACCGCGGGCTCAAGTTGCTCGCGGCGCTCGTCGGACGGCCCGGCGACATACTGAGCAAAGCCGAATTGATGGACGCCGCATGGCCGGGCACTGCGGTCGAGGAAGGCAACCTCACCGTTCAGATCGCGCAGCTGCGCAAGCTGCTGGGCCCGGTTGGGGATGGCGGCGAATGGATCGCGACGGTTCCCCGCGTCGGCTATCGCTTCACGGGAGCCGTCGAACAGCTCGGTGACGCGAGGCGAAAGCCTTTGCCGCTACCCGGCAAACCATCGATAGCCGTGCTGCCCTTCGTCAATGTCAGCAACGATCCCGAGCAGGACTCGTTCGCGGATGGGTTGACGGAAGACCTGATCACAGACCTGTCGAGGATATCCGGCCTGTTCGTTATCGCCCGCAACTCGGTCTTTGCCTACAAGGGAAAGGCGATGGACGTACGCGAGATCGCTGGCGATCTTGGCGTGCACTATCTGCTGGAGGGCAGCGCCCGACGCGCCACGGGGCGCGTGCGCATCAACGCACAGCTGGTCGACGCCGTGAGTGGCGATCATCTATGGGCGGAACGCTTCGATCGTAGCCTGGAAGATATCTTTGCCGTCCAGGACGAGGTGACGGCCAAGATCGTGGAGGCGCTGCTCGGTCGGCTGCGCGCGCCGCCGCCGCGCAACCGGCCCAGAAATATCGAGGCCTACGATCTCTGCGTGCGGGCGCGCAAGCTGATGGATGATTCGCCGCAGATGGCGCAGGAAGCGCATCTGATGCTGACGCGCGCGGTGGCGCTCGATCCGGAATATGCAGAGGCGTATCGCTGGCTTGCCATGAACCATTGGATGGGATCGGTGCATTCCGGCGGACCAAGTGAATCTTCCCGCAGCGTTGCTCTGGAACTGGCGCACAAGGCCGTGGCGATCGATCCCAACGATGCCGGCTGCCGCTGGGTCCTGGCTTACCTGCTTGCCTATGAGCGCCGCTTCACCGAGGCGGATGCCGAGTTTGCCAAGGCGTTCGAGCTCGACCCGAACGAGGCCGACGCCTGGGCGGCTCTGTCCGACATCGCGGCGCTGGCCGGGCGGGTCGAGGAAGCCCTCGAGCATATTCGCAAGGCGTTCCGCCTGAACCCGTTTCCGGCAAGCTGGTACTATCTGACGCTCGGCGCGGCGCAATATGCGGCTCGTGACTACGAAGCCGCTGTCGAGACATTGCGCCGGGACGAGACCTATCGGACAAGCTCACGCCGTTTCCTGGCGGCAAGCCTCGCGCAACTCGGCCGGCTCGACGAGGCGCGCGCGGAGGTCGAACTGTTCCTCGTCGGCAACCCGCATTTCACGATCCGCCACTGGGCCACGACAGAGCCCTTCCGCGACGCAGCGACGCTTGAGCACTTCGTCGATGGCTTCCGCAAGGCCGGTCTTCCGGACTGACGCGCCGGCGCGAAGTCGATGCCCGCTGTGGGCGAGGACCTCAAGGCGATTGATGTCGGCTTCCTCCCGGGCGTGACGGATATCTCCGAGCTGCCGAGTGCGGGCCGCAAGGCCCGCATCCAGATCACCCGGTCAAGGCTCCCGCAACTGCTTGCGGCGCCAGGCGGCCGGCGCTTCGCCGATCCGTTCGCGGAAGACCCTTGAGAAATAGGCGGGGTCGTCAAAGCCGATCTCGTAGGCGATGTCCTCGACCGTGCGCACGGTGAACAGCAGCAGCCGCTTGGCCTCCAGCAATCGCCGCTCGCTGACCACCCGCTTGACGCCAGTGCCGAGCACCGCGCGGGCGGCCTTGTCGAGTAGATGCGGTGTCGTGGCTAGCGCCTCGACATAGCGGTCGACCGGCCAGTTGTCCCGGAAATGCAGATCGACGAGCCGGCGCAGGCCTAGCGCCAGCGAAGCCTCAGAAGAGGTTGTGGCGGCGGTCCCGTCAGGACTGAGACGGGCGATGTGGGAGAGTGCGACGGCGATCAGCGCCGGCAGCATCTTGTCGTTGCCGGTTTGCGCCTCGGCGTATTCGGCCGCGATCATCTCCAGCACCGCCGCCAACCTTTTCCAGGCAGCATGGTGCGGCAGGCCGTCGGCAAACACCGGCCTGTCCAGCGGCAGCAAGCTCTGGCCGGCAATGGCGGCGAGCGCGTCATCAGCGACCGAGACGACGATGGCGTCGGTGCCGGGGCGGATCGAGAAGCCATGCACGACATTGCTCGGAACGAAGCTGGCGGCGGGCGCCGAAAAGTCCCAGGAGCGGTCTTCAATGCGGTAGGTACCTGAGCCACTGGTCCAGTAGGTGATCTGGCCCATCTGCGGATGCTTGTGCGCGGCGACCTCGCCACGATGGATGTTGCTGCGGGCAAGCACTGTCTCGACATGCAGGAAGCCGACATCGAGCGGCCGCACCGGCTCGCCATAGACGAAGAAGTCGGGGATGGAGCTCTGGCTCATGGCGCCGGAAAAAGTCCAATCGGTTTTGTGGTTCCGTCCATAACCGATCCCCGGCCCAGGCGCTACAGTCGTCACCGCAAGTGGAGGAACATCATGCGCTCAGAAGACTTCCGTGCCGACAAGGGGCGTCCGTTCACCGGGGCCGAATACCTGGAGAGCCTGCGCGACGGCCGCGAGGTCTATATCAACGGCGAACGCATTGCCGACGTCACCACGCATCCGGCGATGCGCAATTCGGCGCGGTCGCTGGCGCGCCTTTATGATGCCCTGCATGACGCCAAGCAGCACGACGCGCTGACCTCGCCGACCGACACCGGTTCGGGCGGCTACACCCACAAATATTTCCGCGTTGCCAAATCCTCCGCCGAGCTTGTCGCCCAGCAAGCAGCTATCGCCCAATGGTCACGCATGTCCTATGGCTGGATGGGGCGCACGCCCGACTACAAGGCGGCGCTGATGAACACGCTTGGCGCCAATGCCGACTGGTATGGGCCGTTCAAGGACAACGCCCTGTCCTGGCATAGACGTGCGCAGGAAGCGGCGCTGTTCATGAACCACGCTATCGTCAATCCGCCGATCGACCGCCACAAGCCGGCCGAACAGGTGAAGGACGTCTTCGTCCACATCACCGGGGAAACCGACGCCGGCATCACCGTGTCCGGCGCCAAGGTGGTGGCGACGTCCTCGGCGCTGACCCACTACAATTTCCTTGCGCAGGGTTCGGCGACGGTCACCGAGGATCCGTCGTTGTCAGTGATGTTCATCGTGCCGATGAATGCGCCGGGGATAAAGATGTTCTGCCGCGTCTCCTACGAGCAGGCGGCCAATACCGTTGCAGCACCTTTCGACTATCCGCTGTCGTCGCGCTTCGACGAGAACGACGCGATCCTGGTACTCGACAACGTCTTCATCCCCTGGGAGGACGTGCTGGTGCTGCGCGACGCGCAGAAAATCCTGTCCTTCCATCCGGCTTCCGGCTTCATGCACGGCTATTGCTTCCAGGGCTGCACGCGTTTCGCCGTCAAGCTCGACTTCCTCGCCGGCCTGCTGGCAAAGGCGCTGCGCGCCACAGGCGGCGATGCCTTCCGCGGCAACCAGGCAGCGCTGGGCGAGGTCATCGCGCTGCGGCACATGTTCTGGAGCTTTTCCAACGCCATGGCCTACAACCCGATCCCGTGGGCGAACGGGGCGGTGCTGCCCAATCTGGAAGCGGCTCTCGCATACCGGACCTTCATGTCGGAAGCCTATCCGCGCGTCATCGACACCGTGCGTCGGGTGATTGCCTCGGGGCTGATCTACCTGCCGTCGTCGGTGCGCGACTTCAACAATCCCGAGATCGACAAATATCTGGCGCAGTACGTGCGCGGCTCCAACGACATGGGCCATATCGAGCGCATCAAGATCATGAAGCTGCTGTGGGACGCGACCGGCACCGAGTTCGGCGGCCGCCACGCACTCTACGAGCTCAACTATGCCGGGGCGCCGGAAGAGGTGCGGCTGCAGGTGCTGAAGGGCGCCGAACGCGGCGGGCGGCTGAAGGCGATGGAAGAGCTGGTCGACACCTGCATGGCCGACTATGACGAGAACGGCTGGACGGGAGATACCTGGTTCAATCCGCTTGCTTCGTCGGGCGAGTGAACCCAGATGGCCACGCAGATTTCGAAAGCCGATTTCCGCGACGCCATGGCGAGGGTCTGCGCGCCCGTCAACATCGTCACCACCGACGGCCCGGCAGGACGCGGCGGCTTCACCGCCACCGCCATGTGCAGCGTCTCCGACGAGCCGCCGACGCTGCTGGTGTGCATGAACGGCCGCTCGACGCAGGCCGCCATGTTCCTGTCCAACCGGCGCTTCTGCGTCAACGTGCTGACCCATGACCACATGCATCTGGCCGGAAAGTTCGCCGGCGCGACCAGGGACATGGAAGCCCGCTATTCGGCGGCACGTTGGCAGACGCTGACTTCAGGCACGCCGGCGCTGTCGGATGCGATCGTCAATTTCGATTGCGAGATCGAGGATGTGCATGTCGTCGGCACGCATAACGTCATGATCGGCCGCGTCATCGATGTCCGGCATGGCAGCGGTGGCTCGGCGCTGCTCTATGTCGACCGCAATTATACGCAGCCGACCCGGCTTGGCAGCTTTGGTGGCTGACTCGGCGCGAAACCGCCCGGACTGGAGGTCAGCTCTCGCCGTCGATGAGGTTTTCCAGGAGATCGAGCAACTGCTCCAACCTGTCGTGGCCGAAGCGCTGTTCGATGTCGTCATAGATGACGCGTCGCTCGGGCGAGAGGGCATCGATCAGGGCGGAACCGGCCGGGGCGATTGCCAGCACGACGCGGCGGCCGTCGCCTTCCGCCTTGTTGCGGGTGATGAACCTGCGCCCCTCGAGTGCCTTGATGATGCGCGTCAGGCTGGGCGGCAACACCGATGCGCGATCGGCAAGCTCCGTCGCCTCTACCGGACCGGCTTCGCTCAGCACGCGCAGCACGCGCCATTGCTGTTCGGTCACATCGTGGGCCGCGAGCATCGGACGAAACCGGGCCATCACCACTTCGCGGGCGTGCAGAAGCGCCATTGGCAGGGAACGACGGGTGTTTTCAGGCAGCAAGAAAAAGAGCCTCCCACGCTGGCTTGCGATCGAAAACAGGCCTTCTTCAGCCGAATCCGCCCACCGAAAGCCCGTTCCAGCCATCCCCGTATCGTTGCGCCAAGCCCGATGCAAGACTTGACTTCACGGGTATCCCATGTAATTAACGCGTTAACTACAACAAGGCAAGTGATTGGGGAGCGAAACGCCGTGCCGCACTTCTCCATCGAGTATTCGGCCAATCTCGATGCCAAGGTCGATATGGGCGAGTTGTGCGCGCTAGTGTTGCGCACCGTGCTGGACACCGGGCTGTTCGAAACCGGCGCCGTGCGGGTGCGGGCGTTTCGCGCCGAAGCCTACGCAGTGGCCGACAGGCTGCCGGAAAACGCCTTCCTCGACATGTCGTTTCGCATCGGAATCGGGCGCAGCGCGGAGGAGAAGAAGCGGACCGGCGAAGCCGTCTTCGCGGCGGTGAGCGAACACCTTGCCGCGCTGTTCGCAACGCCGCATTTCGCCCTGTCGCTCGAGATCCGGGAAATCGACCCGGTGCTGAGCTGGAAGAAGAATGCAATCCACCCGCGACTGCGCGGCAAGTGACGGAAGTTGAGATGTCCGACCTGCAAGGCAATCTGAAGAAGGCCGAGGCCTATCTGGCCCGTTTCAAGCGCGATGGCGTGCTGAACCAGATCGGCGGCGAAGCGGCGCCGGCGCTCGACGGCACGACGTTCGAAACGCTGTCGCCGGTCGACCTCAAGCCGCTGGCCAAAGTCGCGCGCGGTGGCGCCGCCGACATCGACCGCGCCGCCAAGGCGGCGAAGGTGGCGTTTCCGGCCTGGGCCGCGATGCCGGGCGAAGCGCGCAAGAAGCTGCTGCACAAAATAGCCGACGCGATCGAAGCGCGCGCCGAGGAGATCGCCTTCGTCGAATGCATGGACACCGGCCAGGCGCTGAAGTTCATGGCCAAGGCGGCGTTGCGGGGTGCCGAGAATTTCCGCTTCTTCGCCGACCGTGCGCCCGAAGCGCGCGACGGCGAGACGCTGCGGACCACCGGCCAGGTCAATATGACCACACGGGTGCCGATAGGCCCGGTTGGCATTATCACGCCGTGGAACACGCCGTTCATGCTGTCGACCTGGAAGATCGCGCCGGCATTGGCCGCCGGCTGCACCGCGGTTCATAAGCCGGCTGAATTTTCGCCGCTGACCGCACGCCTGCTGGTCGAGATCGCCGAAGAGGCCGGCTTGCCGAAAGGTGTGTGGAACCTTGTCAATGGGCTCGGCGAGCACGCCGGCAAGGCGCTGACCGAGCATCCCGACATCAAGGCGATCGGCTTCGTCGGCGAAAGCCGCACCGGATCAATGATCATGAAGCAGGGCGCCGACACGCTGAAGCGCGTGCATTTCGAGCTTGGCGGCAAGAATCCGGTGATCGTCTTCGCCGACGCCGACCTGGAGCGCGCCGCTGACGCCGCCGTGTTCATGATCTATTCGCTGAATGGTGAACGCTGCACCTCCTCGTCACGGCTGCTGGTCGAAGCCTCGGTCTACGACGAATTCACCGATCTGGTGGCGGAGAAGGCAAAGCGCATTACAATCGGCCATCCCCTGGATCCCGCAACGGTGGTCGGCCCGCTGATCCATCCGGTGCACGAGGAAAAGGTGCTCTCCTATATCGAGATCGGCAAATCGGAAGGCGCGGTGGTCGCCGCCGGCGGCGGCAAATTCGCCGGTCCGGGTGGCGGCTGCTATGTCAGCCCGACGCTGTTCATCGGCGCCACCAACAGGATGCGCATTGCCCAGGAAGAGATCTTCGGGCCGGTGCTGACTGCCATTTCCTTCAAGGACGAGGCGGAAGCGCTGGCGCTGGCCAACGACACGCAATACGGCCTGACCGGCTATCTCTGGACGTCGGACGTCACCCGCGCCTTTCGCTTCACCGATGCGCTGGATGCCGGCATGATCTGGGTCAATTCCGAGAATGTGCGCCATTTGCCGACGCCGTTCGGCGGCGTCAAGAATTCCGGCATCGGCCGTGACGGTGGCGACCATTCCTTCGACTTCTACATGGAGACGAAGAACATAGCCTTCGCCACGACCGCGCACGCGATCCAGAAACTCGGCGGCTGACCGGAGGAAATCAAATGCCCTTGCCCAAGCCCAATCTCTACCCTTCCTTCAACATCGTGCGCCTCAGCCATGTCGAGCTGGCCGTCACCGACCTCGCCAGGTCGCGCGCCTTCTATGTCGACACGCTCGGCCTGCAGGTCACCGACGAGACATCAGACACGATCTACCTCAGGGCATTGGAGGAGCGCGGGCATCATTGCATCGTGCTGAAGAAGGCCACTACGGCCGAAGCGCGCGACCTCGGCTTCAAGCTGTTCTCCGAGGAAGACCTCGACAAGGCCGAGCATTTCTTTGGGGGAAAAAGCCTGCCGGTGGAATGGGTCGAGCGGCCCTACCAGTCGCGCACCTTCCGCACCCGCGATCCGCACGGCATCCCGCTCGAATTCTACGCTCAGATGGAGCGACTGCCGCCGATCCATCAGAAATATGCGCTCTATCACGGCGTCAAGCCGCTGCGCATCGATCACTTCAACTGTTTCTCGCCCAATGTCGACGAGTCCGTCGCCTTCTACAACGAGCTCGGCTTCCGCGTCACCGAATACACCGAGGATGCTGCAACCGGAAAGCTGTGGGCGGCGTGGACGCACCGCAAGGGCGGCGTCCACGACATCGCCTTCACCAACGGCATCGGGCCGCGCCTTCACCATGTCGCCTTCTGGGTGCCGACGCCGCTCAACATCATCGACCTGCTCGATCTGATGGCGACGACCGGCTACCTGTCGAACATCGAACGCGGCCCCGGCCGGCACGGCATTTCCAATGCCTTCTTCCTCTATATCAGAGATCCCGACAACCATCGCATCGAGATCTACTGCTCGGACTACCAGACGGTCGACCCGGACCTCGAGCCGATCAAATGGGACCTCAAGGACCCGCAGCGGCAGACGCTGTGGGGCGCGCCGGCGCCGAAGAGCTGGTTCGAGGAAGGCAGTGCATTTGCCGGGGTTGCGGCGCGCCAGCCGGATCTGACGGCTTCGCCGATCATCGCGCCATGATGGCGGACGCAGGCCCAATGAGGAGACCCGGATGACTGGATATGGGCGGCTCGCTACCTTCACTGTCGGCGGCAAGGCACGGTATGGCGCGATCACCGGCAAGGGCGTCGTCGACCTGTCGGCCCGCCACGGCCAGTGGCCGACGCTGCGCGAGGTGATCGAGGCCGGCGCCTTGCTGCGCCTGGCGGAAGAGGCCGACGCCTTCGCCGCCGATTTCCCGCTTGACGCCATCGCCTACGATATCCCGATCCCGGCACCGGAAAAGATCATCTGCGTCGGCGTCAACTATCCCGACCGCAACGAGGAGTACAAGGACGGCCAGGCAGCACCTGCGAATCCGTCGCTGTTCATCCGCTTCCCGCGCTCGTTCGTCGGCCATGGCGCGCCGCTGGTGCGGCCGCCGGAATCACCGCAGCTCGACTATGAGGGCGAGGTCGTCATCGTCGTCGGCAAGGCCGGCCGGCGGATCGCGCAAGTCGACGCGCTCGATCACATCGCAGCACTCTCACTGTGCAATGAGGGCACCATCCGCGACTGGGTGCGCCATGCCAAGTTCAACGTCACGCAAGGCAAGAATTTCGACCGCAGCGGCTCGATCGGTCCCTGGCTGGTGCCGTTCACGGATGAGGCACAGATCGCCGATATCGCGCTGACTACCCGCGTCTATGGCGAACTGCGCCAGCAGGACCGCACCAGCAGGATGATCTTCTCGTTCCGCAAGATCATCGCCTATATCTCCACCTTCACCACGCTGGTGCCCGGCGATATCATCGTCACCGGCACGCCGACGGGTGCCGGCGCCCGCTTCGAGCCGCCGATCTGGCTGAAGCCGGGCGATGTGATCGAAGTCGAGGCCGAAGGCATCGGCGTGCTCAAGAACGGCGTCGTCGACGAGGCAGCATCATGACCCCCGAGCAAGTGGAAGACGCCGCCACGCGGCTGTTCGAAGCCGAGCGGTCGCGCCGCCAGGTCCGTTTGCTCAGCCTCGACTTTCCCGAGGCGACGATGGAGGACGCCTATCGCGTGCAGGCCGCACTGGTGACTCTCAAGATCGATGCCGGGCTGAAGCCGAAGGGCTGGAAGATCGGGCTGACCTCCAAGGCGATGCAATATGCGCTGGCCATCGACAGGCCGGATTCCGGCGTGCTGTTCGACGACATGTTCTTCAGCGATGGCGCGACGGTCCCCGCCGGCCGCTTCATCCAGCCGCGCATCGAGGCCGAGATCGCCTTTGTCATGAAGGCACCGTTGAAGGGTCCCGGCGTGACCCTCTTCGACGTGCTCAACGCCACCGACTACATCACGCCCGCGCTCGAAATCCTCGACACGCGCATCGAGCGCGTCAATGCGGAGACGAAAAAGGTGCGCACCTTCTTCGACACGATTTCCGACAATGCCGCCAATGCCGGCATCGTCATCGGCGGGCTGCCGCAACGACCCGATGAAGCCGACATGCGTTGGATCGGCGCCATCGTCTCGCGCAATGCCGAGGTCGAGGAGACCGGGCTTGGCGCCGGCGTGCTCAACCATCCAGCGATGGGCATTGCCTGGCTGGCGGACAGGCTCGCCCGCTACGGCATGTCGATTTCGGCTGGCGAGGTGGTGCTGTCGGGATCCTTCGTGCGGCCGGTCGAGGCGCGGTCCGGCGACACTATCGTCGCCGATTTCGGCAGTTCTGGCACGGTCAGCATTCACTTCGCCTGACGGTCGGCAACCCCGATCAGCCGCCATGCAGATAGGCGATCACCACATCGGCTGCGATGGCCGACATACGCATGCCGACATCCCTGGTGATGTCGCCTTCGACGCGGCTCTGCACCCAGCCGAGGAAGGCGAAGGCGCGCAACGCTGAAAACAGCGGCAGTGCTGCGATGTCCTGCGCCGTCAGTTCCCGCCGCTGCCGATAGCCGTCGAGCAGGGCGGCCTCGATCAGCGGATAGATCGCCTCCTCGCGGTTCTGGTAGAGGGCGACGGCAAGATCGTACATGTGCCAGCCATAGCCGCAATCGTCGAAATCGATGATGCGGATCGCGCCGTCATGGACGAGCACGTTCTCGCGCACGAGATCGGCATGGATGATGCCGAAATTGCGGGCGCTGCGTTTGTGCTCCGACAGCGCCTTCACAGCCTTGTCCCGCGCCTGGACAACCAGCTCGCGGCGGGAGCCGTCGAGGAAGGGCGAGGTCTCGAAGCGGCCCCAGGTTGGGGACGGGCCGAAGAAGCCGTCGAAATCCCAGGCATGGCGGGTAAAGCCGGGGGGCGGCGTCCAGGCGGCGGTGACATTGTGCATATGGGCGATGGTTCGCCCTATCGCCGTAAAAACCTGCCTTGCCTGCTCGGGCGTGTAGTCCAGCGGCACGCCTCGCGCCCCGACGGCGCGGCCCTCCAGCCAGCTGAGGCAATCGACCTGGCGACGCGGCCCCGATGTGCCGGCATCGACCGGCACGAACAGGTCGCCGTTCAGCGTCGCGACCGGAGACGGCGTCGCGACACCGGCCGACTGCAGGAAGGACATCCATTGCAGTTCCGAGCGCAGCGCGGCATCCGAGTGATAGCCAAGCCGGTGGATGCGCATGGCCGCCGGTTGCCCATCGGGCAGGCGGACCCGAAACACCGCATTCTCGCGGTATTTGAGCAGCTCCGGCGCGCCGTCGCGGATGCCCCAATAGGCGAGCGCGCGCCGCGCCAGTTCAGTGACGGCATCTTCCGGTTCGGACGGCACGGAAACAGCGTTCACGCCGGCACTCCACCGACTTCATCAAGCACCTCGTCGAGCGTGCCTATCAGGAAGGCGGCATCGTCGCGGGAAAACGGCATGGGCGGGCGGATCTTCAGCACATTGCCGTGGATGCCGGTCTTGCCCATCAGCACACCCCGATGGCGCATCCGGTTGGCGACTTGCTCGGCAATGTCTGATGCCGGCTCGCGCGTCTTGCGGTCGTGAACCAGCTCGGCGCCGAAAAACAGCCCAGCGCCCCTGACCTCGCCGATGCATTCGTGGCGATCGGCCAGCGGGCGCAGCAGGCCCTGCGCATAGGCACCGACGTCGCGTGCATTGGCGACGAGATCTTCCTGCTCCAGAACATCGAGAACGGCATTCGCCACCACGCAGGAAACCGGGTTGCCACCAAAGGTGTTGAAGTAGCGGAACGCGTTGCGGAAGGTCGCCAGGATGTCCCCGGTGGTGACCACGGCGGCGACCGGATGGCCGTTGCCCATCGGCTTGCCCATGGTGACGATGTCGGGAACGAAGCCGGCGCGCTGGTGGCCCCAGAAATGGCTGCCGGTGCGGCCGAATCCGGGCTGCACCTCGTCGGCGATGATCAGGCCGCCGGCTTCGCGCACCACACGCAGCGCGTCGTCGAAGAATCCAGACGGCAGCGCAGGGAAACCCTCATTAGCCAGCAGCGGACACAGGATGATGCCGGACAGGCCGATGCCGTCCTGCTCCAGCGAGGCGATGGCTTCGCGCACCGCGTCGCCAAAGGCCTTGCCGTTGGCCATCGCCTCCGGATGGCGATAGCTGTCGGGGGCCGGCGCCAGCCTGACATGGCGGGCACGGCCGCCGATCGGCGGCATACGCGTGCTGAGCTGCGAAACGGCGGAAGTGTTGCCGTGATAGGTGGCGTCGGTGGCGATGATGCCCATGCAGCCGGTGGCGGCCTGCGCCATGCGCAGCGCGATGTCGTTGGCTTCGCTGCCAGTGCAGGTCAGGATGGCGGTGGACAGGCTGGCATCGAAGGTCGCGGTCAGCCGCTCGACATAGTCGAGAATGGCCGTGTGCAAATAGCGCGTGTGGGTGTTGAGCAGGCTTGCCTGCCGGCACAGGGCCTCGACCACACGCGGATGGCAGTGGCCGACATGGGCGACGTTGTTGTAGGCATCGAGATATCTGCGGCCGTCGGCATCATAGAGCCAGACGCCTTCGCCGCGCACCACATGCACGGGCTCATCGTAGAACAATTGCGATTTCGCGCCGAGCAGGCGGGAACGCCGGCTAACCAGCGCCTCCTCGGCCAGTTTTTCCTGCGAATAAGCCATTTGCGTACCGAAACTCCGTTGTAGCCGCGTCAGACCTTAGACAGGCCTGCGTCCAGCGCTTCGCCGATTTTTACAACGTCGGCGGCGCTGATGATCAGCGGCGGCGACAGGATGATGTTGTTGCCGGAGACGCGCAGCATGACGCCGGCTTCGTAAGCCGCCTCCGAAACCACGGCCATGGTCTTCTTGTCGGTCGGCTTCTTGGTGGTGCGATCTGAGACCAGTTCGAGTGCCGCCATCAGGCCCTTGTACCTGACATCGCCGACGATCGCGTGCCTAGCCTTCAGCCCTTCCAGCACCGCTGCCAGTTCGATGCCGCGCGCCGCCGCGTTCTCGTCCAGGCGAAGCCGTTTGGTCTCGGCAAGTGCCGCCAGCCCCGCGGCGCAGCCGACCGGGTGGCCGGAATAGGTATAGCCGTGGCCGATCGAGCCGAAGCTGGTCTTGTCAGCTTCGAAGACGTCGGCCACCTTTGCACCAATCAGAGTGGCACCGAGCGGGAAATAGCCGGAGGTGATCGCCTTGGCGATGGTCATGAAATCCGGCTTCACGCCCGACAGCCGCGAACCCGACCATGCGCCCGAGCGGCCGAAGCCTGTCACCACCTCGTCGGCGACCAAAAGGATCTCGTGGCGGTCGCAGATGTCGCGCACCAACGGCATGAAGCTCTCATGCGGGACGATGACACCGCCGGCACCCAGAACCGGCTCCATGATGAAAGCGGCGATGGTGTCGCCGCCCTGGAAGGCGATCTCGTCCTCCAGCGCCTTGGCGCAAAGTCTCGCCAGCCGCGCCGGGTCGGTCTCGTCGAACGGGTTGCGGAAGGTCCACGGCGCCGGGATGTGGAAGACACCGGGCAGCAGCGGCTCGTAGTTGCGGCGGAAATTGGCGTTGCCGTTGACCGACGCGCCGCCGAAATGGGTGCCGTGGTAGCCCTTCTTCAGGGCGAGGAACTTGGTGCGGTCGCCCTGGCCACGGATCTTCCAGTATTGCCGGGCCAGTCGCAGCGCGGTTTCGACCGAATCGGAGCCGCCCGAGGTGAAGAAGGTCCGCACCATGCCTTCCGGCTCGAACCATTCGCCGAGCTCGTAGGCGAGTTCGATCGACGGTCCGGTCGAGGTGCCGCGAAAGCCGGAATAGTAAGGCAGCGCAGTGAGCTGGTCGGCGATTGCCTTTTTGATCGGGTCGCAGCTGTAGCCGAGATTGACGTTCCACAGGCCGCCGACGGCGTCGAGCACGCTTCTGCCATCGATGTCGGTGACGGTGACCCCCTCGCCCTTCATGATGATCTTCGGCGGATTGGCCCGCATCTCAGCCGGATGCGCCATCGGATGCCAGATCGGCTTGGCGTTCTTTTCGGTGAGGAAATTGATGTCGCGCATGGCAGGCTCCGCAAATGGTCTCAGACGGCTAGGACGAGGTAGAAATGGCCGAGGGCTTCGGCATAGGAAAGTGCCGGCCGCGCAACGTCGAAATGAACGGTGCGCATGCCGGCTGTGCGGCCGCCATCGACATTGCGCTGCTGGTCGTCGACGAAGACGCAAGACTCGGCAGGCAGGCCGAGCGCCTCGGTGACGAAGGCATAGGCGCGGGGATCGGGCTTGAGGATGCCGGTATAGGTGGCGTCGACGATGGTGTCGAACAGGCCGAGCAGAGGCAGCCGCCGGCGGAAGTCGGTACCGTAGAAGAGGTCGAGTTCGTTGGACAGGATCGCCAGGCGAAACCCCGCGGCATGGACGGCGCGGATGGCGCTGTCGGCCTCCGGCCGCACCACCTTTTCCGGCTCCGCCCCGCGCGCACGCTGGACGAAGGTCTCCATTGCCTGCCAGTCCTCGCCTATGAGCCGGCCAACCTCGCTTGTGCGCCTACGCCAGTAATCGCGCTCGCTGATCTCGTCGGCCTGCATCGCGCGCCAGAGCGGATCGCTGTCCGGATCGAACGGCCCGCGCCATTGCAGCGTGCCTGGCTTTAGCCCGAGCGCCTGTTCGGTCAAGGCATGGGTCTCGAACAGCGTCCGGGTGACGACACCGCCGAAATCCAGGACCAGCGCCTGAGCCAAAGGAACGCTCAAGCGGCTTCTCCCTTGGCTGGCGCACCGCGCGGAACAATGCCTTCCTCGACCCATCGGTCGAAGATCTCGAGCGCCTTGCCGACAAAGTCGTCGCTGTTGATGTGGGCGTCGATCTCGTGGAACTCTACGCCAACAGGCATGGCCTTGCGCATTTCGTCGGCGAAGGCGGCGAGGGCCTCCGGTTCGTAGAGCGGCTCGCCCGGCATGTCCCATTCCTGGATGCCGCCGGAGGGCAGGATGAAGGCGGCGCGCCCTTTCGCCGCGCCGATCTTGGCGGCGATGGTCCTGGCGACCTGGCGGCGATCGTCGGCATCGACGGTGACCGAACCGATCAGCCTGTTGTGAGCGTGGAAGGGGCGTCGGGCAAATTTAGCCGGCAAATCCTGCCAGGTCGGCAGATCGACCATGTCGACGGCTCCGGGCGCCGCGATCTGCGGAATGCCGCGGGCGCCGGCGTTCTCCAGCCGGTCGATGCCGGAACTGACGACGGAGCCGGCGAGATGGTTGGTGATTTCCTGCAGGCTGAAGTCGAACACCGCGCAGAAATGGCCTTGCCCTGCAATCGATTCGAAGGCGCGACCGCCCATTCCGGTGGTGTGGAAGACGGCGACGTCGTAGCCGCGCTGCTCCAGCGCAGGCTTCAGTGTCTTCATGTAGCGCAGGCAGCTGCTGCCGAGCGAGGTCATGCCGATGATCGGTCCGGTGGCGGGAGACGCGGCGCGCGACGCCAGCATGATCCTGGCCGCGCCGACGACCGCGCCACAGGCCTGCGAGAGAACCGCTCTGCAGATGCTGTTGAGGCCATAAAGCCCACCAGCCCACAGGATCATCATCAGGTCGGGCGCAACGCGTTCGGGCGGAATAAGGTGTGAATAGGAGATGGTTGAGACGACGAATTTCGGCACGCCGAGCGGCAGACAAAGCGCTACGTCGAGCGCCAGGTCGGTTCCCATCGAGCCGCCGATGGCGATGAAGCCGTCGATCTCGCCGGTTTGATAAAGCTTGCGCGTCAGTTGCACGGCGCCGCCGGCCATCAGCGTCATGGCGGTGTTTTCGTCACCGCTCGAAACGATCTCGGCGATCGTCACATCCACGGCGCGCGCAACGGCATGCTTGTCGTGATCGGGGCTGTAGGGCGGGTCGCCCAGCACGCTGACATCCATCATCACGGCGCGGCCACCCGATGCCTCGATGCACTGCTTCATGAACTGGAGCTCGTCGGCCTTGGTGTCACCGGTGCCGATGACCAGGATGCGGGGCACTGTTGCCGTCTCTGCAGACATCACGCCTGCCTCCTCAGGGTTTGCAGGTTTTCGCCGTTGAGGCGCATCGAAATCTCCCGTGCCGCGGCCATCACCGCAAGCCCCCGTTCCGCGATCGCCGCCGCCGTCGTCCTGGCCTTCGGCGCGGCCACCGCGATGGTGCCGAGCGCAAAGCCGTCCGCTGCGCGGATTGCCGCCGCGACGCTGATCACGCCTTCCTCGAAACCTTGGTCGCAGATCGAATAGCCGCGGTCGCGCGTCTCCTCGATGGAGCTGGAAATGGCGGCCGGCTCGATCAGCGTATGCGTCGTGAAGGCCTTGAGGGAGCCCGTCAGGCATGCCTTGACGGTCTCGTCGCGGGCGAAGGCCAGATAGGCGATGCCGGAGGCGGTGGAGTGCAGCGGCAGAAGCTGGCCGATATCGATATTGACCCGGTTTGCCCAGGCCGGATGCTCGACATGGACGGTGACCAGCGCATCGACGCCGAATTCCGACAGATGCACGGTCTCGGCCGTGGACGCCGCGAGGTCCCGGACCAGGGGAACCGCTGTCTGCTGGAACGGAAAGCGCGCCTCGCGGATGCGGGCCAGACGCGACAGGCCGGCGCCGAGGCGATAGTGCCGGGTGGCGGCATCCTGTTCGACGAAGCCATGGCCGGTCAACGCCACCAGCAGCCGTCGCGTCGTCGCCTTGTCGAAGCCCGACCGGCGCGCCAGATCCGACAGCCCGAGTTCGGGCTCGTCGACGGTGAACAGCTCCAGAAGTGAGATCGCCTTGCCGACCGTACCCAACTTCGCCTCCTTCGACTAATCATTTAACGTGTGAATTAACTTGACAGGCATCGGCTTTGTTTGCAAGTCTATATTCAAAATAAGGGTTCAAATAATGAACCGGCATCCAGAGCAGATGGAACAGGCCGATTGGCCGGCGGACCCAAGGGTTCGCACACAGGAGGGACCAATGTCAGCAGTTACGGAGCAGGCGCCGGCCAACAGGCTGCGCAAGAACAGTCTTGGCGTCGGCGCCATCACCTTCATGGTGATTTCGGCGGCGGCCCCCCTTACGGCGGTGGCAGGCGGCACGCCGCTCGGCATGCTGATGGGCAACGGTGCCGGCTTTGCCGGGACCTATCTCATCGTGACCATCCTGCTGCTGTTGTTCGCGGTCGGCTATGTGACGATGTCGCGCCATGTCGGGAATGCCGGCGCCTTCTACGCCTATGCGGCGCGCGGCCTTGGCGGCCTGGCCGGCGGCGCCACGGCGCTAATCGCGATCCTGTCCTACAATGCCATGCAGATCGGCGTCATGGGCCTGCTCGGCACGGCGACGGCCGGATTGTTTGCCGGCTGGGGCATCAATTTGCCCTGGTGGGTATGGAGCTTCATCGCCATCGCGCTGGTCGCCGTGCTCGGCTATCGCCAGGTCGACCTGTCGGCCAAGATCCTGACCGTGCTGGTGCTGTGCGAATATCTGGTGGTGCTTGTCCTCGACATCGCCATCCTCAAGACCGGCGGCGATAGCGGTCTGTCGGCGGCGCCGTTCAGCTGGAGCCAGATCACATCAGGTGCACCGGCCATCGCCATCCTGTTCTGCTTTGCCGCCTTCATCGGTTTCGAGGCGACGACCATCTATGCCGAGGAAGCCCGCGACCCCGAGGTCACCATTCCGCGTGCCACCTATTTCTCCGTCCTGCTGATCGGCGTCTTCTATATGGTCACGGCATGGCTGATGGCCGTCGGCGCCGGTGTCGACAAGCTGCTACCGGCGCTGCAGGGCTGCAGGATCCGACGACCTTCCTGTTCGGCCTGTCCGATCGCTACGCCGGAACGATGCTGTCGCACGCGATGAGCATCCTGTTCGTTTCGAGCCTGTTTGCCGGCGTGCTGGCGTTCCACAATGCGGTTGCCCGCTACATCTACGTCTCGGGCCGCGAGAAGCTTCTGCCGCAGACGATCGGCGTGACGCATTCGCTGCACCAGAGCCCGCATGTCGCTTCGGTCATCCAGAGCGTGCTGGCGGCAATCGTCGTCGGGCTGTTCGCCGTGCTCGGCCTCGATCCGGTGCTGGCATTGTTCTCGTGGCTGACCAATGTCGCGACGCTCGGCGTCATCGTCATGATGGCGGTGGCGTCGCTGGCCGTGGTGATGTTCTTCCGGGCCAATCCGGCCGCCCAGGAGAATGCGTTGAAGACCTCCATCCTGCCCGGGCTGACCTTCATCGCCTTCGTCGTCATCATCTACCTGATCGTCATCAATTTCGGCAGCCTGTCGGGTGCCGGCGGCTTCCTCGGCGTGTTCCTGCCGGGATTGGTGCTGATTGCCGCTGTTGTCGGATTGCTGCTCGCGAGCGCGCTGAAGAGCCGCGATCCGGTCGCCTTCGAAAATGTCGGCCAGCCGTTGAAGGATTGAGCGAAGCTAGAGGGCGGAGTATCGCGTCGCCCTCTAGCGCATGCTTCCTGGGGATTCCGTCACCAATGATCAGCCAAAATGCCATCGACGCGCTGCGCAAGACGGAGATCGGCGCACGGCGCCTGTTCATGGATGGCCTGCAGATCGATGGCATGAGCGGCGCGAGCCTGCCGGTGACCTCGCCGGTCGACGGCCGGCCCTTCGCCAGCATCGCCGACGGCAATGCCGCCGACATCGACCGCGCCGTCATGTCGGCGCGCAAGGCCTTCGAGAAAGGTTCGTGGTCGCGCTCGGCACCCGCCTTTCGCAAGAAGGTGCTGACAAGACTCGCCGAGCTGGTCGAAGAGCATGCCGACGAACTGGCCGTGCTTGGCGTACGCGACAACGGCACCGAAATCGGCATGGCCTACAAGGCCGAACCGCTCTCGGCGGCAGGCACCATCCGTTACTATGCCGAGGCGATCGACAAGATCTATGGCGAGATCGCGCCGACGGCCGAGAACGTGCTCGGGCTGATCCACAAGGAGCCGCTCGGCGTCGTCGGCGTCATCGTGCCGTGGAACTTTCCGCTGATGATCGGCGCCTGGAAGATCGCGCCCGCGCTCGCCGCTGGCAATTGCGTGGTGGTCAAGCCGCCGGAGATCGCTTCGCTGACGCTGCTGCGGCTGGCCGAATTGGCAATCGAGGCCGGACTTCCCGCCGGTGTGCTCAACGTCGTCACCGGGCGCGGCGCGGTCACCGGTGAAGCGCTCGGCCTGCATATGGATGTCGACGCCATCGCCTTCACCGGGTCGGGGCCTGTCGGCCGGCGGCTGCTCGAATATTCCGCGCGTTCCAATTTGAAGCGGGTCTTCCTCGAACTCGGCGGCAAGTCGCCCAACATCGTCTTTGCCGACGCCCCGGACCTGAAGCAGGCGGCGGTCGTCTCGGCTAATGGCATCTTCCGCAATTCCGGCCAGGTCTGTGTCGCCGGCTCGCGCCTGCTCGTCCAGGCGTCGGTCTATGACCGCTTCATGGACGAGCTTCTCTCGGCGACCACACGGCTGAAGGTCGGCGATCCGCTCGATCTCTCAAGCGACGTCGGCGCGGTGTCGAGCTTCGAACAGCTGGCCAAGAATCTCGGCTTCGTCGAGCGGGCGCAAGCCGAAGGCGCCCGGCTGCTCACCGGCGGTGAACGAATTCTCGCTGAGACCGGCGGCAGCTACATGGCGCCGACGATCTTCGACAACGTGACGCAGGACATGCAGCTGGCCCGCGAGGAGGTGTTCGGGCCGGTGCTCGGCGTCATGCGCTTCGAGACCGAGGAGGAGGCGGTGCGCCTGGCCAACTCGACCGTCTATGGACTTGCGGCGGCGGTGTGGACAGCCAACCTTTCCACCGCGCATCGCATGGTGCGCGCCATCAATGCCGGCATTGTCCACGTCAACACCTATGGCGGCGCCGACATCACCGTGCCGCTCGGCGGCGTCAAGCAGTCCGGCTTCGGCCGCGACAAGTCGCTGCACGCGCTGGAGAAATATCTCGACCTCAAGACTGCCTGGATCGCTCTCTGAGACCGGCGGCAGCCGGTTCTCTTGGAATCTGCCTCCCTCTCAGGGCGCGCCGGGATCGACTGAAGGCCCCGCCGCGGTCGGTCCAGCAGCGTCTTGTGCTCACTCTCCTGAAATTTTTGAGAGAATATTCCCGGCGTTGACGAGAACGGCGAAACGCGTTCTTTGATAAAATCGATAGAATTTCTGACGATGTGCTCAAGGCTCGGCAATCTGCCTGGCTGCCATGACTTCACAACCGCAGAGATCAATCATGACTGACTCCAAAAACACCTTGCCATCTTCCCTTTGGTCAACCCTCAATCGGCGCAGTGGCCTTGCCCTGCTGTTCGCGTCGGCTGTCGCGATCGGCAGCCTGATGGCGTCTCATGCGTCGTTCGCCGAGGACAAGAAGGCGATCAAGGTCGGCATCATCAGCGGCGAGGATGAGGATGTCTGGCGCGTCGTCGTCGCGCAGGCGGTCGAAAAGGGCCTCACCATCGAGACCGTGGTGTTCAACGACTATACCCAGCCCAACGAGGCGCTCGAGCGTGGCGAAATCGACGCCAATGCCTTTCAGCACCAGCCCTATCTCGACAATCAGATCAAGACGCAGGGCTACCACATCGTCCGCGTCGGCTATACCGGCGTCTGGCCGATCGGCCTCTACTCCAAGAAGTACGCCAAGGTCGCCGACCTGCCCGAAGGCGCGGTCATCGGCGTGCCTAACGATCCGTCCAACGAAGGCCGGGCGCTGCGCGTGCTGCAGAACGAGGGCGTTATCAAGCTGAAGGACGGCACCGGTATTCTGGCCACCACCGCCGACATCGCCGAGAATGCCAAGAAGGTGGTGATCAAGGAGCTCGATGCCGGCATCGTCGGCCGTTCGGTCGAGGACCTTGACGCCGCCGTGGTCAACACCGACTGGGCGTTGAAAAGCGGCCTGACGCCTGAAAACCGCATCGCGCAGGAGCCCATCGCCGACAATCCCTACCGCAACTTCATCGCGGTGACGGTCGGCAATGAGAACGAGGCCTGGGTGAAGACGCTGGTGGCGTCCTATCAGAACGAGGCGGTGAAGGCCGAGTTCGACAAGGTCTACAAGGGCACCGGCCTCAGCGCCTACTAGGGGATATGCGGGCGCTGACGTGCCTGCTTTTACCGGGAAAGCGGTCCGCGCAACGCGCGGGCCGCAATTGTATTTCTAGGGATCCGCGCATGAACCAGCATTTTACCGCAACCGCCGAGACCACGGACCAGCCGGGCGCAACACCGCAGGACGTGGTGCGCCTTGTCGACCTGAAGCGCCGCTTTGGCGGGACAGCGGCACTCGATGGCATCTCGCTGACGGTGCGCAAGGGCGAGATCCTCGGCATCATCGGCCGCAGCGGCGCAGGCAAATCGACGCTGATCCGCTGCCTGAACGGGCTGGAGCGGCCCGATTCCGGCGAGGTGTTCATCGAAGGCCGCGAGATCAGCCGGCTTGGCGAGCGTGATCTGCAGCCGCTGCGGCGGCGCATCGGCATGATCTTCCAGCACTTCAACCTTTTGTCGGCCAAGACGGTCGAGGACAATGTGGCGCTGCCGCTGAAGATCGAGGGCCGACCAAAGGCCGAGCGGCTGCAGCGCGCCGCCGAACTGCTTGACCTTGTCGGCCTGTCGGAGAAGGCCAAGGCCTATCCGGCATCGCTGTCGGGCGGCCAGAAGCAGCGCGTCGGCATCGCCCGGGCGCTTGCGGCGCGGCCGGCGCTGCTGCTGTCGGACGAAGCCACTTCGGCGCTCGACCCGGAGACGACACGCTCCATCCTCGCCCTGCTGAAAGACATCAACCGGCAGCTTGGGCTGACCATCCTGCTGATCACCCATGAGATGGAGGTGATCCGCTCGATCGCCGACCGGGTGGCGGTGATCGATGCCGGCCGCATCGTCGAGGAAGGGCCGGTCTGGTCGGTGTTTGCCGAGCCGCGCTCTGAGATCACACGCAGCCTGCTCGGCGCCATCCGGCCGCAGCTGCCCGCCGAACTGGCCGCCCGGCTGCTGCCGTGGGCCGGCACGGAGACGGTCCTGCGCGTGGACGTGGCCGGCGAGGCGGCTCGCGACCCATTGCTGTCCGATCTCGCCACCGCCGTTCCAGGCCCCTTCCGTCTCATCCACGGCGGCATCGACCACATCCAGCAGCAGCCCGTCGGCACGTTGTTCGTTTCTGTCCCTGGCAGCGATGCAAGCCATCTCGCCGCCGTCATCACATTCCTGAAGGCCCGCCAGGCGCGGGTGGAGGTGCTTGGCCATGTCGCCAATCCTGTTTGAGCTCCTGCTGCGTTCGATCTGGGAGACCGTGCTGATGACGGCCGCGTCCGGCCTGATCTCGCTGGTCTTCGGCCTGCCGCTGGGGCTGGCGCTGATCGCCACCGAACGCGGCGGCATCGCCGAAAGCCTATGGGTGAACCGCGCGCTCGGCGCCGTCATCAACGGCTTCCGTTCGGTGCCCTTCATCATCCTTCTGGTGGCGCTGATCCCGGTGACGCGGCTGATCGTCGGCACCTCGATCGGCACTTGGGCGGCCATCGTGCCGCTGTCGATCGCCGCCACGCCCTATTATGCGCGCATCGCTGAAGTGTCGCTGCGCGAAGTCGACCGCGGGTTGATCGAGGCGGCGCGCGCCATGGGCGGGAATCGTTGGACGATCATCCGCGAGGTGCTAGTGCCCGAAGCCCTGCCCGGCATCGTCGCCGGTTTCACGGTGACGCTGGTGACGCTGATCGGCGCCTCGGCGATGGCCGGCGCCATCGGCGCCGGTGGGCTCGGCGATCTCGCCATCCGCTACGGCTACCAGCGTTTCGAGACCAGCGTCATGATCGCCGTGGTGATCGTGCTGATCATCCTGGTCTGCGGCATCCAGTGGGCGGGCGACAGGCTGGTGGCGAGGCTGGATCGGCGGGGGTGAGGACTGGGCCGACGATCCGAGCCTGTAGCGGTGCTTCTGAACCACAAGGCCCGCAGATCATGGCTTGGACGAGGTCTGCGTCGCTGCGTTGGGACGAAGAAGTTCAGTAGTTGCCGACGTCGTCGTCAGGTCGACGTCCGGGACTATTGGCACCAAGGCCAGTAGCCGCCCCGTAGGCCTTCCAGGTCGCAGAGGCATATGCCGCTGCTATGCTGTACAAAAATCGGCCAAGGTGGACCTTGCGCCACTTCGGCAGTTCGTTCGTGAGCGTTTCACCTGCCTTTCCCAAAACCTCGGTGACGATGGACATTGGAGTTTCCTCTCGGATGTTGTTAGTTGCGAGAGGCAACATCGAATGCGGGGCGTGAGATGCCTGTGAAAAGCTCGTGAATATCGCGGAAAAAGCAGAAATTCAGAGTATATCGCGATGAGCCCGGCGCGGCTCGATCTCCTGGGTGGTTTTCACCTGACGTCGCCGCAGGGGAAACCCTTGGAGGTGGCTGCCAAGAAGAATAGAGCGCTTCTGGGCATTCTCGCCGTAGCACCGAACCAGGAGGCGACGCGTCACAAGCTGGCTGCTCTTCTTTGGAGCGATCGAGGTGAGGAGCAGGCAAGGGACAGTCTGCGGCAGGCCCTGGCGGCTATCCGCAAGGACTTTGCCGAGTTGGGAGCGGATGCCTTGGCCCTGGTCGGGGATCGTGTCGCGCTCAATCCGAAATTCTTCACCATCGACGTGACTGAATTCGTCGCTGCATCCGCGAGCCGTGACGCGGCCGAGCTTCGGCGGGCTGCCACCCTCTATGCCGGACCTTTTCTTGATGGGTTGAGCACGTCCGACAACGCTTTCGAGGATTGGCTGCGCGAAGTCCGTGCCGACCTGTCCTCGCGCGTAATCGATGTGTTCCAAGTTTTGGCTGAATCGGTGAGCGGTACCGAGCGCGTTGCTATTTCCGAACGGCTGGTTGCTCTTGATCCGCTACGGGAGCCGTCGCATGTCGCGCTGATGCGGGCACATATCGCCTCTGGTCAGGCTGCGCTCGCCATCAAGCAGTATGAGGCGTGCAAGCTGTTGCTGAAGCGCGAACTGAACCTGGAGCCAGGTGACGAGCTTCGGCTGTTGCGCAGGAGCATGGACGAGACGCCCAGACCGCAAATCGGTGGCGCATCAAGCCGCGGACCAGTCGTTGCAGTTCTTGCATTCGAGAATATGAGCAGCGACGCCAGCCAGGAATATTTCAGCGACGGGGTCACCGAGGACATCATCACCGAACTGGGGCGATTCGGTGAACTTCATCTCATAGCCCGCAATTCCTCCTTTGTGTTCAAGGGAAGGACTGTCGACGCCGTCACCATCGCGAAGCAGTTGTCCGTCGACTACCTGCTTCGGGGTAGCATTCGCCGTGCCGGCGACAGGGTCAGGATCTCATCGCAACTCATAGAGGCCAGATCCGGCAATCAAATCTGGGCCGATCGATTCGATCGGGAGCTGACTGATATTTTTGAGCTCCAGGAGGAGATCGCCAGAAGTGTCGCTATCACTGTTGTCGGCACAATCCGAACTTCGGGTGTGGAGAAGATACGGCGCCTTCCGATCACCCAGCTCGATGCCTACGATCTGTATCTTCAGGCTCGCGTTCGGATGGTTCGCTATGACACCACTCTTGAAGCAGAGCCTTATCTTGCCAGGGCGATTGAGCTCGACCCGAATGTCGCTACCATCCATGCGATGATGGCGACTGTACTCACAAGCAAATGGCTGCTTGAGGGGGACGGGAACACTCTCAAGATCGCGCTTGTCCATGCTCGCCGCGCACTAAAGCTTGGGCCGAAGGAGGCATGGAGCCATATTGCGGTGGGTCACACGCTGATCTTCATGGGACAGTTAGAGGAGGCGCTGCTGCATCTCGAGCAGGGTGTGAACCTCAACCCGAACGAAACCCGGGCAAGGGCGATACGGGGCTTGTGCTGGAGCTATCTCGGTCGGCATGAAGAAGCTTTGTCCGATCTGGACGTCTGTATCGCCCGTGATCCCCTAAATTACGATTGGTTCTGGGATCTACGCGGACAAGTTCTTCTGGTTCTCGGACGGTATCCTGAGGCGATAGCCTCCTACCGGAATCTCAATGCCTATGCATTTTGGGCCTATGCGTTTCTGGCGGTCTGTCATTTGAGAATGGGCGACGAGCAACTCGCCGCTCACGCAGCCAGACAGTGTCTGGCGGCAAGGCCCGGTGCGACTGTAAGCACCATCTTGATCGATCCGTATCGTAACCCAAAGATCCTGGCGGACCTTCGGAGAGACCTGCTTGCTGTCGGCATACCCGATGGATGAATGTCGGCCCTCCGCAACGATACCCGTTCGTTCCCTTAACCCAAAAGGAAAGCCCAAGAGCGATTTCCGGAACAAGCCGCGCTAGCCCCTCAGCCTCACCCCCTCGGGGTCGAAGAACGGGATTGGCGCCACGACCGCGCGGGTCGGCTTGCCGTCGATGTCGATGCCGAGTTCGGTGCCGACGGCGGTGAACGGCAGCCGCAGATGCGCGGTCGCCAGCACCTTGCCGAGGGAATAGCCGTGGTCGCTGTAGGTGACGATGCCGGCGTCCTCGCCATCGGCCAGCACCCTGGCGTCGGTCGCGGCCGGCCTGTCGCCGTCGAGGATCAGCCCGACCCATTGCTCGTCGAGGCCCTTGTCGCGGACCTTGAGCAAGGCTTCGCGGCCGACGAAATCGCCCTTGTCGAATTTGATCCAGCGGTCGAGGCCGACATGGAACGGCGTGCGGGTCTCGTCCATGTCGATGCCATGCGCCGGATAGGCCTTTTCCAGTCCGAGCGTGAACATCGCCAGCACGCCATAGGGTTTCAGGCCAAAGTCACGGCCGGCCGTCATCAGCACGTTCCAGACCGAAGCCGCCTCGTCGGCCGGCACGAACAGTTCGAAGCCTAGCTCGCCGGTCACCCCGGTGCGCGAGATCAGTATCTTCGTCTCACCAATGCGCCCCGAGGCGAACGACCAGCGCTTGAGCCCGTCCAGATCGGCATCCGCGATCAACGCCTTCAGCAGGTCGCGCGAGCGCGGCCCCTGGATGGTCGGGAAGGCGATGGCCGCGGTGATGTCGGTGACATAGGCCTTGCGCCCCTGCGCATGATGCAAAAGCCACGGCAGCATCTTCAGGCGGTTGACCGAGCCGGTCACCAGCATGAAATGCTCGGGCGCAAGACGGAACACGGTGAGATCATCCATGATGCCGCCATCCTCGCGGCAGACGGTGGAATAGCGGACCTGGCCGGGCTTCATCGCCGCGGCGTCGTTGACGATGACATGGTTGACCAGCGCCTCGGCGTCCGGCCCCTTGATGTCCATCTTGCCCATGGTGCTGAGATCCTGCACGCCGACATTCTTGCGCGTGTTCAGGTGCTCGTCGGCAATGCCGGAATAAGTCTTGGCCGAAATGAAATCGCCGCCGACCCGACCCATAGTCGCGCCCAGTCCGACGATGCTGCTGTAGAAGGGGGAGCGCCGCTCGGCCAAGGAAGTCTCCATTATTGCGGTTCCAGAAGCCGGACTCAACTGCCGTAGACGTCGAACGAGAAGTACTTATCGTTGATTTCCTTGTATTTTCCGTTGGCGCGCAGCGCGTCTATTGCCGCATTGAACTTGTCGGCCAGCTCCTTGTCGCCTTTCTGCAGCGCGATGCCGACGCCGGGGCCGTGAATGGCCGGATCGGCCGTCAAGGTGCCAAGCAGCTTGCAGCAGGCGCCGTCCGGTTTCTTCAGCCATTCGGTCAGGATGATCGAGCCGTCCATCATCGCGTCGAGGCGGCCATTGGCCATGTCGGTGCGGGCGTCATCGCCGGTCGGATAGGCCTTGACGGTCGAGCCTGAGTATTTCTGCTCGGCGAATTTCTGGTGGATGGTCGCGGTCTGCACGCCGAGCGCCTTGCCTTTCAGATCGTCCGGCGAGGTGCCCGCGATGGTCGAATCCTTCGGCACTGCGATGGCCGGCGGCGTCTGGTAGTATTTGTGGGTGAACTCGACCTTCTCGGCCCGCTCGGGCGTGATGGTGATGTTGACGATCGCATCGAACTTGCCGGCCTGCAGCGCCGGTATCGAGCCATCGAAATCCTGCACGGTGAATTCGCACTCGGCCTTCATCTCAGCGCACAGCGCCTTGCCGAGATCGATGTCGAAGCCGCCCAGCGTGCCATCGGCATTGGCGTAGTTGAAGGGCGGATAGGCGCCCTCGGTGCCGATCCTGAGCTTCCTGTCCTGGGCGGAAGTGGCACCCGTGGCGAGAACCAGGGCGACCGAGGCGGCAAGCACGAAACGACCGAAAAGACGCATGTCCGAGATCTCCGTTGACAGGAGAAGTCTACGGGCTTTCGTGACCCCGGCGGAGACGGAAACGACATGTCATGCGCCGATCACGGCGCGGCGAACGATCCAAGCAGCCGGCAGTGTTAGCCGGCGCGCTGCTTGTCCGTCGCTTTCCGGTCGACGGCGGACTCGCCTGCCGAGAGGACAACGCCGAATTTTTCGCTGGCTTCCGCTGACGTGTAGTATCCCAGCGAAACGTCGCGCCGCACCAGTTCCGGATCGCGCTCAAGCGGATCGCCATAGCCGCCGCCGCCCGGCGTGCCGACGCGCACGCGATCGCCGGCCTTCAGGGCGATGTCCTGCTCCTTGGAGAGATGCGGCGGCACGTGCTCCTCGCCATTGCGGAAGACGGTCACAGTGTTGACCGCGCCGTCCTTGCCGCCGAGCGCGCCCTGCGGGCCGAAACGGCCGTGGTCCATGACGAAGGAGGCGCGGGCATCGCCGCGCAGGATTTCAACCTCATAGGCGAGGCCGAAACCGCCGCGCTGCTTGCCGGCGCCGCCCGAGCCTTCGCGCAAGGCATAGTGGCGGTAGAGCACCGGAAAGGCCTGTTCCATGATCTCGACCGGCGGCGACTTAGAGATGCCGATGGTCGAGCAGCCATTGGTCAGGCCGTCATGGCCTGAATTGCCGCCATAACCGCCGCCGGAGATCTGGTACATGACGTAGTCGCGGCCGCGCGCGGGATCGTTGCCGCCGAGCGCGAAATTGCCGCTGGAGCCGGCCGGGGCCGCCGTCACCTTGTCCGGCAGTGCCTGCACCATGGCCGCGAACACCGCCTCGGCGATGCGCTGCGAGACCTCGGCTGCGCAGCCCGAGACGGGGCGCGGATATTTGGCGTCGAGGAAGGTGCCTTCCGGCCGCTTGACGTTCAGTGGCTCGAAAGCGCCGGCGCTGATCGGCACGTCCGGGAAAATGTGGCGCATGGCGAGATAGACCGACGACAGGGTGGTCGCCAGCACGCTGTTCATCGGCCCGGCGCAGGGCTTTGATGAGCCGGCAAAATCGAAGGTCAGCGTGTCGCCCTTTTTCTCGACGGCCAGCGCTATGGTCAGCGGCTCGTTGACCACCCCGTCGGAATCGACAAAGGCCTTGGAATGGTACGTGCCGTCCGGGATGGCCGATATGTTGGCGCGCATCTGCTCGGCTGCGCGCCGGCGCAATTCGGCAATCGCCTCGACAACAGTTTCGTCTCCGTAACGATCCAGGATTCCGTTGAGCCGGTCCTGGCCGATCAGCAGTGCAGCAGCCTGGGCGCGGATGTCGCCGATGCGCTGGTCGGCAACGCGGATGTTGGAGCAGATGATGGCGTAGATTTCCGGATCAAGCACGCCCTTCTTGAACAGTTTCACCGGTGGCAGCCGCAGGCCTTCCTGTTCGACCGCGGTCGCGGAAGCCGAGAAGCCGCCCGGCACCGAGCCGCCAATGTCAGGCCAGTGGCCGGTGTTGGACAGCCAGCAAAAGATTTTTCCTGCCCGGTAGACCGGCATGGCAAAGCGCACATCCATCAGATGGGTGCCGCCGAGATAAGGATCGTTGACGATGTAGATGTCGCCGGGCTCCGGCGGCAGGCAGCGGCCATCGGCGATCATCTCGATCACCGTTTTGGTCGAATATTGCATAACGCCGACGAACACCGGCAGGCCTTGGCTGCCTTGCGCGATCAGCGAGCCGTCAACGGCCGAATAGATGCCGTCGGAGCGGTCGTTGGCCTCGGCGATGACCGGCGAGAAAGCGGCGCGGGAGAAGGTCAGGTCCATCTCGTCGCAGACCTGCTGCAAGGCCGCCTGGAGGACCGAAAGGGTGATGGCGTCGAGCTTTGCCATATCAATGTCAGGCATCTCAGGCCTCGCCAATGTCGATGATGATGTTGCCGTCGGCGTCCGAGCGCGCGCGGTCGCCGGGTTCGAGCACGGTGGTCGCATCCATCTGCTCGAGGATCGCCGGGCCTTCGATGACCGCGTCGAGCGGCAGCTTTTCGCGTGCGTAGACCGGCGTGTCGTGCCAGCGTCCACCATACCAGACCGGCCGGATCTCGCGCCGCGCCTCGTGGAGCTTTTTTGCGCGCCCCGCTGGGTCGATCAAGCGCGACAGGTCGATCGCCGGCCGCACACCCGTCACCGAAGTGTTGAGGTTGACGAGGTTGGCGCGGATTTCCGGCAGCTCGACCTTGAAGCGGGCGAAATAGGCTTTTTCGAACAGAGATTGCAGCTCGTGCCTAGTCACCGACGAGGACGGCAACGGCACGTTGATGATGTGGGTCTGGCCGACGAACTGCATGTCGGCGGAGTGGGTGACGCGGATCGTCTCCGGCTTCACCGCTTCCTTGCCGATCAGCTCTTCGCCTTCGTTTCGGTGCCGTTCCAATACAGCGTGAAGCTGGATCTCGTCGAGCACCGCCACCGGCTGGTTGACGGTGTTGACGAAGTCGTGGCGCAGATCGGCGACGACGCAGCCGAGCGCGTTGGTGATGCCTGGCCGCGCCGGCACCAGCACCTTGGGCAGGCCGAGTTCGCGCGCCAGGGCCGTCGCATGCAATGGTCCGGCGCCGCCAAAGGCGAACAGCGCAAAATCGCGCGGATCATGGCCGCGTGACACCGAAACCATACGGATGGCGCCGGCCATTTTCATGTTGCCGAGCCGCAGCACCGCGCCCGCCGCCTCGACGCCGGACAGGCCGGTCGCTTTGCCGATCTTCTCCTCGAAGATGCCGGTGACGCGCTCGACGGTGACCGGGTTTTCGACCGCCAGCAGCTTCTTCGGCGCCAGCCGGCCGAGCACCAGATTGGCGTCGGTGATGGTTGGCTCCAGGCCGCCGCGCCCGTAGCAGATCGGGCCGGGATTGGCGCCGGCGCTTTCCGGGCCGATCTGGATCAGGCCGGCGGCGTCGACGCGGGCGATCGAGCCGCCGCCGGCGCCGACCGTGTGCACGGCCACCATCGGCACGTGGATCGGCATCGCATACTCGATCTCGATCTCGTTCGAGACCGCCGGCTCCGCGTTGCGGATCAGCGCCACGTCGGTCGAGGTGCCCCCCATGTCGTAGGTGACGAGGTTTTCGTAGCCGGCGCGTTTTCCCGTATAGGCGGCGGCGATGACGCCCGAGGCCGGGCCGGACATGACGGTCTTGGCCGATTCACGTGTGACGAAGCGGGCCGAGATCATGCCGCCATTGCCGTTCATGATCAGGAAGTCGCGGGCATAGCCTTTTGCCCCCAATTCCTTGCGCAGCCGCTCGACATAGCGCTCGAGGATAGGCTGCACCGAGGCGTTGACCGAAGCGGTGACGCCGCGCTCGAATTCGCGCGCCTCCGACAGCAGTGCGTGGCCCGACGTGATGTAGCCGTTCGGCCAGAGTTCGGCGGCGATTTCGGCGGCGCGCCGCTCATGCGCCGGGTTGGCGTAGGAATGCAGGAAGTGGATGACGAGGGATTCGCAACCGGCCTCGATCAGCGCCTTCACCGCGTCGCGCATTTCAGCCTCGTCGAGCGGCGTGCGCACAGTGCCCGACGCCTCGACACGCTCCGAGACTTCGAGCCTCAGATTGCGCGGAATGATCGGGACGAAGCTGCCAGTCATGCCATAGGCCTGCGGTCGCGTGCGCCGGCCGAGCTCGATCACGTCGCGAAAACCGCGCGTCGTGATCATGCCGGTTTTCGCCAGCCGGCGTTCGAGCACGGCATTGGTGGTGGTGGTCGTGCCATGCACGATGAGGTCGATGCCGTCGATCGGAAATCCGGTGGCGCCAAGCGCCGAAACGACCCCGAAGGCCTGGTTGTCGACCGTGGTCGGGGTCTTGGCGATATGCACCCGGCCACCGTCGCGTCCATCGATCAGAAGCAGGTCGGTAAAGGTCCCGCCGACATCGATACCGGCGACGACGCTGCCCAGGGAATCCGGCGGCTGCACCGAAAAATTCTCTTTCATTGTCGAAACCCGAAATGCGCGGACTACGGATATGTCACAGTTTGGAAAGGTGTTTCGCCACGGTATCTTGACGCAAATATCGTTTGTATACTAATAAATTCCGGACACAAGAGCTTACCGCCTCGGAGTGTGCAGACAGCACGCCGGAACCTGAATGGTTCGGGCGCGCAGGTGAAGGTTTGGCGCCCGCGTTCGCAGTTGGGCCAGAAGGTTGGATTTGATGAACACCACATCCGCATTCAATACCGCCGGCGCCCGCCCGCTGCAGTTTCCTATTCCGGCCAATGTCTATGCCGAGACCGTCGTCTCGGTGAAGCATTATACGGACCGGCTGTTCTCGTTCCGCATCACCCGGCCACAGTCGCTGCGTTTCCGTTCCGGCGAGTTCGTCATGATCGGCCTGCCCAATGCCGAGAAGCCCGTGTTCCGCGCCTATTCGGTGGCGAGCCCGGCCTGGGACGACGAGCTGGAATTCTTCTCGATCAAGGTGCCGGACGGCCCGCTCACCTCGGAACTGCAGAAGATCCAGGTCGGCGACACCGTCATCATGCGCCAGAAGTCGACCGGCACGCTGGTGGTCGACGCGCTGACGCCGGCCAAGCGCCTGTTCATGATCTCGACCGGCACCGGCATCGCGCCTTTCGCCAGCCTGCTGCGCGACCCCGACACCTATGAGAAATTCGAGCAGGTCGTGCTGACCCACACCTGCCGCGACACTGCCGAGCTCATCTATGGCCAGGAGCTGGTCGCCGGGCTCGAAAGCGATCCGCTGATCGGCGAGCTGACCGGTGGCCGTGTCACCCTCTACAATTCGACGACCCGCGAAGACTCGGCACGCATGGGCCGCATCACCGCGCTGATCGGGTCCGGCAAGTTCTACACCGATCTCGGCATCGACAAGCTCAATCCGGAAACCGACCGCATCATGATCTGCGGTTCGATGCACATGTTGAAGGACGTCAAGGAGCTGGCCGAAAGCCTCGGCTTCGAGGAAGGCTCGCTGCATCATCCGGCGAGCTTCGTTGTCGAACGCGCCTTTGTCGGCTGAGCCGAGCAACTCGCTCAAGAATCGAGTTTTGACCTTTCGGTCAAAAACTAGCTGCTTTCGCAGCCTTTTTCAGCTATGACCCGCTGAAGGACTCGTGAACTACGATTTCACGGTCTATCTTCGGCGCAAGTCGCTGAATGAAAGGGCAGGAGATGAGCAGCACAATCCGCGAAGCCGAGCTTGGTGCCGGTGCGTCGAAGGTGACGCCGCTGCCGGCGCGCGCCGCCGCCAATACCCCCGTTCCGCTGGACCATCGCATCGCGCGCAACCCCGGCATGAAGCTCGATCTCGGCTTCATGGAGTCAGTGCGCAGCGTCAACCGCTCGGCGCTTGAGCGCCGTGTCGCCAGCCTGACCAAGCGGCGCTCGATCAAGGCCGACAACCAGGCCGCCTGGCTGCTGCGCGCCGTCGCCTGCATGGACCTGACGACGCTGAATTCCAACGACACCGAAGAGCGCGTGCGCCGGCTGTGCGCCAAGGCGATCAATCCGTTCCGTCGCGACATCGTCGAGGGTCTCGGCATTGCGGGCGAGGTCATTCGCCCGGCCGCCGTCTGCGTCTACCATCCCTTCGTCGCCACCGCCGTCGACGCCGTGCGCGGCACCGGCATCCATGTCGCCGCCGTTTCCACCGCATTTCCGCACGGCCTCGCCCCACTCTCCACCCGCCTGCAGGAGATAGAAGCCTCGGTGAAGGACGGCGCTGACGAGATCGACGTCGTCATTCCGCGCGGGCTGGTGTTCGGCGCCAAGTGGCGGGAGCTCTACAACGAGATCGTCTCGATGCGCGCCGCCTGTGGGGACGCGCATCTGAAGGTCATCCTCGGCACCGGCGACCTCGCCACGCTGCGCAACGTCATGCTCGCCTCAATGGTGGCGATGATGGCCGGCGCCGACTTCATCAAGACCTCGACCGGCAAGGAAAGCGTCAACGCCACGCTGCCCGTCGGCCTTGCCATGGTGCGCGCCATCCGCGCCTATTTCGAGGAGACCGGCTATCTCATCGGCTTCAAGCCGGCCGGCGGCATCTCCACGGCAAAAGCCTCGCTCGACTGGCTGGTGCTGATGAAGGAAGAACTCGGCCGGCCGTGGCTGGAGCCCGAGCTGTTCCGCTTCGGCGCCTCGAGCCTTTTGACCGACATCGAGCGCCAGCTCGAACACCATCTGACCGGGCACTATTCGGCCAATCATCGCCACGCGATGGCTTGAGCGCCCGACCGCGATCAGCCTAGCCGATCGACCCTCCCCACGAAGGGAGGTGAAGGAGGAACCCCATGAACATTCTCGACCGCTATCACGCCATGGAGTACGGCCCGGCGCCGGAAGCCCGCAACGAGGCCGACGCCTGGCTTGCGGCGCGCGATTTCGACAAGGCGCTGTTCATCGGCGGCGACTGGAAAGCCGCTTCCGGCGGCAAGACCTTCGAGACCAGCGAGCCCTCCTCCGGCAAGCTGCTGGCCAAAGTGTCGGACGCCAATGCCGCCGATATCGACGCGGCGGTTTCGGCCGCGGCCAAGGCGCTGCCGAAATGGTCGGCGTCTTCAGGCTATGTCAGGGCGAAAGTGCTCTATGCCATCGGCCGCGCCATGCAGCGCCACCAGCGCCTGTTCGCGGTGCTGGAATCGATCGACAACGGCAAGCCGATCCGCGAAAGCCGCGATATCGACGTGCCGCTGGCCATCCGCCATTTCATCCACCATGCCGGCTGGGCGCAGGCGCTGAACAGGGATTTCCCCGGCCACAAGGGTGTCGGCGTCGTCGGCCAGATCATCCCATGGAATTTTCCGCTGCTGATGCTGGCCTGGAAGATCGCGCCGGCACTTGCCGCGGGCTGCACCGTGGTGCTGAAGCCGGCTGAATTCACGCCGCTGACCGCCATCCTGTTTGCCGAGATCTGCGAACGGGCCGGCGTGCCGAAAGGTGTCGTAAACATCGTCCAGGGCGGCCCGGAGGCGGGTGCGGCCATCGTCAACCACCCCGGCATCCAGAAGATCGCCTTCACCGGTTCTTCCGAAGTCGGCAAGATCATCAGGAAAGCCACGGCGGGCTCAGGGAAAAAACTGTCGCTGGAGCTTGGCGGCAAGTCGGCCTTCATCGTCTTCGAGGACGCCGATCTCGACAGCGCCGTCGAAGGCCTGGTCGACGGCATCTGGTTCAACCAGGGCCAGGTCTGCTGCGCCGGTTCCCGGCTGCTGGTGCAGGAAGGCATCGCCGATGCCTTGATAGCCAAGGTCAAGACACGCATGAGCCGGCTGCGGGTCGGCAGCCCGCTCGACAAGAACACCGATATCGGCCCGCTGGTCGACGCCACACAGCTCGACCGGGTCAAGGGCTTGGTTGCCGAGGGCGCCAGACAGGGCGCCGTGTGCTGGCAGCCGGACGCCGCGCTACCAACGTCGGGTTACTATCATCTGCCGACGCTCGCCACCGGTGTTTCGCCGGCTAATATCCTGGCGCAAGAGGAAGTGTTCGGGCCGGTTTTGGCGACCATGACCTTCCGCAACACGGAGGAAGCGATCGAGCTTGCCAACAACACGCGCTATGGGCTGGCCGCCTCGGTGTGGAGCGAGAACGTCAACCTCGCCTTGCATGTCGCGCCGCAATTGAAGGCTGGCGTCGTCTGGGTCAACGGCACCAACATGTTCGACGCCGCCTGCGGTTTCGGCGGCTACCGAGAGAGCGGTTTTGGCCGCGAAGGCGGGCGCGAAGGCATGTTCGAGTATCTGGCGGCCAAATTGCCGCTTGGCCCGGTGATCAAGCCGGCGGCTGCCTCCGCGCCACCTGCCGAGCAATCCGAAGGCGATTTCATCGACCGCACGGCAAAACTGTTCATCGGCGGCAAGCAGGTGCGCCCGGACGGCAACTACTCGCTGGCTGTCGCCACCGCCAAGGGCAAGCTCGCCGGCGAGGTCGGTCTTGGCAGCCGCAAGGATATCCGCGATGCCGTTTCGGCGGCGCGGGCCTGCAAAGCCTGGCCGGAGGCGACCGCCTACAACCGCTCCCAGGTGCTTTATTATCTGGCTGAAAATCTTTCCGGCCGCGCCGGCGAATTTGCCGCCCGCCTCACCGAACTGACCGGCGCCACGCCCAAGGCGGCGCGCGACGAAGTCGACCAGTCGATCGAGCGGCTGTTCCTCTATGCCGGCCTTGCCGACAAGTTCGAAGGCCGCGTGCACCAGCCGCCGGCGCGTGCCGTGACACTGGCGCTGCACGAACCGGTCGGCGTCGTCGGCATCGTGGCACCCGACGTGTCACCGCTGCTGGGCCTGATCTCGCTGGTCGCACCGGCGCTCGCCATGGGCAACACCGTGGTCGCGGTGCCGTCGGAGCGGTACCCGCTGCTCGCCACCGACCTCTATCAGGTCATCGAATATTCCGACGTTCCGGCCGGCGCCATCAACATCGTCACCGGCCGCACGGCCGAACTTGCCGGTGTGCTGGCCAAGCATGACGATGTCGACGGGCTCTGGGTGTTCGCCGATGCCGACACCTGCGGCAAGGCGGAGGCCGAGTCGATCGGCAACCTCAAGCGTGTCTGGAGCGGCAATGGCCGCGGCCTCGACTGGGCGTCCGACGAGGCGGCCGGCGATGCCTTCCTGCGCCGCGCCGTCGAGGTCAAGAACGTCTGGGTGCCTTACGGCGACTGAGCAGTTGCGACGCTGCCGCGATGGTGAGCGCAGGGCAATCGAGTCAGGTTTGATTTCGCTCCACCAGCCTTTTCCGGGCGCTGGCGCCGCCCCTCACCTGCCTGCCGGCATCCTCTCCCCATATAGTGACGGGGAGAGGGGCGCTGCCATCGACGATTTCGCCAATCGCCAGCGGCGCAAGATCGGCGCCGGCGTTGCGGTCAGCCCCTTCTCCCCGTCACTATACGGGGAGAAGTGCCCGGCAGGGCGATGAGGGGCGGCGCCGACTTCGGCAATTAGTGGTCTCCGCACAAGTCGAACTTGTCGTTGGTCTGAGGCGATTGCCGCGATGGTGATCGTGTTCGGACTTGACGCCCGGATGCATGTTCTTTAACGAGAAAAAACATCTTTATCTGTGGGCTGACAGGCGCGCAGGCCGCATGATGGCGTCCGACTGGCCCATGACGCCGTGGCCGACCACCGGTAGACCCGGACGATCCCAAGCGGACGAGGAGAAGAGCATGGCGGATCTGGCAGGCAAGGTCGTTGTCATCACGGCAGCGGCGCAAGGCATCGGCAAGGCGAGCGCGCTGGCCTTCGCCAAGGCAGGTGCCGTCGTCTACGCCACCGACATCAACGAGGCGCTGCTGGCGGAGCTCGCCAAGACCTCCGACATCAAGACCCGCAAGCTCGATGTGCTCAACGACGATGCCGTCAACGCCGCCTTCGCCGAGATCGGCAAGGTCGACGTGCTGTTCAACTGTGCCGGCTTCGTCCATTCCGGCTCGATCCTCGAGATGAAGGACGCCGATCTCGATTTCGCCTTCAACCTCAACGTCCGCGCCATGATACGCACCATCAAAGCGGTGCTGCCCGGCATGCTCGAGCGCGGCGACGGATCGATCATCAACATGTCGTCGGTTGCCGGCGCCGGTAAGGGCGTGCCGAACCGCTTCGCCTATGGCGTCACCAAGGCTGCGGTCATCGGCCTGACCAAGGCAATCGCTGCCGACTATGTCGCCAAGGGCATTCGCTGCAATGCCATTTGCCCCGGCACGGTCGAGAGCCCGTCGCTGCAGGACCGTATGCATGCGCAGGGCGACTACGAAGCCGCCCGCGCCGCCTTCATCGCCCGCCAGCCGATGGGCCGGCTCGGCACGCCGGAGGAAATCGCGGATCTCGCCGTCTATCTGGCCGGCGCTACCTATACGTCCGGACAGGCCTATAATATCGACGGCGGCTGGTCGATCTGAACCAAACGACTGAGGAGACATACCATGAAGCTGCTGCGCTATGGCGAGGCGGGGAGCGAACGCCCCGGCCTGCTCGATGCGGATGGAACGATCCGTGATCTCACCGGCCATGTCGCCGACATCGGCGGTAAGGCACTCGATCCGGCATCGCTGGCGACGCTGGCCAAGCTCGATCCGAAGTCGCTGCCGGCGGTTTCCGGCAAGCCCCGCATCGGCGCCTGCGTTGCCGGCACCGGCAAGTTCATCTGCATCGGCCTCAACTATTCCGACCACGCCGCCGAGACCGGCGCCACCGTGCCGCCGGAGCCGATCATCTTCATGAAGGCAAGCTCGGCCATCGTCGGGCCGGACGACGACGTGCTGATCCCGCGCGGCTCGGTGAAGACCGACTGGGAAGTCGAACTGGCCGTGGTCATCGGCAAGACGGCGAAATATGTCAGCGAAGCCGACGCGCTTGACTATGTCGCCGGCTATTGCGTCGCCCACGATGTCTCTGAACGCGCCTTCCAGGCCGAGCGGCAGGGCCAGTGGACCAAGGGCAAGTCCTGCGACACCTTCGGTCCGATCGGCCCGTGGCTGGTGACCAAGGACGAGGTCACCGACCCGCAGAACATCAAAATGTGGCTGACCGTCAACGGCAAGACGATGCAGAACGGCTCGACCAAGACCATGGTCTATGGCGTGGCATACCTTGTTTCCTACCTCAGCCAGTTCATGTCGCTACACCCCGGCGACATCATCTCGACCGGCACGCCACCCGGCGTCGGGCTGGGCATGAAGCCGCCGGTGTTCCTGAAGGCCGGTGATGTTGTCGAGCTCGGCATCGAGGGCCTTGGCCAGCAGAAGCAGACGTTCAAGGCTGACCCTTGAGCACTTAAGTTCGATAAGTTTGCGCCGCCCCTCATCCACATGCCGGCACCTTCTCCCCGTATAGTGACGGGGAGAAGGGAAGCGCTCCAACGCTGCCGACCCCCTCTCCCCGTTCTTCACGGGAGAGGGTAAGGGTGAGGGGCAGCGCCAACCTAAGCGTTCAGCCGCTACTTCAGCACCTTCCCATCCGCCCCAAACCGATACGTCTTGGCCGGGTCCGGCGTCGCATAGAGCGTGGCGCCCGGCTCGGCGTCGTAGACGCCGAAGATGCGCACGGTGATCAGGCCGGCCTTCTCGCAGTCAAGATAGAGATTGGTGTCGGCGCCGAGATGCTCGGCGTGGACGACCGTGCCTTTCCAGGCACCGGATTTCGGATCGACGGTCAGATGCTCCGGCCGCACGCCGATGGTCTTGGCGGTTTCACCAAGCCTGGCGCCGTCGACGAAGTTCATCTTCGGCGAGCCGATGAAACCGGCGACGAACTCATTCGCCGGCGAATTGTAAAGCTCCATCGGGCCGCCGATCTGCTCGATCCGGCCGGCATTCAGCACCACGATCTTGTCGGCCAGCGTCATCGCCTCGACCTGGTCGTGGGTGACGTAGATCATCGTTGCCTTCAGCCGGCGGTGCAGCTGAGCGATCTCCAGCCGCGTGTTGACGCGCAATGCGGCATCAAGATTCGATAAGGGTTCGTCGAAGAGGAACAGCTTGGGCTCGCGCACCACGGCGCGGCCGATGGCGACGCGCTGGCGCTGGCCGCCGGAGAGTTCGGCCGGCCGCCTTTCGAGATAGGGCTCCAGCGACAGCATCGACGAGGCAATCCCGATGCGGCGGTCGATCTCGGCCGCCGGCGTGCTCGCCTGCTTCAGCCCGAGGCCCATATTGTTCTTCACCGTCAGATGCGGGTAGAGCGCATAGGTCTGGAACACCATGGCGATGCCGCGCTTGGCCGGCGGCGTGACGGACACGTCCTGGCCGTCGATGACGACCCGGCCCGAGGTCGAATCCTCCAGCCCGGCAATGACCCGGAGCAAGGTCGACTTGCCGCAGCCCGACGGGCCGACGAAGACGACGAATTCGCCGTCCGTCACCTCAAGGTTGATGCCCTTCAGCACCTCGACCGGCCCGAAGGCCTTCTTCACGTTCTCGATGTTCAGCGAGCCCACGGCTTCGTCCCTGTTCTAGAGTTTGACGGCTGCGCCGCTGCGCACGCTCTCGTCTGCTGCAAGGCAGACGGCGAGCGATTTCACCGCATCGTCCATATGCCTGGTGAGATCCATATCCTCGCGGATCGCCTTCAGCACGAAGGCCTGTTCGAGATCGCAGAGGTCCTGATGGCCGGGCTCGCCCGCCATCGACAGCATTTCGTCAGGCTTGGCGAACTTGCCGTCCGGGCCGGTCGCCGCACTGTGCAGGCGAATGGTCGAGGTCTTGGTGTGGGTATCGATGTCATCGGACTTCACACCCTCCTTCATGACGATCGACACGCAGCCATTGGGCGAAATGACGTCCTTCACGAAGAAGGCAGTTTCCGAAATCATCGGACCCCAGCCGGCTTCGTACCAGCCGACCGAACCGTCATCGAACAGCACCTGCAGATGGCCGTAATTGTACATCGAGGGCGCGATCTCCTCGCTCAGCCGCAACCCCATGCCGCGCACCTCGACCGGCCTGGCGTCGGTGATCTGCAGCATCACGTCGAGATAGTGCACGCCGCAGTCGACGATCGGCGACGTCGTCTGCATCAACTGCTTGTGCGTGTCCCAGGTATGGCCGGAGGATTGCTGGTTGAGGTTCATGCGGAAGACATAGGGGCCGCCGAGCTTGCGCGCCTCGGCGATCAGCCTGATCCAGGACGGGTGATGGCGCAGGATGTAGCCGATCACCAGCTTCCTGCCGTTGGCCTTTGCCGCCGCAACGACGCGCCTGGCATCGGCCACCGTTGTCGCCAACGGCTTTTCGACAAAGACATGGCAGCCGGCCTCGAACGCCTTCACCGCATAGTCGGCATGGCTGTCGGAATAGGTGGCGATGCAGGCGACATCGGGCTTTTCGTCGCGCAAAGCCTCGTCGAAGGAGCGCCTGATGCCATAGGAGGAAAGCCCGTCCGGTAGCGGCACGTCGGAACGGTTGACCAGTGCCGAGATCTGGAAGCCCGGATTGGTGTGATAGGCCAGCGCATGGCTGCGACCCATATTGCCAAGGCCGGCGACGACGACGCGAAGGGGTGCTTGCGAACTCACTTGACGGCTCCCGAGGTGATGCCGCGGATCAGCTGCCGCGAGAAGATGACGTAGAGGATCAGCACCGGCATGATCGCCAGCGAGAGAGCTGCCAGGATCGCGTTCCAGTTGGTGACGAACTGGCCGAGGAACAGCTGCGCGCCGAGCGTCACCGTCTTGGTCTCTTCCGACGGGGCCAGGATCAGCGGGAACCACAGATCGTTCCAGATCGGGATCATGGTGAAGACGGCGACGGTCGCCATCGATGGCCTGACCAGCGGCAGCACCAGGCGGAAGAAGATGGTGTATTCGGACAAGCCGTCGATGCGGCCGGCGTTCTTCAGGTCGTCGGACACCTGCTTCATGAATTCCGACAGGATGAAGATGGCGAGCGGCAGGCCTTGCGCGGTGTAGACCAGGATCAGCGCCGTCAACGTGTTGACCAGGCCGCTCGCCACCATCAGCTGCAGGATGGCGACGGTGCCGAGGCGGATCGGGATCATGATGCCGAGCGCCAGATAGAGCCCCATCAGCGAGTTGCCGCGAAAGCGGTACTCCGACAGCGCGAAGGCGGCCATGGCGCCGAACAGAAGCACGAAGAACAGCGAAGCGACGGTGACGACGAGGCTGTTCTGGAAATAGTGGATGAAATCGCCCTGACCGATGACGGTGGTGTAGCCGATCAGGTCGAAGGTTTTTGGCGTCGGCGGCGTCAGTGGCGCGCCGAAGATGCCGGCGCGGGACTTGAACGAATTCATGATGACGAGGATCACCGGAAACAGCGCGATCGCCGTATAGGTCAGCAGGATCGCGTGGGCGCCGATGGTTCGGGGCAGGGAACGGGTGGCGGTACTCATCTCTTGCCCCTCAGAACTGGTAGCGACGCAGGCGCGTCTGCACGAGGAAGAGATAGACGCAGACGCCGCCGAGGATGATCAGGAACATCATCGTGGCGATCGCCGCGCCCATGTTGGGGTCGCCGACCTGCAACTGGAAGCCAAAGAAGGCGCGGTAGAGGAAGGTGCCGAGAATGTCGGTCGAATAGTTCGGCCCGGCGAGCGCGCCTTGCGCGGTGTAGATCAGGTCGAAGGCGTTGAAATTGCCGACGAAGGTGAGGATCGAAATGATGCCTATCGACGGCAGGATCAGCGGCAGCTTGATCTTCCAGAACTGCGACATGCCGGTGATGCCGTCGCATTCGGCGGCCTCGATCACCTCTTCGGGGATAGACAGCAGGGCGGCATAGATCAGCATCATCGGGATGCCGACGAACTGCCACACCGAGATCAGGCTGAGCGCCGTCAGCGCGTATTCTTCCTTGCCGAGCCACGGCGTGAACAGGCTTTTCAGGCCGACAAGATCGAGCAGATGCGGCGCCACGCCCCACAGCGGCGACAGGATCAGCTTCCAGGCGAAGCCGACGATCACGAAGGACAGGATGGTCGGCACGAAGATCGCCGTGCGGTAGAAGGCGGCAAATCTCAGCCTCGGGCTGGACAGAAGGGCAGCCAGCATGACGCCGATCGGGTTCTGCACCAGCATGTGGATGATGAAGAACCAGACATTGTTTCTCAGCGCGTTCCAGAAATTCACCGACCAGTTGGGGTCGCCGAACAGCGTGCGGAAGTTCTCCAGCCCGACGAAGACCTGATGCTGCTCGATGTTGCGGAACAGCGACAGCTGCAGTGTGCCGGCCAGCGGCAGGATCATGATCGCCGTATAGACAAGCACCGCCGGCGCCAGGAAGACGCCAATGTGCCAACGGAACGGTCTTTTCGGTCGTATTTCTGCGGCCATGAGTTCGGTTCCCGCCGTCTCTCGGTTGCAAATGGTGTGATGCTAGATGATGCCTCAATGCACGGCCGAATATTCTTGCCCGGTGCGGCAAGAACAAAGGCCTGCGACTGATCAGCTAGCCTTTCCCCACAAAGGGAGGGTAAGGCCGAGAGGCGGTGCCGACAATCGCTATCTGAACGGGCACAATCTGAAAAACCAGGGTAGTCCGAGACCGGCCAGGCATACGCCCGGCCGATCTCGTTGCCTGAGCTCTTACTTCGCCGGCTTGTACCAGCTGTCGAGGCCGGTCTGCAGCTTCTTGGCCGCAGCTTCCGGGGTGTCGGTGCCGTTGATGACGTTGGCCGATTCAACCCACGTCTCGTTTTCGAGGTTCGGCGTGCCACGCGACAGGATCTGGTAGGTCGAGCGGATCGTCGACTTGCACTTGCCGCGCCAGGAGACGAATTCCTGGGCCAGCGGGTCTGCCATCTTCACCGGCGAGGAGTTCAGGCTGAAGAAGCCGGGCAGCGCGTTGGCGTAGATGGTGGCGAAATCCGGCGAGGCGACCCAGGACAGGAAGGTCTTGGCCGCATCGGCGTTTTTCGAAGCCGCATTCAGGCCCATACCGATATCGGTATGGTCGGAGATGTAGCAGGTGTCGCCGGCTTTCTCGACCGGCGGCGGGAAGGCGCCCATCTTGAACTGGGCCTGGGTGTTGAACAGGCCGATTTCCCACGAGCCGGCCGGGTAAATGGCGGCGCGGCCAAGCGTGAACAGGTTCTGGCTGTCCGGATAGGTCTGTGCTTCGAAGCCGTCGCCGAGATACGGCTTCCACTTGGCCAGTTCCTCATACGGCGCGACCCAGTCCTTGTCAGTCAGCTTCTGGTCGCCCTTGATCAAGGCAGCGCGGCCGTCCTCGCCCTTCCAGTAGTTGGGGCCGATGTTCTGGTAGCCCATGGTCGCGGCTTCCCAGAGATCCTTGGTGCCCATCGCCATCGGGATGTAGGTGCCGTCGGCCTTGATCTTGTCGAGTGCGGCGAAGAACTCGTCGCGGGTCTCCGGCACCTTGATGCCGAGCTTGTCGAAGGCGTCCTTGTTGTAGATGAATCCGTGGATGACCGAGGCCATCGGCACGCAGAAGCTCGCCTTGCCGTCGTCGGTCTGCCAGGCGGACTTGGCCACCGGCGAGAAGTTCTCCATGCCGGGCAGCGCCGAGAGGTCGGCAAGGTTGCCCTTCTTGAACAGTTCAAGCGACTTGTCGAACGGGCGGCAGGTGATTAGGTCGCCCGCCGAGCCAGCGGCGAGCTTCGCGCCAAGGGCGGCGTCATACTCGGTCGGCGCCGACGGTGCGAACACCACCTTGATACCCGGGTTCTTGGCTTCGAAGGCCGGGATCAGCTTGTCCTTCCAGATGGCAAGGTCGTCACCGCGCCAGCTTTCGATGTTGAGCGTTACGTCTGCGGCATTAGCCACCCCGGCCGAGCCGAGAATGCTGGTGCCCAGAAGCAGTGCCGTCAGTAGTTTCGTTGTCATGCTCAGTCTCCCTGTTGACCTTTTTCAGGTTCGGTTTGGATGAGAACAGAGGCAGCGCGCCCCTTGCTCCCCTCGATCGCGGAAAGCGCCGGCCTCAGCTTCTGGCCGGTTCCTTCCAGCAGTTTCTCCGCCGCATCGGCGCTGTCGGCGCCGGCGGCGAGCAGAATGGCGGTCTTGACCGCGCCGCCGCTCTTCTCGAGCAGGTGGACGGCTTCGTCCCTGCCGCGCCCGCTGACGGCGGCGACGATGCGCGCCGCGCGGTCGCGCAGCTTGATGTTGTCGGCCATCAGGTTGACCATGTAGCCGTCATGCACATGGCCGAGATGGACGGCGGTCAGCGTGGACAGCATGTTCAGCGCGATCTTCTGGGCGGTGCCCGCGCCCATGCGCGTCGAACCGGCAATCAGTTCCGGCGGCGTTTCGAGCAGGATCGCGGTTTCGGCCTGGCGTAGTAAAGCCGAGTCCCGGTTGTTGGCGATGCCGATGGTGGCAGCCCCGCGACGGGCGGCTTCCTGGATGGCCCGCACCGCATAGGGCGTCGTGCCGCTGGCCGAAATGGCGATCAGGCAATCGCCCTTGCCGATGCCGGCGTTGATGACGGCTGCCGCGGCCTCCTCGGTGTCGTCCTCCGGCCCGCCTGCCAATGTCCGTAAGGCTTCGTCGCCGCCGGCGATCAGGATGGCGATGCGGTCGCGGTGAATGCCGAACGTACCGGGCAATTCAAGCGCGTCGGCCAGCGCCATCAGGCCGGAACTGCCGGCCGCGGCGTAGGCAAGCTTGCCGCCGCCGCTCAACCTGCCGGCGATGATCTCGGCCGCCCTGGCGATTGAGGGAATGGCATTGCGTACGACCTTTGCGGCCTCGATTTGCGCATCGGCCAAAGAAGAAAGGATGGCGTCCGGGGTCTGGATATCCAGCCCCTCGGCATTTTGGTGAAGCGCTTCGGTGCGCGTTTCGGCCATCCCGGTTCCTCCAATGCGGAAACAATACCAAAAAAATACCACTTGTCCACATGCATTAACGAATTCCCTGCTCGGAAATCACTGAGCCGGCGAAATGCCTAGGTTTTTCAATAAAATACGGCTTAATCTTTTTGAAACGTAAATTAACTCTTGGCTATTGGTATTTTATTGGTATTATCCGCCCGGAGGAGAAATCGCGTGAATTTCGTGCTCGGCATCGATGGCGGCGGCACCAGCTGCAGGGCCGCCCTGGCAACCGCGGATGGCGCCGTCATTGGCCGCGCCAAGAGCGGCGCCGCCAACATCCGCACCGATCTCACCGGCGCCCGGTCGAACATCGTCGAAGCGGCGAGGCAGGCGTTCGTCACCGCCGGGCAAGATCCGGAGCTGATCCCGCAGACACCGGCCATTCTCGGCCTTGCCGGCGCCAATGTCGGCACCTACCGGCAGCAACTCGAAGCGATCCTGCCGTTCAGCATCAGCCGTGTCGAGACCGACGCCGAGATCGCGCTGGAAGGGGCCGTCGGCGCCGGTGACGGCGCCATGGCGATCCTCGGCACCGGCACCGCCTATATGGCGCGCAAGAACGGCAAGTCGCGCGCCATCGGCGGCTGGGGCTTTCAGGTCGGCGACCAGGGCAGCGGCGCCCGCATCGGACGCGACCTGCTCGAACAGACGCTGCTTGCCTATGACGGCGTCCGCGAGAGCTCGCCGCTGACGCAGAGCATGCTGGCGGTCTTCCGCAACAATCCGCAGGACGTGGTCGAATTCACCACCAACGCCAAGCCCGGCGATTTCGGCGGCTTCGCGCCCAAGGTCTTCGAGCATGCCGAAAAGGGCGACAGCGTCGCCAACTGGATCCTGGACAGGGTGGTCGCCGATGTCGAAGCCGCGCTTGGCGCGCTCGACCTTGCGGATGACGCGCCGCTCTGCCTGCTCGGCGGGCTGGCGCCGCTTTATGCGCCGCGCCTGTCGGCCCGCTACCGGGCGCTGCTGAAGCCGCCCCTCGACGATGCACTGGGCGGCGCGGTGCAGATGGCGGCCCGCCTTTTCGCCAAGCCAGCGGAGGCGGCTCTATGAGCGATGCCGCCGACCAGATATTCGCCACGCTGAAACAGTCGTCGCAAAGTGGCGCGCCGCTCTATCTGCAACTCAGGAAGAGCATCGAGGACGCCGTCAATCGGCGCGGCGCGGCATGGCGGTGCGTTCGGCCTGGCTCGACCGCGGCCTTTACGCGCCCTCGCCCGACGAGATGATGGTGCTCGGCCTATCGTCGAACGAACTGGTGGCGCGGGTGGCGCGCCTGCGCATCGCCAACGACACGCCGCTGGCGATCGAACGCGCCTCGCTGTCGGCCAGCGTGCTGCCCGACCCGGCGGGAATAGGGTCCTCGCTCTATGCGGCGCTGGAATTGACCGGCAACCGGCCGGTGCGGGCGGTGCAGCGCATCTCCGCCGCCAACCTCGGCGACGGCGACGCGCGCCTGCTCGAGGTGCCGCCGGGCATTGCCGGCCTGCACATCGAACGCATTTCCTATCTGGCGAGCGGCAAGGTGATCGAATTCACCCGTTCCATCTACAGAGGCGACGCCTATGATTTCGTCGCCGAACTGCGGCTGACAGGGCCGAGCGAAGAGGGCCGACCATGACCACAGAGCCGACCATGCCGACTGAGCCGACCAAGTCGGCTGGTATGACCCATATGCGGCGTGAGATCGAAGAGATCCCGCTGGCTGTCGCCCGCCTGCTCGACGGCTCCGGCGCCGTGCTGACCGAAGCGGGGCGCGGCATCCGCGAACGCGACCCGCAGTTTGTCGTCACCGTGGCGCGCGGTTCATCCGACCATGCCGCCACCTTCATGAAATATGCCGTCGAGCTGACCGCGGGCCTTGCCGTCGCTTCGGTCGGTCCGTCGATCGCCTCGATCTATGGAGCCGAGCTCAGGCTCGGCGGTTCGGCCTGCCTGGCGATCTCGCAGTCGGGCAAGAGCCCCGACATCGTCGCCATGGCCGAAACGGCGCGAGCCGGCGGCGCGCTGACCATCGCCATCACCAACACCGCCGATTCGCCGCTGGCGCGTGCCTCGGACTATGCCATCGATATCCTGGCCGGGCCGGAGCGCAGCGTCGCGGCGACCAAGACCTTCATCAATTCCGCCGTCGCCGGCCTTGGCCTGATGGCGCATGCCACCGGCGACGAGGCGTTGCTGGCAGCACTTTTCCAATTGCCCGAGCATTTCCGCAAGGCGATCGCCTGCGATTGGATGACGGTGCTGGCCGAAACGATCGAGAAGCAGAAGTCGCTGTTCATCCTTGGCCGCGGCCCGTCGGCGGCGATGGCCAACGAGGCGGCACTGAAGTTCAAGGAGACCTGCGGCATGCATGCCGAGGCCTACAGTGCGGCCGAAGTCATGCATGGCCCGCTGGCGCTGATCGGCCCGGACTTTCCGGTGCTAGCGCTGGCCGCGCGTGACGCATCCGAACCGTCCGTCGCCGAAGCCGCCGACAGCCTGGCGGCCAAGGGCGCGCCGGTGTTCGTCACCTCGGCACTTGCCCAGCGCGCCGTGCGCCTGCCACATGTCGCCACCGGCCATCCGCTGACCGATCCGCTGACGCTGATCGTCTCCTTCTACATGTTCGTCGAGGCCTTTGCCCGCCATCGCGGCCTCGATCCGGACACGCCGCGCAATCTTCGCAAGGTGACGGAGACCGTATGAACGACCGCTTTGCCCTGACTGGCGCCCGCATTTTCGACGGCGACGACTGGCACGATGGCGCAGCACTCGTCGTCCGCGACGGCCATGTCGAGGCCATCCTGCCCGCCGGCGTCATTGCCTCCGACATCCGCATCGTCGAGACCGGTGGCGGCATGCTGGCGCCCGGCTTCGTCGACCTACAGGTCAATGGCGGTGGCGGCGTCATGCTCAACGACCACCCCGATGTCGCCTCGCTCGAAACCATCTGCCGGGCGCATGCGCCCTTCGGCACCACGGCGTTGCTGGTGACGTTGATCACCGATACGCCCGACATCACCGCTGCCGCTGTCGCCGCCGGCGAAGCTGCAACGCTGCGGAAACTGCCGGGTTTCCTCGGCCTGCATCTCGAAGGCCCGCATCTGTCGATCGCCCGCAAGGGCGCGCATGATCCGGCGCTGATCCGGCCGATGCTTGACGTCGACCAGGCGAAGCTGATCGCGGCGCGGCAGAGACTGCCGGTGCTTTTGACCACCATCGCACCAGAATCCGTCGAACCGGTGCGCGTCTCGGCACTGACCAGGGCCGGCGTCATCGTCAGTCTCGGCCATTCCGACACCGGCTACGCCATGGCCAGCACCTTTGCCGCGGCCGGCGCCTCGATGGTCACGCATCTGTTCAACGCGATGAGCCAGATCGGCAACCGCGAGCCCGGACTGGCTGGTGCGGCCATCGATATCGGCTCCCTGTCGGCCGGCCTCATCGCCGACGGCATCCATGTCGATCCTGCCACCATCAAGATCGCGCTGCGCGCCAAGCAGGGACCGGCCAAAATCGTGCTGGTCACCGACGCCATGGCGCCGATCGGCACCGACATGACCTCATTCACGCTCAACGGCCGCACCATCTACCGCAGGGATGGCAGCCTGCGGCTTGCCGACGGGACGCTGGCGGGTGCCGATCTCGACATGATCTCGGCTATTCGGTTCATCCACCGCGTCGTCGGGGTCGACCTTTCCGAGGCCTTGCGCATGGCCTCACTCTATCCCGCGCAAGCGATCGGCCAGTCGCATCGGCTCGGGCGCTTCGCCAACGGCACGGCTGCCGATATCGTTGCGCTGTCGGACGATCTCGACATCAGAGGCGTCTGGATCGGCGGCGACAAGGTCTTTGCAGCCGGCTCCAGCAGCGCTGGGTGATATCAGGCCATGCATGACATCGATTGCGTCATTGCGGGAGCAGGCGTCGTCGGGCTCGCCATCGCCAGGGCGCTTGCCCTGTCGGGCCGCGAGGTGCTGGTGGTCGAGCAGGCCGGCGCGATCGGCACCGTCACCAGTTCGCGCAATTCCGAAGTCATCCATGCCGGGCTTTATTATGCGCCGGGCAGCCTGAAAGCCCGGCTCTGCGTCGAAGGCCGTGAGCGGCTCTATGCCTATTGCCGCGAGCACAATGTTGCCCATGCCCGCGCCGGCAAGCTGATCGTTGCCGTCGAACCGGACCAGCTGGACAGGCTGGCCGCGATCCGGACCAACGCGCAGAGCTGCGGGGTTGGCGACCTCGAAGTCTTGACACAGACACAAGCCGAGAGCCTCGAACCCGCGCTGCAATGCGCCGGCGCGTTGCTGTCGCCATCGACCGGCATCATCGACAGCCAGGCGCTGATGCTGTCGCTGCGCGGCGATGCCGAGGCCGCCGGTGCATCCTTGGCATTGCTCACGTCCGTTACCGGAGCGGCGATCGAAGCCGACGGTATCCGGATCGACACGCGCGATGCCGATGGCGAGGGCTTCACCTTGAGGGCCGGCGCCTTTGTCAACGCCGCGGGCCTCGACGCGCAGGCTCTCGCCGGCCGCATCGAAGGTTTTCCGCAACACCTTGTTCCGCAGCGATGGCTAGCGCGCGGCAATTATTTTTCACTCTCGGGCCGGTCACCCTTCTCGCGGCTGATCTATCCGGTGCCGGTCAATGGCGGCCTCGGCGTCCATCTCACCCTCGATCTGGGCGGCAGCGCGCGCTTTGGTCCGGATGTCGAATGGATCGACAGCGTGGATTATACGGTCGACCCTGCTCGTGGTGCGGCCTTCTACGGCGAGATCAGGCGCTATTGGCCCGATCTTGCCGACGGCGCCTTGCAGCCGGCCTATGCCGGCGTCCGGCCAAAACTGTCCGGCCCGGGCCAGCCTGCGGCCGACTTCATGATCCAGGGTCCGGCCGAGCATGGCACAGGGTCGATCGTCAATCTGTTCGGCATCGAGAGCCCCGGCCTGACGGCAAGCCTGGCAATCGCCGAGCATGTAGTCGAGCTGCTGTACCCCGGCTGACGAGCTTCCTGCGCTCGTCCAGCCTCAAGATGTGTAGAGACCCTTGTAAGTGTCGCGCAAAAGATTCTTCTGCACCTTGCCCATGGTGTTGCGCGGCAGTTCGTCGACGAAGATCACCTGCTTCGGGTGCTTGTACTTTGCGACGCGTTCCGCGATGGCGCCGAGAATTTCAGCCCCGGTGATATTCGATGCCGGCGACCGCACGACGACAGCGGTGACGCCTTCGCCGAAATCCGGATGGGCGACGCCGATGACGGCGCTTTCGCTCACCCCGTCAAGCGCATCGATCTCGCTTTCGAGTTCCTTTGGATAGATATTGTAGCCGCCGGAAATGATCAGGTCCTTGCCGCGGCCGACGATGTGGACGTAGCCGTCGGCGTCGACGATGCCGAGATCGCCGGTGATGAAGAAGCCATCGGCGCGGAATTCCGCCTTGGTCTTCTCCGGCATGCGCCAATAACCGCCGAAGACGTTCGGACCCTTGACCTCGATCATGCCGACCTGGCCCTGGACAAGCGGACGGCCAGTGTCGGGATCGGCGATGCGAAGCGCCACACCCGGCAGGGGGAAGCCGACCGTGCCGGCGCGTCGCTCACCGTCATAGGGGTTCGAGGTGTTCATGTTGGTCTCGGTCATGCCGTAGCGTTCGAGGATCGCGTGGCCGGTGCGTGCGCGCCAGGCCTTGTGCGTCTCGGCCAGCAGCGGCGCCGAACCGGAAATGAAGAGGCGGATGGTCTTTGCCGCCTGGCGGTCCAGCCCGTCCTGCTGCAGCAGGCGCACGTAAAAGGTCGGCACGCCCATCAGGGCGGTGGCGCGCGGCAAAAGCGAGACGATGCGGGCCGGGTCGAATTTCTGCTCGAACAGCATCGAGGCGCCGGCCATCAGGACGACGTTGGTGGCGACGAACAGACCATGCGTGTGGAAGATCGGCAGCGCGTGGATCAGCACATCGTCGGCCGTGAAGCGCCAGTGTTCGACCAGCACCCGCGCGTTCGAGGCAAGGTTCTCGTGGCTGAGCATGGCGCCCTTCGAGCGGCCCGTCGTTCCCGAGGTGTAGAGGATCGCCGCGAGATCGTCCTTGGCCCGCGCCACATCGTAGAAGACCGCCGGCAGCCGCGAGGCTTGGTCCGTCAGGGATCCCTCGCCATTGCGGCCGAGCGTGACGGTGGCGGCTCCCGATTTTTCCGCCAGTGCGCCGATGTCGGCCGCCCTTGCCGGATCGCAGACGACCAGGCGTGGCGCCGCGTCGCCGAAGAAGTACTCGAGCTCGGCCAGCGTGTAGGCGGTGTTGAGCGGCAGGAAGACGGCGCCGGCACGCAAGCAGGCGAGATAGAGCAGGACGGCTTCGGGACTCTTCTCGACCTGCACGGCGACGCGATCGCCGGGCTCGACATCCAATTGCAAGAGCGCATGCGCCAGCTGCGCCGACCGCGCCAGCATATCGCCATAGGTCAGCGATCGGCCATCATCGGTTTCCATCAACAGGCGATCGGGCGCCGACATCCGGGAACGGAACGCGTCGAACAGATGGTTGCTCATGAAGTCTTCCCGGGGATGGTGGAAACGGCGGCGCCGGGCATGCTTCGGCATGCATGGGCGGCAAAGAGTTCGCGGTTCTTGACCGCGCCGTCAAGACCCGCGGACAAGCGTTTGCCCGTGGCGCCGATGGGTTGCAGGGATGGCTGCAAAAGACCGCCGGAACCGACGCTATCGCCGGGCGCGTGCGGCCTTGCCGGCGGCCGACTTCAGACTTTCACTTTGCCTGATGCGTTCCATGCACATGGCAGCGGTCAGCTGGTAGTGATTGATCAGCGCTTCGACGGTGCCGTCGGCATTGCCGTCCAGCGCACATTCTGCGATCCGGCGATGCTCGCCGAAATCGTCGCGATGGGCGCTTTCGCTGTCACTCGCCATTTGCCGGTAGCGGTAGGCGTGATCGGAAAGCTGCTCGCAGAACCCCACCAGCCATTGCGACCGGCAGGCCGAAATCAGGACCCGATGGAAGACGCGATGCAACTTCTCCCAATCCGGATTGAGCGACGAGAGATTCTGCGGCGAAAGACGTGATGCACGCCCCAGGCGATGCAGCGCCAGTACGAGTTGTTCTTCCCATTCGGCGGTGCGGTGGGCGATCGATTCGCGAATCGCCCGCTCCTCGAGCCAGCAACGGGTGCGCGTCAGCTCTTCGAGCTCCGCCGCGCTGACCGGCATGATGAAGAAGCCGCGCTGGTCGTGCCGGCCAAGAAGCCCTTCCGAGGCGAGGCGATTGAGAGCCTCGCGAACAGGGGAGGCGCCAGCCCCATATTTGGAAACCACCCATTCGACCCGCAGCTTGCTTTCGGCTTCAAGAACTCCACCGAGAAGGTCATCCCGCAATTGGTGATAGACCGTACTGGCAAGCGTGCTCTTCGGCCCTGCGCCGTCGTCGTTCAGATTGGCAGCTCCGTATGTCAAAGCGACTCCTTGTCCCCAAATTATGTTTGGGCAATTCGAGTCCGAAGCATCCCCCTTCGTACACGCACCATATCGCGTCTGGCCTCAGAGGCTCAAGCAGAAGATCACGCTATTGTACTTAAGCACGAAGAAATATACGGCATTTTGCCGTTCAGCGATGCAAAGTCGCGTATTTCTACAACCTTCGGAAACTTAACATGTTTTGTATGCACGCAGCATCATCTGTTCTTGTGTGCATGCGCGATCGTCTTTTCTGCCGCGCGCAGAAGAAGGACCGAATCAAGCCACTCGTCCAGGCTCGATGCTTCGCGAATCAGACCTTGACGGACCCTGCCGGGCATGAGAGCCGTTGGCGGCCAATTGGACTTGAAGACAGGATGGGCGTCGTGGATCAGCCGGCTGCCTTGTCGGCGGCCGTCCTGATCGCCTGGATGTTTTGCCGGTAGGCGTCAACGCTGCCGCCCTTGAAGATCGCGGCGCCTGCCACCAGCACGTCGGCGCCTGCGGCAGTGACCAGTGGCGCGGTTTCGGCTGACACACCGCCGTCGATCTCGATGCGGATCGGCCGGTCGCCGATCAGCGCCTTGACCCGCTTCACCTTGTCGACGATCGCCGGAATGAAAGCCTGGCCGCCGAAACCCGGATTGACGGTCATGATCAGGATCAGATCGAGCCGGTCGAGCACATACTCGACCGCACTTTCCGGTGTTGCCGGATTGAGCGACACGCCGGCCTTTTTGCCAAGGCTCCTGATGGTCTGTAGCGAGCGGTCGAGATGCGGCCCGGCCTCGGCATGCACCGTCATGCCGTCGCAGCCGGCCTCGGCGAAGGCGGCCAGATAGGGGTCGGCCGGCGCGATCATCAGATGGCAGTCGAAGAAGGCCTTGGTGCGGTTGCGGATCGCCTTGATCACCGGCGGGCCAAAGGTGATGTTGGGGACGAAATGTCCGTCCATGACATCAAGGTGAATCCAGTCGGCACCGGCAGCCACCACCGCTTCGACTTCATCGCCGAGCCTGGAAAAATCCGATGCCAGCACCGAGGGTGCAATCAAGGTTTTTTTGCTCATGGGCGCGGCCTTTCCGAGCGCCCTTCTGATCCGGTCACTCTATCGACTGCCTAATGCGACGCAGGTGACTTGTCGAGTGCGCAGGCGGCTGGCTGCACAGGCTACGTCCCGCCGACGTCGGCTGCCGGTGCCCCCGGTCCAAACAAAAACCCGCCGGATTGCTCCGGCGGGTTTCTTGCATGTATCGCGCGGACGACTACGGCTTCAAGTTCTGGATGTTTCCAGCCGGATCACCCTGCTGTTGCTGGTCAGTTTGCGTCCTGCGCCGCGGAAGCAGCTGCTGCAGGACGTTCGGGTTCAGCAGGCCTGGTTCCAATTGCCCACGGATCGGCCTGCAGTTCGGATAGCGCCCAATCGTGCCTTCCGGGCAGTGCCGCCTGATGATCGGCTGGCACTGGCCATTGATCATCTGCGAGCCCGGTGCGCACTCCTCCACCTGCGGCCTGGACCTGCGGCATGCGCCGTCGATCACCTCGGTCCCGCGCGGACAGACACACTCGCCGCGCTTGTTATGGACCTGGCCGCGTATGTCGCACTGCTCCACCGGCGGCTGTTTGCGCCGGCAGGCATTGCCTTGCACCTCGGTACCCCTCGGGCAGACACAATTGCCGTTGGCGTCGTGGACCTGGCCACGGATGGTGCATTGCTCGGGTTGCGGCCGGATCGGACGGCAGGCATTGCCCCTGACTTCCGTACCCTTCGGGCAGACACAATCGCCATCGGCATTGTGGACCTGGCCTCGGATGGTGCACTGCTCGGGCTGCGGCCGGATCGGACGGCAGGCATTGCCCCTGACTTCCGTACCCTTCGGGCAGACGCAATCGCCGTCCGAGTTGTGGACCTGACCGCGGATGGTGCACTGCTCAGGCTTGTCGGTCTTGACGCACTTCCCGTTTTGAAGCCCGGTTCCGCGTGGGCAGACACAACGTCCGTCCTCGGTGCGGATCTGGCCTTCGAGCAGCACACAGGGCCGCGGCTTTGGCTCGACGATGACACCACCTTCGGGCGAGCACTGGCCGTTGCGGAAGGTGGTGCCTTGCGGGCAGACACACCTGCCGGCGTCGTTCATGACGAAACCTGCCGAGCACTCCTTCTTCACCTCATGCGTGATGGTGAAGGGGTGGCACGCATAGGCCTTGCCACGGTCGCCCTGGACATTGGCCTGGTCGCCGGGGAGCATGTCGCCGCCTTGCACCCGTGTGTCGGGAGACAGGACGCCGACGCAGTTCTGGCCGCTGACGTTGCCCTGCAGATTGGCCAGGCGGCCGTCGTCGGGAATGACCACGGTGACTTGGTGCACCTGGCTCTCCCCGGCGCCGAGCGTCAGGTTGGCAATGCAGGACAGTGGCAAGGTCGCCGGTTCCGGCGAGCAGCCGAAAGGCGGATCGATCGAGGTGATCGCAACGCCGTCCAGCCTGCCCAGCCCTTCGACGCCGATCGCATCACCGATGCGAACCGGACCGGAGAAGGGGCTCGTCCCATCGTTCGTGATGGTGATCTCGAACGAGCAGGGTTGGCCGAGCTTGCATTCGCGGTCGCCGGTCTTTTCGACGCGGATGATCGAAGAGCCGCCGCCCTTGGCGCAGGCCTGGCCGATCGGATAGACGATGTCGTCGCCCGGGGCCGGACCATACGAACCCCGCGCGCAGTTCTCGAACTCGCCGTTCGCCGAAACCGTCACGTCGAAGTGGCGGCTGGTTCCAGGCGTCATGACGGCACCGGGAATCTGGCACGACAGCGTATTGGCCGGAACCGGTCCGCACGCCCATTCAGCGCCTTCGGGGGTGACGGTCTGGATCTGGACGGGCGCACCGCCCGCCACCAGCGTGGCGGCGTCGTTGACCCGCACCGGACCGGTGGGGGCAGCCGTCCCGGCATTGACGACGGTGATGCGGCAAGAGACGACCGCGGCACCGGCCAGCGAGCCATTGCACACCTTGGTGATGCGCAGAGCCGGCTTGCCGCCATTTGGATGACGGATGCGTTCCTTGGCGCAAGCCTTGTTGTTGTTGAGGTCGGTTTCACCAGGGATGGCCTTCACCTCGGCGCAGTTCTCCACCGTGTCGGACTGATAACCGGTCGGCATGACCGCCTTGACGAAGATCGGCGTCGAGGCGCCCGGTGCGAGCGAGATGCCCGCATTGTCGCAGCGGAACAGGCCGGGGCCGGTCGGGCCGCAGGTCCATGGCGGGGTCGGGCCAAAAGTCGAGGAGGCCGGCGCGCCGCCCGGATAGCTGTCGATCACCGTCAGCGGCCCATTGTAGGTGAGGGTGCCGTTGTTGATGATATCGATCACGAAGGTGCAGATGCCGTCGGCCGTGCAGACCTCGGTGCGGGCACGCTTCTTCAGGATCAGGTCGACCTTCTTTTCGACCGGTGGCTGGCAGTCGCGATCACGATCGCCACGCCGGCAGATCGCGATCGAGGCGCAGCCGCGATCGTTCGACTGGCTGCCGAACAGCGGCTTGCCGCTGGCCGCATAATTGTAGGCGGCGCAGTTGCGCAGCACGCTGCCTTGCCAACCGCCAGCCGGCTTGAAGCCGAGCTTGAGGTCGACGAAGGCCCCCGGATTGAGCGTGGTCACCGGATAGGTGCACGTCATCGGGGTGGTGCCGGGCACGCAGACCCAGGGCGGATTGGGCCCTGAATCGAGCGTCGAGCCGGCCGGCAGCGTCACCTCGTCGAGCACGATCTTGCCGTGGTAGGCACCGGTGCCGACATTGGTGACCCTGATGGTGAAGTCGCAGCCGCCGCCCATCGTGCAACGCTGGACTTCGGCGCGCTTTTCAACCTTGAGGTCCGGTTCCTTGTCCTTGGGTGGGCACCTCTGGTCGCGCGGGATGACGATGTCGATGGTCTGCGTGCAGCACAGGCCCCAGCCTTCCTCCGGGCCGGCATAGGTTTCGATGCCGGTGACGATGAGGTGGATGACGTCGCCGGGCGACGCGCCGACGATCTTCCAGTTGAGCACGCCTCCGCCCGCCGGCACCAGCTGGGTGTCGGGGATGATGGTGATGCCGGGTGTCGTCGTCGACACCTGCACCCACTTACCGCCCATGTCCGGGCCGACCGGCATGTGGTAGATGAAGGCGCCGCCACCAGGCACGCAATCAACCGTGCCGCGTTCCACCTTGAAGCATTCCTTGCCTGGAGGTGGCGGCGGCGGATTGCACTTGGTGACGTCGATCTTGATCGAGGTCTTCTCGCCGGTCTTGAAGTCGCCGTCGTCGGGCTTGCCCGGATCCTGCGACGGGATGATGATCCCCGTGCCGGCTTCCGGCGTCACCTTGATCATGCCCTGGTTGTCGACGATGGTCGGCGAAGGAAACGCCGCATGGTCGATCTTGGCCGTGATCTGGAAGGTGATGACGCGCTCGTTGGGAGCGCCGACGCCGTCGAGATCGGAGGCGGAAATCCGGAAATCGGAAACCGTCGCCGTGTCGTTGGGATTTGCCGATGTGCTGATCGTTGCGCCCGGCAGTGGTCCGCCGGCCGCATCCGTGCCGTCGCCGGCCACATTGACGTTGACGATCTCAAGGCCGTGCGGAAGCTGGTCCTTGAAGTCGAGCCGGGCTTTTTTCAGTCTGGCCGCGAAGCCTGGGTCGGCAAAACCCTGCGGGTCGCCGCGCAAGCCGAAGCTCAGGGAATAGACGACATAGTCGCAGCCTCTCTGGGTGCCCTTCTTGGTGAAGAAAGGCACGACCCGGCCCGGTTCCGGATTGATGATGCGCGGATTGTCGAGGTCGAGTCTGGGCTCCGTAATGACGGTGTAGACCTCTTCGGCGAAGCCTTGCACCGGGGTCAGGGTGGCGACCGCGATACCGGCCGCCATCAGCCAGCGCGCGCCGCGCCTGGCGAGTGACAGGGGTTTCATGATCGTCTCCAAGACGGTTGACTGCTTTGACTGGTTGCTCGTTGCGAGCGGGGAAAGTGCGAGATTTTTCATCTTCCCCTCCTCAACGTTCGCAGCTGACGGCTGGGGTTCTGAGCGGCAAAGTCATCTTGCAGCAAGGGTAGTAGCCACCCTTGTCCTTGTCGGACTTCCTGTAGAAGCAGAGCCCGACATCGACTGTGTCGCCCGGATAGTGGCCGGTGATGCCGATCGTGTATGGCGTGCCGGGCGCATGCGACATGGGGGACGTTACCCCGACGCCTGGCGTCCTGGACTGGGCCTTGATCGAATCGCCGCCGAAGCCGGCATGGTCATGGAGGGAGAGATCGGCCTCGAGGCCGGAAGGCGTGCAGTAGTACTGGACGTCCTCGACATCGAGACAGGGAGGCAGATTGCCGGGCGGTGGGAAGTCCGGCGGATAGAAGGGGGGCAAATAGCCGCCCGGGATTTCTTCATAATAGCCGGCGCGGCCTTCACAGGGATGCCAGACCGCGACGTCGCCGACATGGCCTTCGACTTCGGGATCTTCGAAATAGCCATCGAAGTCGACGAACCAGGAGCCGAAAGGCGGCACGTTGGCCGGCTTGACCAGCTCCTTCGGCGTGATCTGCACGCCGTGCACGGCCAGCGGCCCACCGGCGGCGAGCTGCTCGGCGAGCGCCGGATTGTCGCGCAGCTTGTCGCCGGTGTTGACCAGCGTCTGCGTGCAGACCGAGGTGTCGAGATTGCCGTCGGCATCATAGCCATATTGCAGATCGAGACCGCCGGCCGACTGCCGGTTGCCTTGCGGGAAGCCGATGGCATATTCCTGCGGCACCTCGACCCAGACCGATTCCGTCGCCGGATCGTCCGGATTCTCGCGCCAGTAGCGGATGACCTCGCCCTTGCCGGAATCGGCGAACTGACTGTAATCGTAACGGTTTTCGACCGGGCCGCGCTGCGCCAGATACATGAAGCCGCTGTTGTCGAAGGCGATGTCGGTGATGGCGTAGTCCTTGTCGGCCTTGACCGTCAGTTCCCAGCGCGGGTCGCCGGCAAAGGTGCCGTCGCGGGCAATGCCCACCGACCAGATTTCCGACTTTTCGCCGACCGAATAATAGAGCCGGCCGCCATGATAGGAGACGCCCCAGACGCGGCGCTCGTCCTGCGTGTAGCCCCAGCTGTCGGGGTCTTCGCTATCGAAGGCCGCGCCCTGTATGTCCATCACCGAACCATCGTCAGCGACCGGAGCCAGTCCGTGCGCCGGACGCCCGGCAACGCCATGGTCGAAGCTGTCGATCAACCTGCCTTCGGCGTCGATGCGATGGATCAGGCCGGTGTCGAGGTCGGAGGCGAAGAACTGGCGGTGGATGGGATCGAAGGTGAGATTGCCGATGCCGGGACCGCTGTTGGTGTCGATGTCGGCAAACTTGGAGACCTGGCCGGTGATACCGTCGATCTTCCAGATGGTACCCGGCCCTCCACCGTTTTCAGTGCCGAACTGGCCGTCCATGAAGGTGGCACCGGCCATGCCGCGGCGCTGCCGCTCCGGCCTTCCATCGCCGTCGGCATCCGGGGTGACGATGCGGATGCCGTGCAGCGAGGTGGCGCCGGCATAGAGGTTGGGAACGCCCGACGGAACGCCGTCGCGCACGCCGTCATCATAGGTGAGGCCGAACACCTGGCCGATCTGTTCGGCCGTCACCTCGAAGGGCGGCGGCGTGGAGACGAGCTGGCCGGCGGCCGGCCCGCCGAGATGCGAGACGTCGAACACGCGCAAGGTGGCGCGCGTGGTGTCGATGAAGGTTTCGTCGACCGGATCGACGCCGGGGGGCAGGCCTTCGTCGAAATTGGGAATGATGGTGCCGGAAAATCCGGTTACCGCCATCGAGCCGGGATAGATGATCTGGGTGTCCTGCGCCCGTGCTGCGTCACCCAGCCAAAGGCCGGCACTGAGTGCCAGCGCCAGCAATCCGCCCGGATGCATGGCGCGGCGCAGGCCGCTGTTGAGAGAAGACACGAACGTGCCGCGGACGCGAGACATGAAGCTACCCCCGTTAGCCACGGGAGAAACATCCGGCGTTACCGCGCAAACCAGGGCAAGGCGCGGTGGTCCGGCACGTTCTTCCCTGATCGAATTGTCTGCTTTCCTCATCTTGACGATACGCCTGCTCTTACGCAGGGTCAACGGAATCAACAGGAAGCCCAGCGCGTCGACCTCGTCCCGAAGGCGGTAGTCGCGCCGAGTTCTTGTTGTTCCCGGAGACCGCAGAGCCTCTGGGTTAGTGGTCATGGGGGCTTCCTTTCCGGGCCGCACCATGCGGCACCTGGACATCAGTCGCAGGCTGAGGTGGAAAGGTTCATGGAAGCCTTGCGCAGAATGCTTGCGCGCGATGCTGCCTGTTCTTATATACGCGCCAAGCCGTTCGGCGCCGGAATGCCGGTTGCCGGAACGGAATTTCTTGTGAACAGGGGCTTTCGTTGGAACGCCTGTACGGGTCCTGAGAGCCTGCTTAGCGGAGAGACTAGAAAAATGGCAAAAGTAATCGGTATCGATCTCGGCACCACCAACTCCTGTATCGCCATCATGGATGGCAAAGAGCCGAAGGTGATTGAGAATGCGGAAGGCGCGCGCACGACGCCTTCCATCGTCGCCTTTACCGGCGACGGCGAACGTCTCGTCGGCCAGCCGGCCAAGCGCCAGGCGGTCACCAATCCTGAAAACACCATCTTCGCGGTCAAGCGCCTAATCGGCCGCCGCTATGACGATCCGGTGACGGAGAAGGACAAGAAGCTTGTCCCCTACAAGATCGTCAAGGGCGACAACGGCGATGCCTGGGTCGAGGCCGGCGACAAGAAGCAGTCGCCCAGCCAGATCTCGGCCATGATCCTGCAGAAGATGAAGGAAACGGCGGAAGCCTATCTCGGCGAGAAGGTCGAGAAGGCGGTCATCACCGTTCCGGCCTATTTCAACGACGCCCAGCGCCAGGCAACCAAGGACGCCGGCAAGATCGCCGGGCTGGAAGTGCTGCGCATCATCAACGAGCCGACCGCGGCTGCGCTCGCCTACGGCCTCGACAAGAAGGATGGCAAGACCATTGCCGTCTATGACCTTGGCGGCGGCACGTTCGACATTTCGGTGCTCGAGATCGGCGACGGCGTGTTCGAGGTGAAGTCGACCAATGGCGACACCTTCCTCGGCGGCGAGGATTTCGACATGCGCCTGGTCGAGTACCTGGCGGCCGAGTTCAAGAAGGAACAGGGCATCGACCTGAAGAACGACAAGCTGGCCCTGCAGCGCCTCAAGGAGGCGGCTGAAAAGGCCAAGATCGAGCTGTCGTCGACGACACAGACCGAGATCAACCTGCCCTTCATCACCGCCGATGCCACCGGGCCGAAGCACCTGACGCTGAAGCTGACGCGCGCCAAGTTCGAGCAGCTGGTCGACGACCTCGTCCAGCGCACCATCGACCCTTGCAAGGCGGCGCTCAAGGATGCCGGCCTGAAGGCTGGCGAAATCGACGAAGTCGTCCTGGTCGGCGGCATGACCCGCATGCCCAAGATCCAGGAGATCGTGAAGCAATTCTTCGGCAAGGAGCCGCACAAGGGCGTCAACCCGGATGAGGTCGTCGCTCTCGGCGCCGCCATCCAGGCCGGGGTGCTGCAGGGCGACGTCAAGGACGTGCTGTTGCTCGACGTGACGCCGCTGTCGCTCGGCATCGAGACGCTGGGTGGCGTGTTCACGCGGCTGATCGAACGCAACACGACGATCCCGACCAAGAAGAGCCAGGTGTTCTCGACCGCCGAGGACAGCCAGTCCGCCGTGACCATCCGCGTCTTCCAGGGTGAGCGTGAAATGGCCGCCGACAATAAGGCGCTTGGCCAGTTCGACCTGGTCGGCATCCCGCCGGCGCCGCGCGGCGTGCCGCAGATCGAGGTCACCTTCGACATCGACGCCAACGGCATCGTCAACGTTTCGGCCAAGGACAAGGGCACCGGCAAGGAGCACCAGATCCGCATCCAGGCATCGGGTGGCCTTTCGGACGCCGACATCGAGAAGATGGTCAAGGACGCCGAGGCCAACGCCGAGAGCGACAAGAAGCGGCGTGCGGTGGTCGAGGCCCGCAACCAGGCCGAGGCGCTGGTGCATTCGTCCGAGAAGTCGCTGAAGGAATATGGCGACAAGGTCTCGGAAGCCGACCGCACGGCGATTGCCGATGCGATCACGGCGCTGAAGGCCGCGGCCGAAGGCGACGACGCGGCCGACATCGAGGCCAAGTCGCAGGCGCTTGCCGAGGCTTCGATGAAGCTGGGCCAGGCGATGTACGAGGCTTCGCAGAAGGAAGCGGCGGAAGCCGACGCCAAGGCGGATGCCGCCAAGGACAGTGACGTGGTCGATGCCGATTTCGAGGAAATCGACGAGGACGACGACAAGAAGAAGTCGGCCTGAACCGTTTGACGGCAAGATAGAGCGAAAAGCCCGGCGCAGGCCGGGCTTTTTTGCAACCCTGGCGGAAAAAATCGCTGAAAAACACGGACAGAACCACGCCGGCCCTAGCATCCGGGCAGCACCGCTCCTAAATCGAGACAACGTGCCGGCAAGCGACGCAACATATGCATCAAGACGTTGAACATCCGGACTGCGGGAAAAAATGAAAGCTGATTTCTACGAAACGCTGGGCGTCCAGAAAGGCGCCGACGAGAAGGAGCTCAAGAGCGCTTTCCGCAAGCTCGCCATGCAGTTCCATCCCGACCGCAATCCCGGCGATCATTCCTGCGAGCACAAGTTCAAGGAAATCAACGAAGCCTACGAGACGCTGAAGGACCCGCAAAAGCGCGCGGCCTATGACCGTTTCGGTCACGCGGCCTTCGAGCAGGGTGGCATGAATGGCGGCGCCCAAGGCTTCGGCGCCGGCGGCTTCGCCGACATTTTCGAGGATATTTTCGGCGACATGATGGGCGGGCGCCAGCGCCGCTCGTCGGGCGGCCGTGAGCGCGGCGCCGACCTGCGCTACAATATGGAGATCTCGCTGGAGGAAGCCTACGCGGGAAAGACCGCGCAGATCCGCGTGCCGGCATCGATCTCCTGCTCGGAATGCTCGGGCAGCGGCGCCAAGCCCGGCACCCAGCCTGTCACCTGCTCGATGTGCAACGGCCACGGCAAGGTGCGCGCCACGCAAGGCTTCTTCTCGATCGAACGGACCTGCCCGCAATGCCAAGGGCGCGGCCAGACCATCAAGGACCCGTGCCCGAAATGCGCCGGCCAGGGCCGCGTCACCGAAGAGCGTTCGCTGTCGGTCAACATCCCGGCCGGCATCGAGGACGGCACCCGCATCCGCCTTGCCAATGAGGGCGAGGCCGGCCTGCGCGGCGGACCGTCGGGCGACCTCTATATTTTCCTTGCGGTCAAGCCACACGAGTTCTTCCAGCGCGACGGCGCCGATCTCTATTGCAAGGTGCCGATCTCGATGACGACTGCCGCCCTTGGCGGCTCCTTCGAGGTGACGACGCTGGATGGCACGCAGACCAAGGTGAAAGTGCCGGAAGGCACACAGAACGGCCGCCAGTTCCGGCTCAAGGGCAAGGGCATGCCGGTGCTGCGCCAGCCCAATGTCGGCGACCTCTACATCCAGACCGCGGTCGAGACGCCGCAGAACCTCACCCGCCGCCAGCGCGAGTTGCTAGAGGAGTTCGAACAGCTCTCCTCGCAGGACAATTCGCCCCAATCGAGTGGCTTTTTCACCCGCATGAAGGATTTCTTCGAATCCTTCGGCGAGCGCTGATGGGAATTCAAGGCAAACCGCGTGATTTCGTGAAATGCGTCGCGTCTTGAGACGCGACGAAACTTATCTTATCCACGACATGCGTCTGACCACGCCTTGCCTTGCGCTGCTCAGATGTTAAGTAATTTGGGGGGAGTGCTGAGGAGAGCTTGCATGACACGTCCCGGACTGCGCAAGGCGCTTGCCGAAAAGTTCGACGACGAGCTCAAATTCTTCAAGGGCTGGATCGACAAGCCGAAGACGGTCGGCTCGATCGTGCCGACCAGCTCGATCACCGCCCGCAAGATGGCCTCGATCGTCAATCCGAAATCCGGCCTGCCGGTGCTTGAGGTCGGTCCCGGCACCGGCGTCATCACCCGCGCCATCCTGGCCCAGGGGGTGCGGCCCGAAAATCTCTACGCTGTCGAATATTCCACCGACTTTGTTCGCCACCTGCGGCAACTCTATCCCGGCGTCAACGTCATCGAGGGCGATGCCTTCAACCTCAACGCCACGCTTGGCGAGAAGAGCGGGATGATCTTCGATTCCGTGGTTTCCGGCGTGCCGCTGCTCAATTTTCCGGTGGCCCAGCGCATCGCCTATATCGAAAGCCTGCTCGACCGCATCCCGCCCGGACGGCCGATCGTGCAGCTGACCTACGGACCGATGTCGCCGATCCCGGCCGGCCGTGGCGACTACACGGTCAAGCATTTCGATTTCATCTTCCGCAACATCCCGCCGACGCAGCTGTGGATCTACCGGCGCGAGGCGCATTAGGGCGACCTGCATTTCGACCTTGATTTTTGGGCAGGTGCGTTGATTTGAGCCGCCTCTGGCTGTACCTGTCCGGGAACAAGGTTGGCCAATGGCAGTGATCCCGAAAATCCTCGTCTTCGCCGGCTCGGTGCGCAGCGGCGCCTACAGCGGCAGGACCGCCGACGTGGCGCAAAAGGAGCTCGCCATGCAAGGCGCGGAGGTGACCCGCATCTCGCTCGCCGACTATCCCCTGCCGATCCTCGACGAGGATCTGGAAAAGGAAAAGGGCGTTCCCGTAAACGCCCTGAAACTTGGCCGTCTGGTCATCGCCCATGACGGGTTGCTGATCGCCACCCCCGAATATAACGGCTCGATTCCGCCGCTGCTCAAGAACACGATCGACTGGGTGAGCCGGGTGCGCAGGGATGGCAGCCGGACGGTCAGGCCACTGGCCGGCAAGGTGGCCGGCCTCTGCTCGTCCTCCAACGGGCATTTTGCCGGAACCCGCTGCATCAACCATCTGCGCGCCGTGCTGGTGCGTTGCCAGATGGAGGTGGTGACGCCGGAATGCTCGGTGCCGGAGGGCGGCAGCGCCTTCGACGAGGGCGGCAATTTCCGCGACGAAAGACTGTACAAATCGATGGAGCACCTATGCCGCACGCTGATCGAAACCTCGCGCATGCTGTCGACCCGGATCGAGGCGTGATCGCCGATACCATGCGGGCAAAATCCATCCAGGTCCCATCGATACAGGCCAAATCCATGCAGGAAAGACTGATCGTCGGCCTCGATGTGCCGACCGTGCAGGAGGCCGAACGGGCGGTGCGCGAACTCGACGGCGTCGTCTCCTTCTACAAGATAGGCTACCAGCTGGCCTTTGCCGGCGGGCTCGACCTTGCCAGGGAACTGGCCAGCGGCGGAACGAAGATCTTCCTCGACATGAAGCTGCTCGACATCGACCACACGGTGGCCAAGGGCGTCGAGAACATCGTCAAGATGGGCGTGACCATGCTGACCATCCACGCCTATCCAAAGGCGATGGCGGCGGCGGTGGAGGCGGCCAGGGGTAGCGGCCTTTGCCTGCTGGCGGTCAGCGTGCTGACCTCGATGGACGAGCAGGACATGATCGACGTCGGCTATGAATACGACCCGCATACGCTGGTGCTGCGGCGCTCTGAACAGGCGCTGCATGCCGGTATGGGAGGCATCGTCTGCTCGGCCGCGGAAGCGGAAGCGGTGCGCCGCATCGTCGGGCCCGACATGGCGGTGGTGACGCCCGGCATCCGGCCGGCGGGCAGCGACCATGGCGACCAGAAGCGCGTGGTGACGCCGGCACAAGCGATCCGCAACGGCGCCAGCCATCTCGTCGTCGGCCGGCCGATCGTCGCGTCGGCCAACAGACGAGAAGCAGCCGAAGCCATCGTCGCCGAAATGCGCTCAGCGTAAGCAACAGGGAGAAGAAGAATGCCTAAGGGATACTGGATCGCCCGCGTCGATGTGCGCGATGCCGAAGGCTACAAGGAGTATGTCGCCGCCTCGAAGCTGGCCTTCGACCGTTTCGGCGCGAAATTCCTGGCGCGCGGCGGTGCGCATGAGCTGGCCGAGGGTGTCGGGCGCGCCCGCAACGTCATCATCGAGTTCGAATCGCTCGCCGTGGCGCACGATTGCTACCACTCGCCGGAATACCAGCGCGCGGTCGCCATCCGCCAGAAGGTCGCCGACGGCGAGATCGTTCTCGTCGAAGGCATCTGAGGCCATCGACCAGAGCCTGGCGGCGCGTCAGACGAAGTCCTCACGGTCCCCTTCCCTTGGCTCCGCCCCGCTAAGCCGAGCTTCCGATCAGCTAATGCTTGAAGGCCAGGCAGTTTCGCTATGCCCTGGCCGACAGCCGGGCGGAGCCGTTCGACAACGACCGCTGCATGGGCGGCGCATCCAACAATCGACTGCCGAGCCAGAGTCGCTTTCGCGCAAGGTGAAAGCGACCGGGTTGGTTGCCAGTTGACATGCAGGTATTTACCTGCATATAACACCTCACAAACCAACGAGTGAGGCTGATGGACGCTGACAAGGTTTTCAAGGCACTGGGCGACCCGACACGCAGAAGGCTGCTTGACCTTCTTTGCGAGAAGAACGGGCAGACCCTCAGTCAGCTTTGCGAAAACCTGGACATGGCGAGGCAATCCGCCACCCAGCACATCGACCTGCTGGAAGCGGCGAACCTGGTGAGCACGGTCAAGCGCGGCCGGGAAAAACTGCATTTTATCAACCCCGTGCCGCTGCACGAAGTCTACGAGCGGTGGGTGCGGAAATTCGAACGGCAGCGGCTCAGCCTGCTGCACGATCTGAAGCAAGAACTCGAAGGAGAGGACCAATGACCAGAGAGACGACCAGCTTTGTCTACGTGACCTACATCAAATCGACGCCGCAAAAAGTGTTCGAGGCCATAACCAGGCCTGACATTGCGAAACGCTACTGGGGCCACGAGAACGTCTCCGACTGGAAGCCGGGATCAACATGGGAGCATATCCGCGCCAATGACGAGCGGACCGTCGAACTCGTCGGCAAGGTCGTCGAGATCTCGCCGCCGACCCGTCTCGTCATCACCTGGGCGAACGCTTCGCAAGCCAACGATCCCTCACAATACAGCCGGGTGACGTTCGGCATCGAGGAATACGACACCATGGTGCGACTGACCGTCACCCATGACGAACTCGAAGCCGGCAGCGGCATGGCGAAAGGCGTCAGCCAGGGATGGCCGGCGGTGCTGTCCAGCATGAAATCCTTCCTCGAAACCGGCAGCGGCATCGACCTTTTCGCCAAGCCGAAATCGGCCTGATGCCCTGCGATATCATGCAGAACCAGGCCAGTGGAGAACGACAATGACGAAGCACTATATCGGCGGCTGTGCATGCGGCGCGATCCGCTATGAAACCAGCGGCGAGCCGATCTTCCAGAACCACTGCCAGTGCCTCGACTGCCAGAAGCGCGCAGGCACCGGCCACGGATCCTATCTGACCTTCGGACGGCGCGCCGACATGAAAATTGCAGGCGAGGCGACCACCTGGCGTGTGAGAGGCGACAGCGGCAACGAAAAAGTCCACGCCTTCTGCCCGACCTGTGGAACGCCGGTCTACCTGACGTTCGTCGCCATGCCGGACCTGATTGCGGTCAACGCGACCAGCCTTGACGACCCCGGCCAATTCGACCCGCAGGTGGTCACATACGCCATCCGCGGGCATGCATGGGACACGATCGACCCCGCGTTGCAGAAATTCGAGCGAATGCCGGGATAGCGGGTTCGCCTCGGGCTGTCATGTCATGTCGGGCGCTCGTCGCGGGCGATTGCGCTCGTGGCGGCGCCCGAGCATTTCCGGATGCGCCGCCGCGCGTTCAAATATGGTGGTTTTGGCCGAGTAGCCGGCTGGCAGCGGTTTCGGCCATGGCGTCGGCAAGCTCGAGATCCCATTGCTGGCGGCAGTAGGTGCGGAAATCGAAGCAAGGCAGGCCGGGGCAGACCTCGAACTCGATCAGGTGGACCGTGTCATCGGCCTCGACGCGAAGGTCGATGGAAAACACATCGCGCAGGCCAAGCCCGCTCATCAGCCGCTCGGCGATCGCGCGAGCCCTGGCGTCGGCGACCGGCTGGCTGTCGGCGACCGGAACGAGCTCCGGTTCGGCATAGTGTCCGGCCGCCTTCGCCGCCTCGCCAGTGTCGCCGTAAAGCGCCAGGCTGTCCGCCATGGTCTGGAAATCGGCGCCAGAATCGACAAAGGCCACACCAAGCGCTTCGACCCCCGCGCCCGGCACCAAGCCGAGGAAACTGGCGCGCACGTTGCGGCCGGCAACGTAGGGCTGGACGACGACATCGTCGCGATAGGCCGCAAAGACACGCCGGCTAAGCTCCAGCGCGTGGCCGAGATCGCCGGTGCGCGAATCCGCCCAGATGCCTATCTTGGCACCTAGCCGGTTGGGCTTGACGAACCAGCCTGCGGCCGACGCCGGCGGCTCCACCAGCCATTTGCCGTCGCGCGCAAGACCGGCTTGCGGCACCGGCAGACCGAGCGCGCCAAGCACCGCGCCGGAACGGAACTTGTCCTGGCAAAGCGCAAACAGCGCATCGTCGGCGCCGATCGTCTTGAACCCGCCGAGCCTCGCCAAGGCGGGTGCGGCACCGCCCCGGAAATAAGCGATGCCGTCGGTCAGCGTCCACACCAGTGTCGTGCTAGGATGCTCGCCGGCGAGCACGCCTGCGGCATCGTCGAGCGCCACCGGCGTGAACGACAGGCCGCGTGCCTGGCAAGCGGCGGCGAGCGCATCGAAGTCATGAGCGAGATCGGTCGACTGTGCCAGATAGGAAGCGATTTCGGCGGCACGCTCCGGTGCATGACCGTCGGCGACGAGACGGTCGAAGCAGGCTTTTTCCGGCTCATGGACGAGGATCAGTTTTGGCTTTTTTTGGCTCGTCATGACGGTTTTCCAGCGATGGAGTCGCCTACCATCGCATGGCGAGGGCAATCGGCTCCCGCGAAACCGACCGGGTCGGACGGTTGCGTGACAACGCAGCGGCCGACCGCGGTCGATCAGGCGATCAGCACGCGCGGCTCGAAACGGCCGTTGACCTTGACGTCGAGCAGGAAGGTCATGCCCGCCTGCGGATCGAGCTTGCGCTGCTTGTCGTCCTTGCCCTTCCAAGCCGAGGTCACCGCCAGCCGGTCGGCTTTGGCGCCGACAAAGGCCGGGCAGGACGCCTGCGTCACCGGCATGGGAATTTCGCGCAACAATGTACCACCGGGCGAATAGGCCTTCACCACCTTACCGCCCCAGACCGCATTCCACACCACGCCGTCACGGTCGACGACCGAGCCGTCGACGTAGCCCTTCGACGAGCGATGGTCGACGAACACATTCGATTCGCCAACCGGTAGGCCCGTCGCCGGATCGCAGGCGACGCGCATCAAAAGGCCGGTCGCGGTGTCGGTGTAGTAGGCGATCGTCCCGTCCTCGGAAAAGCAGATCGAGTTCGACACGGTGATGCCGGAAAACAGTTTGCGCAGCTCGCCCTTGAAGAACCAGTAGATCGAGCCCGCGCCCTTGCCCTCGTCCTTGGCCATCGTGCCGACCCAAAAGGCACCGCAGGGATGGACGCGGGAATCGTTGGAACGCGTCAGCGGATTGTCGGCCTCGATCGGCGTGTGCAGCGTCATCTTGCCGGTGGCGACGTTGCGGACATGGAGGCCGGTCTCGGTGGCGATCAGCTGGCGCTGGTGGTCGATGATGGCGATGGCGCTTGCCATCTGGCCAAGCTCGTGGATTTTCAATGCGCCGCCGGCCACCGGCTTTTCCAGAAGCTGGCCGTTGACGATGTCGAACCAGAATAGCGCATCGGTGGCGGGATCGTAGCTCGGCCCTTCGCCGAGCTGGCAGATGTGGTCGGAAAAAACCGAAACCTCGCTCATCATGCTTCTCCGAACACTGCATCCCAGGCCGCGACGGCGGCGTGTGCGCGTGCCGCTACGTCGTCGACACTCATGCCCGGCTTGAACAGGCTGGAGCCGAGACCAAACACCGTCACGCCGACGGCCTTGTAGCCGGCAAAGTCCTTTTCCGAAACGCCACCGACCGCACCGACCAATGTCTGCGCCGGCAGCACCGCCCGGATCGCGGAAATGCCTGCCGCTCCGAGCACGCTCGCCGGAAAGAATTTCAACGCCGAAGCGCCGAGCCGGATCGCCTGGAAGGCTTCGGTGGGCGTGAACACGCCGGGCATCGTCACCATGCCGTAGTGCATTGCTCTCGCCATCACTTCGGCATCGATGTTGGGGCTGACCAACAGCCGCCCGCCGGCCTTGTGCAAGCCATCGACATCGGCAGGCGTCAGCACCGTGCCGGCGCCGACCAGCGCCGTTTTCGGCAGCACTTCGACGATGTGGGCGATCGACGAAAACGGCTCCGGGGAGTTGAGCGGCACTTCGATCGCCTCGATGCCGGCGTCGAACAGCGCCTGGCCGATCGCGATCGATTCGACCGGCTTGAGCCCGCGCAGGATGGCGACCAGGCCGCGCTTGAGCTTCGGGAAAAGTGCGGTCTGGCTCATGGGGCTGCTCCGGTTCTGGCGATCATGCCGTTCTCGCGTGCCGCTTCGATGAGACCGGCACGCACCGCCTCGTCGGCATCGACGGTGCGGACCTTAAGTCCGGCAAGGCCGAGGGCGGCCTGGTAAAGTGCTGCAAGCGCACCGGACGCCACCAGCACGACAGGTTCGGCGCCGGCGCCATGGCGGCGGCTGGCCGAGGCGATCTCGCCACCGATCAGCAGGCCGGACAGGCAAGCGGCGGCATCGTCAGCCTTCAGATCCTGCAGCAGACCGGCGGCGCGGATGGAGAACAGCCTCGAGGTGACATCGCCGCCCTCAGTCAATGCGGTTTTGCACCAGCTGCGGAAGAATGGATTGCTAGGGGTGACCGGCTTGGGATGTTCGCCGAGCGAATGGCGCAGGATCGAGTGCGCGGCTAGCACGGAAAACAGCTCGCCGGTCGGCCAGGTGCCGAAGCCGGCAACGGCGCCGTCCTCGACCGGCACCCATTTCGAATGGGTGCCGGGCATGCAGACCAGCTGGCGTCCTTTGGCCGGCAGGCCGGCGCCGGCAAGCTGCGTTTCCTCGCCGCGCATGACGTCGGGCGCATCGATCTGGCGCTGAGCGAGGCCCGGCACGATGCGGATGTCGCGGTGCTGGCCGGGTACCCGCGCGGCACCCGCCAAGACGGCGCTGAGCGGCGCCGGAACGGTGACATAGGGTGCCTCGAGCCAGCCCTGGCGCGAGCCGGCCATGCCGCAGATTATGACGGGCAGCGCCTGCGGCGCGGCCATCGCCACCAGATGCCCTTCGAGAATGGTCGAAAAGCCCTTTTGCTGGGCGGTGATCAGGCCATCGTCGCCACGGCGTTCGGCAAGAACCTTGCCGTCTTTGCCGATCAGCCAGACCCGCATGCGGGTCGTGCCCCAGTCGACGGCAGCTACCGCCGGCGCGTTGCCGGCAAACCCTGGGCTCACAGGAAACCTCCATCGATGATCAGCATCTGCGCGGTTAGCATGCGCGAGGCATCCGAGGCGAGGAACAGCACCGTGCCGACGATGTCGTCGGGCTGCATCACCTGCTTGATGCACTGCTTGGCGACATGGGCGGCAAGCGCCTGTTCGGTCACCCAGAGCTCCTTTTGCCGCTCGGTGATCACCCAGCCGGGCGCAATGGCGTTGACGCGGATGCCGTCGACGCCGAGCTTGCCGGCCAGCCCCTTGGTCAGACCGAGGATGCCGGCCTTGGCGGCGGTGTAGGCCGGCATGTCGGGGTGATTGATCAGGTAGGACGTCGAGGTGAAATTGATGATCGAGCCGCCGCCGGCCCGCTTCATGCCCGGCGCCACCGCTTGCGCGGTGAAGAAATGCGGTCTGAGATTGATCGCCTGGTTGTTGTCCCAGAATTCCACCGTCACGTCTTCGACGGCGTGGCGCTCGTCAAGCGCCGCATTGTTGACCAGCACGGTGACATCGCCGTGCGCGTCGGCCGCCCTGGCTGCCGAGGTCCGCAAGGCCTCGACGTCGCGCAGGTCGGTCTTGAGATACAGCGGCCGGCGGCCGAACGCTTTCTCGATGCGGTCGGCAAGGGCAGTGCTGGGGCCGTCGGCGATGTCGATGAAGGCGACGTTGGCGCCCTGGCGCACAAAACCCTCGGTCAGTGCCGCGCCAATTCCGGAGCCGCCGCCGGTGATCAGCACCGAGGCTCCTTCGAGGTCGGCAAAATGCGCCGATGCCATCATATCTGTTGTCTCCCCGCGCATGACCCGAAAATCGGACCGATTTTCGGAAAGGATCATGCGCAAATACAAAAGTGCTACGGCGTCCTTTGCGCGTCCTGAAGGGCGCGCGGCGCTGTAGTCAGGCCGGCGCGCATCCTAGCCAGACACGTCGTGCGGGCAAGGGCGAAAAGGCGGATTTGCTGGCTTATGTCAGACAAAACGACAATGCGCCGCACAGGACGTGCACGGCGGCATCATCGGGATCGCGGACCGCTTCGAGATCGCCGGTCAGACCGCCTTGGCGTGCAAGGCGCCGCGGAAGGAATCGCGGAGGTAGCCGAGCGTGGCGTCGGCATCGACCGGCTTGCCGAACAGATAGCCCTGCCCGCCGGCGCAGCCGAACTGGACCAGGCGGTCGGCCTGCGCCTCCTGCTCGATGCCTTCAGCGACCACATCCATGCCGAGCCCCTCGCACATGGCGAGAATGGCGCGGATGATGTGTTCGGACGGACGGTCGTCGAGAATGGAAGAGACGAAGGCGCGATCAATCTTGAGCTTGTCGAAATGGAATTCGCGCAAGCGGCCGAGCGACGACTGGCCGGTGCCGAAATCGTCGAGCGAAACGCGGATGCCGACGCGACGCAGATCCTCGACGATCTTCTCGGCCGAAGCTGGATCGTTCATCAGGCCGGTCTCGGTGATCTCGATCTCGAGCCGTCGCGGATCGAAGCCGGTGCGCTCGAGGATCGCCAGTATATGCAGGCCGGTGTTCTGGTCGACGAGCTGCGAGGGCGACAGGTTGAACGACAGGAACAGGTCCTTCGGCCAGCTTCTGGCCGCTTCGGTCGCCTTGCGCAGCACCAGCTGCGACAGCGGGCCGATGATGCCACGCTCCTCGGCAATCGGAATGAACACCGTTGGCGGCACCGAGCCGAGGTCGCGATCGGTCCAGCGCGCCAGCGTCTCGAAACCGATGGTGCGGCGCGTGCTGAGGTCGACGATGGGCTGGAAATGCGGCTCCACCTCGCCGGCCGAGACGGCGCGGCGCAGCGCCTGTTCGATGCGGGTGACGCGCTTGGCCGCCTCTTCCATCTCGCGGGTGTAGACGACGACGCGGCCACGGCCGGAGCGCTTGGCGTGGTAGAGCGCCGTCTCTGCCTTGTTGATGAGGATCTCGGTGGTCTCGTCGCCCGAATAGAACAGCGAACAGCCGACCGAGGCCGAAAGCCTGGCGGTGCGTTCGCCGACATCATAGGGCGCCGAAAGAATCTCGATCAGCATGCGGGATTTCTCTGCCGCCGCCTCCTCGCTGAAGACCATCGGGTAGAGATAGGCGAATTCGTCGGCGCCGATGCGGCAGACGGTGGAATGGCCGTCCATCGAGGCGCGCAGCCGCATCGCGACCTGGATCAGGATATCGTCACCGGCCTTGTGGCCGAACAGGTCGTTGATCGGCTTGAAGCCGTCGAGGTCGAGAATGCCGACGGTAAACGGCGCCGGGTCGTCGGCTCGGTCGCTGATCAGGCGATCGACCTTGTCGAAGAAGCGGCGATGGTTGCCAAGCCCGGTCAACGGATCGGTAAACGCCAGATCCGTGCTCTCCCTGTTTGCCTGACCGGTGCCAAACGAAGTTTGCATCGGTGTCCCTGTTTTGTGACTTCGGAATTTAGCTTCAGACTGGCAGCAAACCCTTTAGGAAAGGTATCGCCAAATCGATTATTCGCGGGTAAAGCGCGTCGTATACGGAGGGATGGCGCGAGGTGCGTCCAGCCCTTGTTTCAGGCCACCCTCAGCCCCTGGGCCGGACACGGTAGAGTTCGAGCGAGGCGCCCTTCGTGTCCGCGATCGGCTCCAGCCATTCCGGCACGTTGCCGCGCATCAGCCCGGCAAGAAAGCCGTCCGGCGCGGTGGAGGCCAGAAGCTGGCTTTCCGAGTTGCCGCGGCACAGCGCGACAAGGCCGACGTGATGATCGCCGACGATCGACCTGGCTTGCGCATCGGAACCGAGGAAAGCGTCGAGCGCAAGCAGGTCTCCAGCGACGTTGCGGTGGTAGGGTCCGGCGAACACGCGATGCCGGGAGTACACCAGGATCGGCGATCCGATATTGGAGACGGCAAGCACGGTGGTATCGGGCAACCTGCCTAGTGTGGCGAAGGTGGCCTTGGCCTGGCAGGACGGGTCGACGCTCGCGCCGACACTGGCGTCGCCGGTGATTTTTACACCAGTTGCAAACGCCGCCGACGCCGCCTGGGCGGCGCCCGACCAGATCGAGTTCACCGAGATGAGCCAGGCCGCGGCCATCCGCAGCACCGAGCCGCGCGACGGGCTGGTTTCGGCCCGTTGCCGCCATTTGGCGATCCAGGCCGAAAGCGGGATCACCGCGAAGGCAATCGAGAATGTCGAGCCGCGCACTTGCCAGACGCTGACGAGGAACGCCACGACCAGCAGCGTGGCGACGAGGCTGTCCTGGCGCCGCCAGACGCCACGGCGCACGCGTAACACCATCAGAACGAGCGCCACCAACGGCGTGGCATAGCGCGCCGCCAGCTCGGCGGGATCGTGGGCGGCGAGCTGGAACAGCGACTGCGCCTCGTCGACATGATCGAGCCACAACGTCTTCAGGCGCGGATCGAGCCCCGCATAGGGTGACGCGAGGCACTGCGGGAACAGCAAAAAGAGGACCGCGCCGAGCGCGACGCCGAGCACGCCAAGCGACAGCCGCCGTTGCCCGCGCCCGGCCGCTTCGAGCGAGGCGATCGCCGCAAGCCCGGTTCCGGCAAGGGCGGCGACGACGAGCTGCATCGTCGAGAAGGCATCGCATTGCGCCTGGCCCCAGGCCGATAGCGGGACGGTGGCGACGAAGACAAGCGCCGCGACGCCGGCAAAGCCAAGGCCGAAATCCCTGGCGATCAGTCTTTCGCCTGATGCGTCAAAGGCAAACAGCGTCGCCACGCAGACGCCGATGGCGGCGACGTAGGGGGCGGTCTCCATGCCGACGGCCAGGGTCAACGCGGCGCACAGGCCGGCAAGGAACGCCGCCGACCTGCGCAGACGCGCTTCGAGCAGGAAACTCAGGCTGGCGACGGTCAGCATCAGCTGGACATTGTGATGATCGAGCGCGGCCGGCTCGAAGATGCCGATGAAATACAGCGCTGCTGCGCCGACGATGAGGGCGGGCAGCACCGCGCCATCGCCGGCAAAGCTGCGCGCGGCGCGAATGATGAAGACCATGGTCAGGCCGAAAAGCAGCGCCGGCCACGCCACCTGCGCAACGTTCTCGGCAAGCAGGGTGTTGCCGGTCAGGCTCGATACGCCGAGCACAATGGCGGCGATCGGTGCATCGACCAGCCGCGACCAATGCATGACGAAGCCGCCTTCCAGGCCCATCCGGTATTGATGCAGGTCGAACCAGCCCTGGCCGGCCAAGAGGTCGCGCACTTCAACCAGCCGCAACAGATCGTCATTGTCGCCACCGGCATTGCTCAGCGCCGGGAAACCGGCCCAGGCGTTGACGACAAGGAAGCCGAGCGTGGCAAGCAGCGCCAGCATGAGGTCCGATCGCCAGGAGGCGCGTGCCCCGTCTTTGGAAAGCATCGCAGTATGAGCGGTGGTCATGGAGTGGGCTTTCAGCCTGTGTCTACCCGGCGCACGCTAACGCTGGCCGCTTCACAAAGCGTAAAGCGGGGCGATTTTGCGCCACTTTTGGGCGCATGCATCAATCGCGCGCCGGAAACACCCACAGCGACGACAGAATGTAGCTCACCGAGCTTGCGGCAACCGTCATCAGCGCCGACATGGCAAGCGCCGACATGCCGAAACGGGTGACCGCCAGATGCGACACCAGGCCCGAAAACAGCGCGCATCCGACCTGCAGCGCAAGATAGCGCGGCATGGCGCTGGCATGATCGTGCTGGCCGCCGAATGTCCAGCCGCGCTGCGCGCTATAGGCGACAACGAAAGTGATCGCATAGGCGACGACACTGCCTATGAAGGGCGAAAAGCCCAGCGACACCAGGAGCCACGATAGGACGAACAGCAGCAATGCGGCGCCGACGCCGACCGTCAGGAACCGGAACAGGCGCGTCCGGACAAAGACCGGCAATGCTTCGCTCATGCGTTGCGCGCCGGCAGTTGGTTATCCGGCGATTCACTGGCCGGCAATTCATTGGCCGGCAGTTCACCGGATTGACCGGTCCGCCCATACTTCAGCCGCTTGACCGGTATTTCCAGGACACCGAGCAGAAAGGCCGAGAAGAAGACCTGGAAGGAAATGACGATCAGGCTCAGGCCCAGCACGACGATGCGCGGGATTTCGGAATCGTTCAGCGGGCCGAAGCCGAGATGCGCCCAGCGCGCAACGGCATAGCCGAAGAACAAGACGCCGCCGGCAAAGCAGATGCCAGCATTGGCGGCGAGACGGTCGGTGCTGATGGTTCTGGTCAGCCAGTCTGAACGGCGGCTTGGCGGCAGGATACCGGTTATCTCGGCATAGTATCGCGAAATGGCGCCGAAAGTGATGAGCTGGACGCCGGTGACGACCATGAAACAGGCGGCGACGAAGGTGTTGAGGTCGAGCGACAGATTGTCGATCACGCGCAGCGGCCCGAACACCAGCAGCGCCGCGAACAGTATGCCAAGGCCGCCGAGCACCGTGCCCGGGATGAAGAACATCCAGCGCGGGTTGTAGACCAGTAGGAACTTCAGGTGTCGCCAGCCATCGCGCCAGGTTCTCAGATGCGGCGGCCGGCTGCGGCCGTCGGGCTTGAGCGTGGTCGGCACTTCCTCGATGCGCAGGCCGGCTAGGGCGCCGCGCACCACCATCTCGCTGGCGAATTCCATGCCGGTGGTCTGCAGGTCGAGCTTCCTGATGCTGTCGGCATTGAAGCCGCGCAGGCCGCAATGGAAATCACCGGTCTTGATGCGGAAGAACAGGCGGCCGACAAAGCTCAGCACCGGATTGCCGAGGTAGCGGTGCAGCGGCGGCATGGCGCCGGCCTCGATGCCGCCCTGGAAGCGATTGCCCATGACCAGGTCGGCGCCGTCGCGCAGCCGCGCGACGAAGGCTTCCAGCGCGCCGAAATCATAGCTGTCGTCGGCGTCGCCCATGATGATGAAGCGGCCCTTGGCAGCCGCGATGCCGCCCAAAAGGGCTGCGCCATAGCCTTTCTGCGCCACCGGGACGACACGGGCGCCACCTTCCGCGGCAATCGCCTGCGATCCGTCGGTGCTGCCATTGTCCGCGATCAGCACCTCGCCGGAGATGCCCGCCTTGTCGAGGAAGGTTTTCGCCTTGCCGATGCAGACGGCGAGCGTCTCGGCCTCGTTGAGGCAGGGCATGAGGATGGTGAGTTCGAGCTGTTTGGTTGCGGTGGCGCGGATGGCGGTGACGGCGTTCATTGGTCGTTGTTCCATCGAGTGCCCGGCCCTGCGTCAGTTCGGCCGGGCGCATTCGGACTTACCGTTGCACGGCAAGGCTTAAGAAAGCGATGACGCGCAGCCTCGCCTTGTCTCCAATCGGAAGGCAGGGCGGGCTTGCGGTTGTCTGATGCCAATCTTCAAAATGTCGCGATTGGCAGACGGTCAGTGAGCCTGTACAGGCAAGACAGTCGCCCCATCCGAGCCGCCGGAGACTTGCCATGAAGCTGAAAATCGCCGTCCAGATGGACCACATCTCCACCGTGTCGATCGCCGGCGACACGTCCTTCGCGCTGTCGCTGGAGGCGCAGCGGCGCGGCCATCAGCTGTTCCACTACACGCCCGACCGGCTGTCGCTGCGCGACGGCAAGGTGTTTGCCCGCATCGAGGAGATGCAGGTGCGCGACGAGAAGGGCAGCCATTATTCGCTCGGCGAAAAGGTGCGCACCGATCTGGCGGAAATGGATGTCGTCCTACTGCGCCAGGACCCGCCCTTCGACATGAACTACATCACCACCACGCATATCCTCGAACGCATCCACCCCGGGACGTTGGTGGTCAACGACCCGGCCTGGGTGCGCAACAGCCCGGAAAAGATCTTCGTCACCGAGTTTCCCGACCTGATGCCGGACACGCTGATCACCAAGGATCCGCTCGAAGTCGCCGCCTTCCGCAAGGAGTTCGGCGACATCATCATCAAGCCGCTCTACGGCAATGGCGGCGCCGGCATCTTCCACATGCTGGAGGCCGACCGCAACCTTGCCTCGCTGCTCGAAATGTTCGGCCAGATGTTCCGCGAGCCCTATATCGTGCAGCGCTATTTGAAGGATGTGCGCAAGGGCGACAAGCGCATCATCCTGATCGACGGCGAACCGGTCGGTGCCATCAACAGGGTGCCGGCCGAGCACGATTCCCGCTCCAACATGCATGTCGGCGGCCGCGCCGAAAAGACCGAGCTGACGACGCGCGAGCGCGAGATCTGCGCCCGCATCGGGCCGGCGCTGAAAGCGCGCGGCTTTATCCTCGTCGGCATCGACGTCATCGGCGACTACATGACCGAGATCAACGTCACGTCACCGACCGGCGTGCGCGAAGTCAGGCGTTTTGGCGGCGCCGACATCGCCAGCCTGTTCTGGGACGCGGTCGAGGACAAGCGGCGGACGTAGTCCGTTTTTACTTTGTGTTAACCATGTTCCTTTTTTTCAACCGGGCACAACCCGGCCGCGACCTGTGCGGATGCGTATTCTTGCAATGTTCTTGATTTGATCAGCCTGATGTAGCCCACTGCGGAGAAGCCCAACCTAGGAACGGCGCGTCCTTGCCGGCAGCATTTTTCACCGTACCCTCCCACGATAAGGTAAATACTGCGCGTCGCTGCCAGGATCGACATCAGCAAGTGCGCAGCTGTGGCAAATTCGGTCGCGCCGCTCGCTGCCTTGAACGGACGTTCGCGTTCGCTACACGGGAAGCCCGGATCGACTGTCTCGGCAGCGGGATGAATGCCATCGCCCGGCTCGAAGGCGGGCGCGACGATGCCGCAGTTCATCGATCTGCATCAGCGGCCGCCATCCAGTGTTTTCCGTTGTCGGACTACACGGTCGGCGCGAGAATGGACGCGGCGCTCGTTCTGGGCTTCTCGGGCGTGCCGGTCGAAAAGATGAGGCGCCACTTCGACGCGTTGGTCAGTGCAATAGCGCGAAGCTGAGGCGTTCGATTGCAGGGAAGGGACTGCCGTCTCAGGCGCTGTGGCCCACGCGGTGCGGCTGGGCAAGCTGCCAGGCGCCTGTAGTCTTGGAGTTATCGGATGGGAGTTTGCATGCGGCGCGTTCTGGTTGGTTTGGTCTCTCTTGTCCTGATCGCCGCAGCATCGATCTTGGCCCTGCGCTTTCTTTATCCGCTTCCCGACACCTCGGGACGCGTGGCCTCGCTTGCCATGAAAGTTGACCCGTCGAGCAGGCTCGGACAGCGCATGATGGAGGCGATGCGCGCGCATTCGGGCAAGTCGGGCATCGTTCCCCTGCAGCGTGGACATGATGCGCTGGTAAGCCGGCTGGCTCTGGTCGAAGCTGCCGAGCGGTCAATCGACGTTCAATATTACATCTGGCACGACGACACGTCAGGCATCTTGCTGCTCGATGCTTTGGAAAGGGCGGCGCAGCGTGGTGTCAGGGTCCGTCTGCTTCTCGACGATAACGGTGTTCACGGGCTGGACTCTTTCATGGCTGCGCTCAATGCCGAGGAGAATTTTGAAATACGTCTGTTCAACCCGTCAACCGTTCGTTCGCCGAAAATGATGGGTTATCTCTTTGATTTCCCGCGCATGAACCGCCGGATGCATAACAAGGCCTTCATTGTCGATGGGGCGGCGGCGATCATAGGCGGCCGTAACATCGGCGACGAGTATTTCCAGGTGGGTGACGACGCGTTCTACATCGACATGGATGTCCTGGGAACGGGGGCGATCGTGCCGGAAACCGCGCAGGTCTTCGACGCCTACTGGAACAGTCCGTCCGTTCACGCAGTGGAGACCATCATAGACGGCCAGGGCGATATCGCCGCCTTTCGCGCCCGGGTCGAATCGGTGAAGGCAAGCGAAGCGGCTGCGGTTTTCAAGCTGGACGCCGAGGCAAGCGCGAGCCAGTTTGCCGATGGACGCGCGCCGCTTGAATGGACAGATGTGCGCCTTGTCGCCGACGACCCAGTCAAAGGGGAGGGCAAGGCAGAACGTCAGCATCTGATGATTTTCAGGCTGGGGGAGATCCTGGGTGGCATCAAGCGTAACCTTGTGCTCGTGTCCGCCTATTTTGTGCCAGGTCGGGCCGGGACGGACTATTTCGCGGCACTTGCCCGCAATGGGCTTGACGTTCGCATCCTCACAAACGCCATGAATACGACCGACGTCCTGACCGTCCATGCGGGGTATGCGAAGTACCGCAAGAATTTGCTGCAATCGGGCGTGAAACTGTATGAGCTGAAGCTGCGCGGCGAAATGGCGGACGAGAATGGGCTTAAGCTCAATCCCTTTGGCCTTTCCGGCGCAAGCCTGCATGCCAAGACCTTCGCGGTGGATGACGAGCGCATTTTCATCGGCTCCTTCAATTTTGATCCCCGCTCGGCTCTTCTCAATTGCGAGATGGGCTTTCTGATCGAAAGTCCGTCGATGGCCCGCCAAGTCAGCGCGGCCTTTCAAGGTCGGCTCGACGACGTCGCTTACCGGCCCGAACTCGATGCCGATGGCGATCTCGTCTGGCGAGACAGGTTGCCCAACGGCAAGGACGTGATCCATGAGAGCGAACCCGGCGCGACCTGGATCAAGAGGATTGCCTTGACCGTGATCGGCCTGCTGCCGGTGGAATGGCTTCTCTAGGCGGAATGATACTGGTGATTGCGCTTATCCGTTTGTGTCGACTTCTGGCCCAGCCGTGCCGGTGGTATCCGGGCCACATAACATCGATTGCTGGCGGTACGGTCGCCGCGTACGGTTGGGTATGATTCTGGAGAAGGTGATTGAGACAGAGCCTGCTTGCCGCCACCTATGGTTTTGTTGCTGGCGCGGCCGCCGCGCTCGTGCTGTGGCTGATGGGTTTCGTGTCGAAGCTTGTCTGGTCCGGACCTGACGGGCGCTGGTATGTCTTCCTCGTTATTGCGTCTGGTGGCGTCATCATAGCGCTGCTGCGTCACTGGTATGCCGGCGAGGGTCTGTCGGAGCAGATTGATGCAGTACGGCGTCCGCACGAGCAGAAGCACCGCAACGCGTTGCTGCTGGCGCTGATGGCCATCATTGCCGTCGGCTTTGGCGGCGCTGTTGGGCCGGAGGCCGGGATACTCGCAGTGGTCGCCGAAATGTCGGCGCTCATTACATCGTTGATTGCGCACGATGCGACCGACGAACGCCTGATCGGCGAAGCCGGTGCCGCAGGCGCGCTTGGCGGCTTATACGGTTCGCCACCCGGCGGTGCGGCGATTACGCAGGAGCATCCGGAAGCCCCGCAATGGCAGGTCTACCTTGCCGGCCTGACAGGCCTGCTCGGTTTCCTACTTGTCGCAAAGCGGCTCCTGCCGGAAATCGCGCTGCGTATTCATTTGCCACCGCACGAGGCCGCCGGTGATGGAACCGATATGCTTTGGGCCTTATTGCCTGCCGCTCTGGGCGCTGCGATAGGACTGGTTTTCGTCGCAACGTTGCCTCCGATCGAGAAACTTCTGCATAGGGTCGGCGGTATCACGGCGCAGACGATCGCCGGCTCCGTGCTTTTCGCTGCGCTCGCCTCTGCATTCCCTATCCTGCGTTTTTCAGGCCATCACGAATTGGAAGCCATGCTGCATTGGGCACAGGAGGCAGGAATGGGCACATTGCTGGTCCTGGGCGCGCTGAAAGCCCTGGCTCTTGCCCTCTGTCTTTCCTCCGGATGGCGCGGCGGCGCAGCTTTTCCTCTGCTGTTTGCGGGTGCGGCAGCCGGCGGTGCTGCTGTTTGGCTATTGCCGTCCATGCCTATTACCGTCGCGCTGGTGTCCGGGATGACGGCGGCGATAACGGCGGGCATGGGTAAGCCGATCGCAGCGATGCTGATCGCGCTGCTCTTGATCGGCCCAGCAGCAGTGGGGCCGCTCAGCGTCGGCGGTTTGGTCGGCTGGGGTGCATCAAGACTACTGCCCGCGCCAAAGCTTCATTAGGTGCCTAAGGCACTGGTGCGCGATGCCGGGTCAGATCCCTTCACCGGCGCTTTAGGTGCACCGCCTACAGGATCAAGATCGTCTGGTGGGACGGCAGCAGCGTTTGTCTTTCCTAACGCCAAGCGCCTCCGAAGGCGACGTTCTGCTGGCCACGGATCGGACACCTGATGACGATGAACCTGCTAAAACGGTGGCACTTTGGCACCGCTGCGATAGGGGGGTCTGTAGACAGTGGCCCGGTCTACAAGTTGAAAGTGGAAGGGCCTTCGCCGCACGTTCGTCACCGAATTTCCCGACCTGAAACGCTGATCACCAAGGACCCGCTCGAGGTCGCGGCCTTCCGCAAGGAGTTCGGCGACATCATCGTCAAGCCGCTCTACGGCAATGGCGGCGCCGGCATCTTCCATATGCTGGAGGCCGACCGCAACCTTGCTTCGCTGCTCGAGATGTTCGGCCAGATGTTCCGCGAGCCCTATATCGTGCAGCGCTACCTGAAGGACGTGCGCAAGGGCGACAAGCGCATCATCCTGATCGACGGCGAACCGGCCGGTGCCATCAACCTGGTGCCGGCAGAGCACGATTCCCGCTCCAACATGCATGTCGGCGGCCGCGCCGAAAAGACCGAGCTGACGACGCGCGAGCGCGAGACCTACGCCCGCATCGGGCCGGCGCTGAAAGCGCGCGGCTTCATCCTCGTCGGCATCGACGTCATCGGCGACTACATGACCGAGATCAACGTGACGTCGCCGACCGCGGTGCGTGAAGTGCAGCGTTTTGGTGGCGTCTGTATCGCCAGCATGTTCTGGGACGCTGTCGAAAACAAGAGGAAATAGCCGGTCCCCGCTTCGCAGTCCTTCCCGCACGGAACTTTGCAGCGCGCGAATGTTCCTGTAATGTTCTTGCCTAACTCGAAAATCTGTGGTTGTCTTGGCTGAGTTCGCTCGCGGCCTGATCGCAGGGCCCTGCGAGCGAACTGGTATTCGGGGGCAAAATATGGTGGCGCGGGTTCGAACGGTGGCTTTCCAGGGCATCGAGGCCGTGCCGGTCGACGTGCAGGTGATGATCGCGCCGGGCAAGGTCAACATGCACATCGTCGGCCTGGCCGACAAGGCGGTGGCCGAAAGCCGCGAGCGGGTGCAGGCGGCGCTGCATGCCTCCGGCCTGTCGATGCCGTCGAAGAAGGTCACGGTCAATCTGGCGCCGGCCGACCTGCCCAAGGAAGGCAGCCATTACGACCTGCCGATCGCGCTTGGCCTGATGGCGGCACTGGGCGCCATTCCGGGCGACATGCTGGCCGGCTATGTCGTGCTCGGCGAATTGTCGCTCGACGGGACGATTGCCGCGGTGGCCGGCGCCTTGCCGGCGGCAATCGGCGCCAACGCCGAGGGCAAGGGCCTGATCTGCCCGTTCGCCTGCGGGCCGGAAGCGGCCTGGGCCGGCAAGGATTTCGACATTCTGGCGCCACGCAGCCTGATTGCGATCGCCAATCATTTCCGCGGCACGCAGGTGCTGTCGCGACCGGAGGCCGGCATCCACGCCTCGGCGCGCGACCTGCCCGACCTTGCCGACATCAAGGGCCAGGAGACGGCCAAGCGGGCGCTGGAAGTGGCGGCGGCCGGTGGACACAACCTCTTGATGATCGGGCCGCCGGGATCGGGCAAGTCGATGCTGGCGCAGCGACTGCCATCGATCCTGCCGCCGCTGGCGCCGAAGGAGCTTCTGGAAGTGTCGATGATCGCCTCGGTGGCGGGCGAACTCGGCGAAGGCAAGCTGACCGACCGGCGGCCGTTCCGCGCGCCGCATCATTCGGCCTCGATGGCTGCGATGGTCGGCGGCGGCATCCGCGCCCGGCCGGGCGAGGTGTCGCTCGCCCATCACGGCGTGCTGTTCCTCGACGAGTTTCCCGAATTCACGCCGCAGACGCTCGACGCGCTGCGCCAGCCGCTGGAGACCGGCGACTGCATGATCGCGCGCGCCAACCATCGCGTCACCTATCCGGCGCGCATCCAGTTGGTCGCGGCGATGAACCCTTGCCGCTGCGGCATGGCCGGCGAGCCGGGCTATCGCTGCCTGCGCGGCGAGCGCTGCCGCACCGATTACCAGGCGCGCATCTCAGGCCCGCTGCTCGACCGCATCGATCTCAGGATCGAGGTGCCGGCGGTCTCGGCCAGCGACCTGATCCGGCCCGACCGGGCGGAGAAAAGTGCCTCGGTGGCGCTACGGGTGGCGCGTGCCCGCACCATCCAGCGCGAGCGTTTTGAGCGGCTCGGCGTCGGCGCCACCACCAACGCGCATTGCGCACCGGCGGTCATCGAGGAGATCGCCATGCCGGACGCCGCCGGCCTGTCGCTGCTCAAGGACGCCAGCGAAAAGCTCGCCTTTTCAGCGCGGGCCTATCATCGCGTGCTGAAAGTGGCGCGGACGCTGGCCGATCTCGATGCCTGCGAAACGGTCGGCCGCATCCACCTGGCCGAAGCGATCTCCTACCGCATGAGTTCGGAGCGCGTGGCGCAGGCGGCGTGACGCCCCCTCGCCCTTCAAGAGCTGGAAACGCAAGCGGCGGCACCTTGGCCTTGGCTCCCATGAATCTTCGGCTCAGGCCGAGGCGCGCGTCTTCAGTTCCAGCCGCCGTGCATGAAGCACCGGCTCGGTGTAGCCGTTGGGCTGGATGCGGCCCTTGAACACCAGGTCGCAGGCGGCCTGGAAGGCGATCGAGTTGTCGAAGTCGGCGGCCATCGGGCGGTAGAGCGGGTCGCCGACATTCTGCAGGTCGACGATGGCCGCCATGCGCCGCAGGGAATCCATCACCTGGATGCGCGAGCAGACGTCGTGGTGCAGCCAGTTGGCGATGTGCTGCGAGGAGATGCGCAGCGTTGCGCGATCCTCCATCAGGCCGACATCATTGATATCTGGCACTTTCGAACAGCCGACGCCCTGGTCGATCCAGCGCACGACATAGCCCAGGATGCCCTGCGCGTTGTTGTCGAGCTCGCGCTGGATCTCGTCGGGAGTCCAGTTTGGGCGCACCGCGACCGGCACCGACAGGATATCGTCGAGCTTGGCCTTGGGCCGGTTCTTCAGCTCCGCCTGCACGGCGTGGACATCGACCTTGTGGTAGTGCGTGGCATGCAGCGTCGCCGCCGTCGGCGACGGCACCCAGGCGGTGTTGGCGCCGGCCCTGGGATGCGCGATCTTCTGCTCCAGCATCGCCGCCATCAAATCCGGCATCGCCCACATGCCCTTGCCGATCTGTGCATGGCCGGCCAGCCCGCATTCGAGCCCGGTGTCGACATTCCAGGCCTCGTAGGCCGAAATCCAGGCGGCCTGTTTCATGTCGCCCTTGCGGATCATCGGGCCGGCTTCCATCGAGGTGTGGATCTCGTCGCCGGTGCGGTCGAGGAAGCCCGTGTTGATGAACACCACGCGCTCCTTCGCGACACGGATCGCTTCCTTGAGGTTGACGGTGGTGCGCCGCTCCTCATCCATGATGCCCATCTTGATGGTGTTCTTCGCCATGCCGAGCAGTGCCTCGACGCGGTCGAAGATCTCGACGGCGAAGGCAACTTCCTCCGGCCCGTGCATCTTGGGCTTCACGACATACATCGAGCCGGCGCGGGAGTTGGCGCGCCGTCCGTTCCGCCCGACATCGTGCAGCGCGATCAGCGCCGTCATCGCCGCATCCATGATGCCTTCCGGCACCTCGTTGCCGTCGCGATCAAGGATCGCCGGATTGGTCATCAGGTGGCCGACATTGCGGACCAGCATCAGCGAGCGGCCTGGCACGGTCAGCGTGCCGCCGGCAGGCGCGGTGTAGGTGCGGTCGGGGTTGAGCTTGCGGACAAAACTCTTGCCGCCCTTGGTGATTTCTTCGGCCAGATCGCCCTTCATCAGGCCGAGCCAGTTGCGATAGACGACGACCTTGTCCTCAGCATCCACCGCCGCGACCGAATCCTCGCAGTCCTGGATGGTGGTCAGCGCCGATTCCAGGATGACATCGGCGATCCCCGCCGGATCGGTCCTGCCGATCTGGTTGTTGCGGTCGATCACGATCTCGATGTGCAGGCCGTTCCTGACCAGCAGCACGGCTTCAGGGTTGGCGGCATCGCCGCGATAGCCGGCGAATTGCTTGGTATTGGCGAGTGTCGTGACACCGGCACCCTCGCCCAGCCGCAGCATGCCGTTGACAAACGAAAGCCCGTTGACGCCTGCCCACTTGCCCGAGGTGAGCGGCACCGACTGGTCGAGGAAGTCCTTAGCCCAGGCAACGACCTTGGCGCCGCGCGCCGGATTGAAGCTCTTGCCTTTCCCGGCGCCGTCGGTTTCGGGAATGGCGTCGGTGCCATAGAGCGCATCGTAGAGCGAACCCCAGCGCGCATTGGCGGCGTTGAGCGCGTAGCGGGCATTCATCACCGGCACGACCAGCTGCGGTCCGGCGACGACGGCGATTTCCGGGTCGACATTTTCGGTCGACACGCTGAAGGCCGGTCCCTCGGGGACGAGATAGCCGATCTCCTTCAGGAAGATCTTGTAGGCCTCCATGTCGATGGGCGCGCCATGATCGCGATACCAGCCGTCGAGCTTCTCCTGGATAGCGTCGCGTTTTGCCAGCAGCGCCCGGTTCTTGGTACCGAGGTCATGGACGATGACCGAGAAGCCGTTCCAGAAATCGGCCGCTTCGACGCCGGTGCCGGGCAACGCCTCGCCAGCCACAAAATCATGCAGCTCGCGGGCAATCCGCAATCCGGCGATCTCGATGCGATCGGTCATAAGCTGGTCTCCAGACGAAAGGCTCGGGCGGGCGTTTGGCATGTCAGGTTTGCAGGGTCAATTCGGCTTAAGGTGAAGGGAACTTTTAGGCAAGGTCGCCGAAACCGGCGATGAGAGCGTCCTTCTCCCGTTCACGAGGAGAGGATGGCGGCAGCCGGATGAGGGGCGGCGCTAGGTTCTACAAAGATGGCGCCACTCGTTCGATCGTCGGCGCTGCCCCTCATCCCCCTGCCGGGACCTTCTCCCCGTGAACGGGGAGAAGGGGCTAAACAGCAATCCTTGGCCTTCCCGAGGCCACCGCCACCACATGCGCCTCGATGAACATTCGCTGCGCTTCGACGGTCGAGACGCGGAATTCGGTCGCGACCTCGATTTCGGCGCTGTCGGTGCCGGCATCCCTGGCGCGCTGGGCGACGATGGCGCGGACATCGGCCTCGGCCGCCGCGATCGCCGCCGCTTCGTCGAGGAAATCGCGCACGGTTTCGCCCGAGGCAAGACGAAACAGGCCTTCCTTGGGCTGGCTGACCCGCGCCTCGGCCGACACCCTGACCTGGCCGACGACGGCGCCGAGCGCGTTGGCGACGTCGGTATCTTCCGGCACCACGCACTCATTGCCGATCAGCGGCGGCAGGCCGGCATAGTGCAGCGGCGCTGAAGCGCCGAGGCCGATGACCGGGCGGTCGAGCGCGACGCTCAGCCGGGCAATGCCGGGGTGAGAATCGACGGCGCGCTGCACCAGCGCATGCGCTACCGTCGACGCGCCATCGAGCCCGTCCTCGGCGAAGGCGGTTTCGAGGATGTATTCCGCCGACCAGCGTGTCAGCGTCACCAGCACGCGCTCCGAGATCACCTCCGGCGATGCGGCGATGGGCTGGCCACGGCCGTCGCGCTTGCGCGCGAACAGTTCGGCGCCGAGGCGGGCGGCGGCCGGATCCCAGTTCGCCTGCTTGCCCAGCACATGGGCGGCGTCCGATGGCGTGAAGCCGGCGACATGCACCAGCCCGCGCGACACCAGCCGGTTCAAGGTCGCGTTCTGCGCGTTGGAGGTCAAAAGCCTGTCGACGGCGAGCGGCACGGCACCAATCGCCTCGTAAAGCCGCGCTTCGGCGCCGGTCAATCCGGCGGCGAGCCGGTCCGGCACGCCGGTGCGCACCGCGAAGCGGCCGTCCATGCGACCAGGATTGGGCGCCCGCAATTGCCGTTCCAGTTCCGCCGTGACGGCGTCGCCGTGGGCCATCCCCGCCAGCGCCAAGGGCACCAGGCGGCGCGGTCCGAGCAGGATTTTCGGGTTGAGTGCGCCATCCTCCAGCGCCACTTCGGAATCGCCGCCAAGGCCGAAGGTGCGCATGGCCACCGCCTCGACCATGGTGCGGAAGCCGCCGACGGTGGCGCCTTCCGGATCGAGCCGCGGCCGGCCCTTGTCGAGCACGGCGACGTCGGTGGTGGTACCGCCGATGTCGGACACCATGGCGTTGTCGAGCCCGGTCATGTGACGGGCGCCGACCAGGCTGGCGGCCGGGCCGGACAGGATGGTCTCGATCGGCCGCTGGCGGGCAAACGCCGCCGAAACCAGCGCGCCGTCGCCGCGCACCACCATCAGGGGTGCGGCGATGTTGCGCTGTGCGAGGAAGCCCTCTGTTGCCGCCACCAGCCGGTCGATCATCGAGATCAGCCGGGCGTTGAGCAGCGTCGTCAGCGCGCGGCGCGGACCGCCGAGCTTGGCCGACAGCTCGTGGCTTGATGTGACCGGCAGGCCGGTCTTTTCGCGGATCAGCTCGCGAGTGGCGATCTCGTGCGCCGGATTGCGTGTGGCGAAATAGGCGCAGACGGCAAAGCCGGAAACCGACACGCCGAGTTCCGGCAGCGCTGCCTCCAGCCCTGACAGGTCGAGCTTGGCCGCATTGCCATGCACGTCGTGGCCGCCGGGGCAGAACACCACCGGGTCGGTGCCGAGTGCAGCCTTCAGCCCGTCACGGGCGAGGTCGGCCTCGGAGAAGCCGATCATCACCAACGCCACGCGGCCGCCCTGGCCCTCGACCAGCGCGTTGGTGGCGAGCGTCGTCGACATCGAGACCAGCTTGATGGCGGCCGGATCGGTGCCGGCCTTCTGCAGCACCGCATCGACCGCGCCGGAAATGCCGACGGCCAGGTCATGCCGGGTGGTCAGCGCCTTGGCCTTGGCCAGCACCTTGCCCTTGTTCGGCCCCTCTTGCTTGCCTTCTGTCTCAGACCACAGCACGGCATCGGTGTAGGTGCCGCCGGTGTCGATCCCGAGGAACAGCGGCTTTGGCTTGGTCTTGGCGGTCATTTCTGATGGTCGTCCGGCTGGGTAAATTTTGTTTTCCTGCCCTTAGCCGATACGGGGCGGCCGATAAAGACGCGAGCGCTGGGCCACGGTGGAGTTCGATCTCCCCCCACAAGGGGGATTGGCAGTTCCGCCAAGGTGTCGAGATTCAGGTCAGGCCGAGCCGAAAATGGTGGCTTCCGAGAACCGGAGCGGAGGGCACTTAAGGTACGTGAGCACCGGAAGCGCAGGAAGCCGCCGTTTGCAGGCCGGCCTCACCTGAATATCGACACCTTAGCCCACAAACCCAACCTTCTTGTGCGTCCCATCGCAAAACGGCTTGTTGGCCGAGTGGCCGCAGCGGCACAGGAACGCGACTGTCGTGCGGTCGACGGTGTGGCCGGTGCCGGTGACGATCTCCAGATTGCCCTCCAGCTTCAGCGGGCCGTTTTTCGTCGGAGTGACCTTGAGCGGACCGTTCCGCACTTCCAGCGCCGGGGTGTCCTTCAGCGGCGGCTCGCCGGTGGCGGCAAAGCCCGATTTGGTGTGGCTGCCGTCGCAGAACGGCTTGTTTTCCGAAGCGCCGCAGCGGCAGAGCGTGGCGCGATAGAAAGTCTCGCCGTCGAGCACGATCTCGGCATGCACGGCCAGCGGGCCGTTTTCCCGCAGACGCACGGTGTTGACCACCGGCGGCTGTTCCTGCGGCCCGCCATCCTTCCTGATGTAGGTGATGGCGCCAGAGGGGCAGCTTTCGGCGATGGCGACGATCTTCTCGACGCTGGCCGCCTCGGGATGGATCCACTGCCCCGGCGCGTTGGGCACGAAGACATGCGGATCGCCGAGCACGCAGTTGCGCGAATGAATGCAGCGCTTGCCGGAGAACCCGACGTCGATCTTGTCGCTTTCGACCATACCGGCCATGGCTACGCTCCTGTTGCCTGAAGCGCGTCACATCGAGACGGACAGACGCGGCGCGCTTTGGGTATTTGTCCAGGCTATGTTCTAACGCAATTCCCGTCGGAACCGCTTCACACTTTTCCTGGAATTGCTGTACGGCTCCAGCAGGAAAACCGTCAAGCTGGCAAACCGGTCAGGGGACCAGATCGATTTCCTCGGTCTCGCCGCCGCTGCAGGTATAGCAGCAGTCCTCGCATTTTTCCTTGTTGCCGGGGCCGACGCCCCAATAGGTCTCCTCGTCACCATCGACCCAGGCGCCGTAACAGATCGATTCCCCTTCGTTGCAGGTTATCGGCAAGGACTTGGTCTCGCCGTCATTGAGGTAGAAATCCTGGTTGTTGCCCGGCCAGACATAGTCGCGGTCCTGGCTGTAAAGCTCGAGGCGCATGGCATTGGGATGGCTGTTCTTGATGGCAAAGGTAACGTCGCCTGCATGTGCCGACGGCGCGACCAGCATGACGAGAGACAGCGCGGCCAGCGTGCGGCGCGCATAGGCATGAAACATGGTATCCCCCTGGAAAGACACGGCCTACCCGGCCGCGGGGCGACCATGGCACGCCGTGCGCGGCCGCTAAAGGGACGATTGCAACAATTCCAGACTGATTTTGGGGATATCGGAACTAAGGTACCAGATCGATCGTCTCGGTCGTGTGTTCCACGCAGATGAAGCAGCAGGTGTCGCAGGGCTGGTCGTTATCCGGCCCGACGCCGGCGGAGATGCTGTCGTTGCCATTGACCCAGGCGCCGTAGCAGATGTGTTCGCCCTGATTGCAGGAGAGCGGCACCGATTTTTGTGAGGCGGGGTCGATCAGGAATACCTGATCGTTGCCCGGCCAGACCGTTTCGCGGTCGCGGCTGAACAGCTCGACCGCAACCGCTTCCTTGCGCAGGTTCTTGACGAAAAAGGCCATCTCGGCGGACTCGGCCGAGGTCGTGAAGACCAAGGCAGCCAATGCAGCCATGCGAAACAGCGTCACGGTCTCGATCTCCCGAATCATGGCGCCAGAATCGCATGCCTGCCGGGAACTAGAAAGACGCAGGGTGCTCCGCCGCGATCTGCCGCCCCAGCCTCGTCACTTGACGCACCAGAAGGTCGAGATCCTCGCGCCGGGTGCGGTGGTTGGTGATCGCCACCCGCAGCCAGTGCTGGCCATGTACGGTGGTGTCGGAGAGTGCTGCAATGCCCTCTTCCTGCAGCCGCAGCATGATTTCGGTGTTGAGCGCCTTCGGCGCCTCGCCGGCGAGGCCCGGCTGATAGCGGAAGCAGACGATGTTGATGGTCGGCAATGCTGCCAGCTCCAGTTCCGGCTCGGCCTCGATCAGCCCGGCGAGGTAACCCGCCTGCGCAATATTCTGGTCGATCAGACGTCCGAACTTGTCGGCGCCATGCTCCTTCAGCGCCATCCACACCTTGAGCGCGCGAAAGCCGCGCGACGTCTGCAGGCCGTAGTCGTGCAGCCATTCGCCGGAGGCGAGACCGCGCGGGGTCGATTCCAGGTATTCCGGCGTCACCGCGAAGGTCTTGCGATGCGCGACGGCATCCCTGACCAGGGCGCAGCCGACCTCGAATGGAGCGTGCAGCCATTTGTGCGGGTCGAGCGCGACCGAATCGGCCCATTCGATGCCGGCGACGCGATGGGCATTTTCGGGTGCAATGGCGATCAGCGCGCCGATGCAGCCGTCGACATGGAACCAGAGGTCTTCCTCATGCGCCAGTTTGGCTAGCGCCCGCAGGTCGTCGATCGCCCCGGTGTTGACCGTGCCGGCCGTGCCGATGACGCAGGCCGGCTTGAATCCGGCCGCGCGGTCCTCGGCGATCGCTGCGCGCAAGGCAGCGATATCCATGCGCAGGCCGGCATCGGTCGGGATGCGGCGCAGCGCCCGGTTGCCGAGGCCGAGCGCTTCCATCGCCTTGCGGTGGCAGGAGTGGATCTGGTCGGAGCCATAGAAACGCAACGGCTTCTCGATGGCGGCAACGCCATGCTCGCGCACGTCGATGCCGGCCTTGACGTTGCGCGCCACGGTCAGCCCGATGATGTTGGCCATCGAGCCGCCGCTGACCAGCGTGCCGCCGGCAGAAGCGGGAAAACCCAGCATCTGCTTGCACCAGTTCACCACCTGGCTGTCCATCAGCCCGGCGGCGTGGTTGCCGCCGCCGAGATTAGAGCCCTGGATTGCCGCCAGGAAGTCGCCGAGCGCGCCGGTGAAGTTGCTCGACCCCATATACCAGGACCAGAAACGCGGATGGATGTTGCCCATCGGATAGGACATCACGGTCCGGGAGACCTCGTCATAGACAGCGGCGAGGGGCGCCGGCGATCGCGGCAGGGGTGCCGCGAAGACATCTCTTACATCCGCCGGCATCTCCCGCCATACCGGGCGGTCGCGCACGTCGCGCAGATAATCGACCGCATCGTCGATGACCCGGTGCGACAGGGCCTGCACATCGGCCCAGTCCTGGGGGTCAAGCGTTTCCTCGGTCACGCCAAGGGTTTCTTGCGCCATGTCCATGATGGGTCTCCGTCAAGCCGCCGGGAACTGGCAGCCGGGCGTCGAGCGCGACAGAGCGATCTCGTCGGCATCCATCTCGGCCTCGATGCCGTCGAACAACGGCGTCGACATGTAGCGTTCGCCGGTGTCGGGCAGCATGCACAGGATCACCGCGCCAGCCGGCGCCCGTTCGGCGACCTGCCGCGCCACCGCGAAGGTGGCGCCGCCGGAAATGCCGGTGAAGATGCCTTCCTGGCGTGCCAGCGCCTTGGCCCATTTGATGCCCTCGGGCCCTGCAACCGGCATCACCTCGTCATAGAGGCTGGCGTCGATCGCTTCCTGCAGCACATTGGGGATGAAGTCCGGCGTCCAGCCCTGGATCGGGTGCGGCTCGAAGGCCGGGTGGGTGGCGGCGGGAGCGCCGTCGGCACCGCGCTGCTGTGCCTTGCCGCTGCCGATGAGCTGCGCGTTGGCCGGCTCGGAGAGCACGATGCGTGTCTCCGGCCGTTCCCGGCGCAGCACGCGTGCCACGCCGACGACCGTGCCGCCGGTGCCATAGCCGGTGACGAAGCCGTCGAGCCGCGAACCTGCAAAATCATTGATGATCTCGCGCGCCGTGGTCGCCTCGTGGATGGCGGCATTGGCCGCCGTCTCGAACTGGCGGGCGAGGAACCAGCCATTGGCCTCAGCCAGTTCCACCGCCTTCTTGTACATGCCAAAGCCCTTCTCGGCGCGCGGCGTCAGCACCACCTTGGCGCCCAGCATGCGCATCAGCTTGCGGCGCTCGACCGAAAAACTGTCGGCCATGGTGACGACCAGCGGATAGCCCTTCTGCGCACAGACCATGGCCAGCCCGATGCCGGTGTTGCCGCTGGTCGCCTCGACCACCGTCTGACCCGGCTTCAGCGCGCCGCTGCGCTCGCCCGCCTCGATGATGTTGAGCGCCAGGCGGTCCTTCACCGAGGCGCCCGGATTGAAGAACTCAGCCTTCACATAGATCGTTGCATGGGCCGGCGAGAGATTGTTGATACGCACCACCGGCGTGTCGCCGACTGTGTCGAGAATGCTGTCGAACAGGCGTCCGCGCCCGGCGGTGGTCCTGATTTTCTGCTTCTGCAACATCTTTGATCTCCTCGATCGTTTGCCATCACAAGCCGGTTACAAACCGGCGGATTGGGCGGCGAGGTTTCGAGACCTGGCCGCGCTAGGACAGACATGCCGGCATTGCGGCAATGGCGGCATCCGGCGCGGAATACGCCGCCGGATGCGCTTTGTCGGTTTCGGTGATACAGCAAGGGCCGACAGGCCAGCGTGGGAGCAGGCGTGGAAACGCACGTGGAATCCACCCGATCGAGACTGGACGGCCAAGTGACCGGCCTGTCCGTGCGCCTGCTTGGAACGCTGACGATCTCCCGCAATGGCGTTGCGGTGGCGCTGCCGGCCTCACGCAAGCTGCGCGCGCTGTTTGCCTATCTGGCGCTGGCGCCGCACGCCGTCGGCCGCAGTCGCCTGTGCGAGCTGTTGTGGGACGTGCCCAACGATCCACGCGGCGAGCTTCGCTGGTGCCTCAGCAAGCTGCGCGGCGCGCTCGACGAGCCGGACCGGCGCCGCGTCTCCACGCAAGGCGACACGGTCGCGCTTGACCTCAGCAATTGCCTGGTCGATGCGCTGGAGCTCAGCGACGCTGCGGCGCAAGGGATCGGCACCCTCGATGCAGAGCGGCTACGGGCGCTGGCCAAACTGTTCGCCGGCGATTTCCTCGACGGGCTGGAGCTCGAACGCAGCCCGCATTTCAACAGCTGGCTGGTCGCTCAACGCCGGCGTTTTCACTCATGCCACGTCGCCGTGCTGGAGCATCTTGTCGCAAACCATCCGGCTGACAGCCCGGCTGTGTCCGCGCATCTCGACAAATGGGTCGAGTTGGCGCCGTTCGACACGCGCGCGCATCTGGCGTTGCTGGCCAATCTGGCGGAACGCGGTGAGATTGGCGCGGCCGAGCAGCATCTGGCGGCGGCAGAACAGTTGTTTCAGTCGGAGGCGATCGATTTCGGACCGGTCAATGCCGCCTGGCGGGCGATGCGTGAGCAACGGCCAGCCGCCTTGCAGCTCCCGGCAGGCCTGTCCACGGTATCGCAATTGGTCGCCGCATCCGGCGATACCGGCCCTGTCGGGCCGAGCCACGCTTCGCTGGCCGTCATGCCGTTTGTCGAGGAAACCGGCGGCGCGCGCGGTGGGCTTGCCGACGGTTTTACCCACGACATCATCACGCGCCTGGCGAAGCTCAGGGATTTCTTCGTCATCGCGCGCGGATCGGTGTTTGCACTGGCCGAGAAGAACATTGCACCCGAGGATGCCGGCCGGCGGCTGAATGTCGACTATGTCGCCACCGGCACGGTGCGCAGCCCGCCCGGCCGCCTGATTGTCAGCGTCGAACTCATCGAGGTGCGCACGGCCAGGATCGTCTGGGCCGAGACGTTCGAGCGCCGGTCCGACGACATCTTCGGCTTGCTTGACGATATCGGCAACAACATCGTGTCGTCGATCTCGGCCGAGATCGAAACGGTCGAGCGCAACCGCGCCATGCTAAAGGCGCCCAATTCGCTCAACGCCTGGGAGGCCTATCACCGCGGCCTCTGGCACATGTACCGCTTCACCCAGGCCGAAAACAAGCAGGCGAGGCATTTCTTCGACATGGCCTTGCGGCTCGATCCGACCTTTGCCCGCGCCTATGCCGGCCTGTCCTTCACCCATTGGCAAAACGCCTTCCAGCGCTGGGGCGACCGCGACCGGGAAAGCGCGCTGGCCTTCGAGAGCGCCGGCCACAGCCTGCTGGTCGACGACCACAATCCCGCCGCGCACTGGGCGATGGGCCGGGCGCTGTGGCTGCGCGGCGAACAGGACGGTTCGCTGCTCGAACTGGAACGGGCGGTGGACCTCAGCCCCAACTTCGCGCTTGGCCATTACGCGCTGTCCTTCGTCCACTCGCAGTCGGGCGACCCGCAGGCGGCGATCGGCTCGTCCGACCATTCGCGCCATCTCAGCCCGTTCGACCCGCTGCTGTTCGGCATGCTGGGGGCGCGGGCGATGGCGCATGTCCGGCTCGGCCAGTTCGACGAGGCGGCCGAATGGGCGCTGAAGGCAGCGGCGCGGCCCAACGCCCACGCCATCATCCTGGCGATCGCCGCACACTGCCTGGCGCTGGCGGGCCGGCTCGACGAGGCGCGCGGCTTTGCCGCCGCCATCCGCAAGACATTGCCGAACTATTCAAGCGACGATTTCATCGGCACCTTCCGCTTCGAGCCGGATGCCGCGGCACTGTTCCGGCAAGGCGCCAGACGGCTCGGGCTGGGCTGAAACCGAGGATCAGGACCCGGAACTTCGCCTCAATTCCGCCGGGTTAACAAAGTCGGAAGGAGTTGCTTAACGGTTCCCGGCTATGTCACGCCTGGGAGGTCTGACAAAGTGAGTATGATGAGCAACAGCCCCGACAAGCGCAACGAATGGCGCGCCATCTTCTACGTGCAAGCCCGCGTTGCCATCCTGTTCGTGCCGGTTGTGGCCAGCCTGCTGATCATAGCCGCGCTTGCCGGCAACGAACGCAAATCGGTTCCCAGCATGATCGACCCGACCGTCACCGGCTCCGTGCGATAGAGCGGCGGTCGTCAGCTCTTTGGGTATCGGCAAGGAGGAAGGGCCCGGCACTTGGGGTGCGCTATCAGCGCGTTGGCGTTAAAGTCGTCCCATGGCACTGAATGAATGGGCACGGACAATCAAGCGCGACGTGCATGCGCTCTACCTCGCCGCGCGCGATCCCCGAACGCCATGGTATGCCAAGGCGCTCGCCGTGTGTGTCGCAGGCTATGCCTTATCCCCAATCGACCTGATCCCCGATTTCATCCCGGTGATTGGCTACCTCGACGATGCGATCCTGGTCCCCTTGGGCGTCCTTGCCGTGGTCAAGATGATCCCGCCTGAGGTGATGGCGGAACACAGGGAGACCGCCGCCCTTGCCGTTGACAGGCCCGTGAGCCGCAGCGCCGCCGTGATCATCGCTTGTATCTGGGTCGCTTCGGTCGCGCTGGCGGGATGGCTGGGGTATCGATATTTCGCTGGCAGATTTTGAGGTCGCGCCCCGATAACGTCGGGCTCAATAAAAGCGCGGGATCGGACCGTTCTGGGGTGTCGTGCGGTCGCCGAGGTCGAGAAAGGCCTCGTCGATGTAGCACCAGCCCCAACCTTCCGGCGGATCATAGCCCTCGATGATCGGATGGCGGGTGGCGTGAAAATGCTTGGTGGCGTGACGGTTGGGCGAGTCGTCGCAGCAACCGACATGGCCGCAGGTGCGGCAGAGCCGCAGATGCACCCATTGCGAACCGCTCTTCAGGCATTCCTCGCAGCCGAGCGCGCTCGGCGTCACGTCCTTGATCTCAGCCGCATGTCTGCATTCATCCGCCATCACACTCTCCCGATCAATTGAGGCGCGACGGCGTGGCTGCCGTCCTGCGCGAGATAGGCGTGCAACGCAGCCACCACCTGGGCACCCTCGCCGACGGCCGCCGCGACGCGCTTGACCGAGCCGGCACGGACGTCGCCTATGGCAAACACCCCGCTGCGGCTCGTCTCCATCACCCCATGCGCCGATCCCAGGTCGGATCCGGTGCGCACGAAGCCGTTGGCGTCCAGCGCCACGTTGCAATGCGCCAGCCAGTCCGTATTCGGGTCGGCGCCGATGAACAGGAAGAGATGGCGGATCGGGCGCGTCGTTTCCACGCCGCTGGCGCGGTTGCGCCACCGCACCGTGCTGAGATTGCCTTCGTCGCCTTCCAGCGCCTCGACCTCGGTCCCGGTCAGCACCTCGATGTTCGGCTGCGCCTTGATGCGCTCGACCAGATAGCGCGACATGCTGGCATCTAGGCTGCCGCCGCGCGCCAGCAGCGCCACCTTGTGCACGTGGCTGGCCAAGTAGACCGCCGCCTGTCCGGCCGAATTGCCGGCACCGACCAGCGCCACCTCCTGGCCCTGGCAAAGCCGTGCTTCGATGGGCGAGGCCCAATAGTGCACGCACGTCCCCTCGAACTGCGCCAGATTGGCGACATCGAGGCGGCGGTAGCGCGCGCCGCTGGCGATCACCACGGTGCGCGTCCGAACGGTCTCGCCGTCGCCGACGTCAAGCGTGTAACGGGCACCGTCGGTCCCAGCGCTCAGCAGCTTCGCCTCGTCGGGAATCACCATTTCGACGCCGAATTTCTGCGCCTGGTTGTAGGCCCGCGCCATCAGCGCCATGCCCGAAATGCCGGTGGGGAAACCGAGATAGTTCTCGATGCGCGAGGAGGCGCCGGCCTGCCCACCGAAGGCCCGGCAATCGAGGACGATGGTCGACAGACCTTCGGACGCCGCATAAACGGCCGCTGCCAGCCCCGCCGGCCCGGCGCCGACTATGGCGACGTCGTATAATTTGTCGGCATCGATCGGCCGCAGCAGGCCGATGCAGCGGGCGAGGTCCTTCTCGCCGGGATTGAGCAGCAGCCGGCCGCTCGGACACAGCACGATCGGCAGATGGTGGAGGTCGACATCGAAGCGCTCGACCAGGGTTTTGGCGCAGGGGTCGCTGTCGGAATCGAGCACGCGGTGCGGCTGGCCGCTGCGGGCCAGGAATCCCTGCAACCGCAAGACGTCGGCATTGTTGACGGGTCCGATGATGATCGGCCCGCTGGTTGCGCTTTCCAGCAGCCCTACACGGCGCAGGATCAGCGCCCGCATGATGCGCTCGCCGAGATTGGCCTCCTGCACCATCAGGTCGCGCAGCCTCTGCGAGGCGATGACGAACGCCTTCACCGGCTCGGCGGCCCGCGCATCCACCAGCGAGGGGCGGGCCGAAAGCTGGGCCAGTTCGCCGACAAAGCTGCCCGGACCATGCGTCACGATCGTTTCGCGCCGGCCGAGCCCGCCGTCCTGGATAATGTCGACCCTGCCCGACAGGACGACGATCAGGCCGGGCGCCACATCGCCGGCCGTGACGATGTACTCGCCGGTGGCGTAGGCGCTGGCCTCGCCGAACCGGCGCATGCGATCGATGTCGGCTTCAGCCAACGTGGGAAACGCCTGATCCCGACGGGCGCCGAAGATCGGGTTGGTGGTCGATTGAGACATAGTTTCGACCGTACCGAACCGGCGGCGCAGTTTGAAGCGGTTTGTTCAGCGCCTAGCCGGGAGGAGAGGTTGGCGGCAAAGAAAAAGCCCGGACGAACCGGGCTTTTTCTTTGGGTCTCTGAACCGTCGAATGGTTCGAAACGGGAATTTGGTGCCCAGAAGAGGACTCGAACCTCCACTCCTTGCGGAACACGGACCTGAACCGTGCGCGTCTACCAATTCCGCCATCTGGGCTGGTGCGGGCTCATGTAAGCGGGCAAGCGATGTGTGTCAACGCGCTTTTTTCAAAGCATGATCCCGAAAAGTGGGAACCGGTTTTCGGAAGAGATCATGCCCAATCAAGAATGGCTTGCCGCTTGCCGGCTCAGCTCTCCAGGACTTCCTTGGAAGCCACCGTGGAATCGGCGTTGAGCGTGTAGATGACCGGCACGCCTGTGCCGAGCTCCAGCTTGACGATCTCCTCGCCGGACTTGCCGTCCAGCGCCATGATCAGCGCGCGCAGCGAGTTGCCGTGCGCAGCGACCAGCACTGTGCCGCCGCGCAGCACGTGCGGCTGCAGGTCGTGCAGGTAGTAGGGCCAGACGCGCGCGCCGGTGTCCTTCAGGCTTTCGCCGGCGGGCGGCGGCACGTCGTAGGAGCGGCGCCAGACATGCACCTGCTCCTCGCCCCATTTCTTGCGCGCGTCGTCCTTGTTGAGGCCGGAGAGATCGCCATAGTCACGCTCGTTCAGCGCCTGGTCGCGGATGGTCGTCAGGTCGCTCTGGCCGACGGCGTCGAGAATGTGCTGGCAGGTCTTTTGCGCCCGGACCAGCGCCGAGGTGAAGGCGATGTCGAATTTCAGGCCGCGCGCCTTGAGTTTCTGGCCGGCTGACTTGGCCTCGGCGTGGCCCTGCTCGGTCAGGTCGACATCGCGCCAGCCCGTGAACAGGTTCTTCAGGTTCCATTCGCTCTGGCCGTGGCGCACGAGCACGAGGGTTCTCGACATATTTGCTCCCTTCAAGAGCAATTCCAGGAAAAGTGTGAAGCGGTTTTCCGTCGGGAATTGCGTTAAAACAGTGGATGTCCGCTCAGCTGAGGCCGAGCACGTCCCGCATCGAATAAAGTCCCGGCTTGCGGCCGCGCGCCCATAGCGCCGCCTTGACGGCGCCGCGGGCGAAGATGGCGCGGTCCTCGGCGTGGTGGGACAGGGTGATCCGCTCGCCGGTGCCGGCCAGCATCACGCTGTGGTCGCCGACCACCGAGCCGCCGCGCAGCGAGGCAAAGCCGATCGAGCCGGTCTTGCGGACGCCGGTGTGGCCGTCGCGGACGCGCACATCGTTGCCGGCGAGCGCGATGCCGCGCCCGGCGGCGGCGGCCTCGCCGAGCAGCAGCGCCGTGCCCGACGGTGCGTCGACCTTGTGCTTGTGGTGCATTTCGAGGATCTCGATGTCGAAATCGTCGGCGTCGAGCGCTCGTGCCGCCTGTTCGACCAGCACCGCCAGAAGATTGACGCCGAGGCTCATATTGCCCGACTTGACGATCATCGCGTGGCGCGCCGCCGCGGCGATCTTGGCGTCATCGTCGGCCGAGCAGCCCGTGGTGCCGATGACATGGGCGATGCGCGCCTGCGCCGCGTAGCCGGCGAATTCGACGCTCGAGGCCGGCGTGGTGAAATCGAGCACACCGTCGGCCTTGGCGAAGACCGGCAGCGGATCGTCGCCAATCGGCACGTCGATGCGGCCGACGCCGGCAAGCTCGCCGGCATCCTTGCCCAGATAGGGTGAGCCGGCACGCTCGACGGCGCCGATCACGCGGACGCCGGGAATGGTGTGGATGGCGCGGATCAGCGTCTGCCCCATGCGGCCGGCAGCACCCACCACGACCAGGCCCATATCGCTCATGAAGGTCTCCCGACCGCCTTTTTCGCGCGGCTGCGCGGTGGCGGAGTTTGGATTGGCTTGGCGTCGTCGACAAGCCCAAGCCCCTTTTTGCCCTGCACCCGGTGGAAGCGGGCATAGACGCTGTGCGGATCGGCCATCAGCGAGGCATGCGTGCCCTGTTCGACGAGATGGCCCTGTTCCAGCACGATAATGTGGTCGGCATTGACCACAGTCGACAGCCGGTGCGCGATGACGATGGTGGTGCGCCCTTCCATGACTTGGATCAGCGCTTCCTGGACCCGCGCCTCGGCCTCGTTGTCGAGCGCCGACGTCGCCTCGTCGAGCAGGAGAATCGGCGCCTGCCGCACGATGGCGCGGGCGATCGATACGCGCTGGCGCTGGCCGCCCGACAGTGTCACGCCGTTTTCGCCGACGGGCGTATCGTAACCCTGTGGCTGCTGGCGGATGAAGCCGTCGGCCTCGGCCTGCAGCGCGGCCTGTTCGATTTCGGCGTTGGTGGCATTCAACCGGCCATAGCGGATGTTGTCGCGGATGGTGCCTTCGAACAGATAGGGCTGCTGCGAGACATAGGCGATGGAGCTGCGCAGCGAGTGCTTGGTGACCTTGGAAATGTCCTGGCCGTCGATCTCGATCGTTCCCGCCTCGACGTCGTAGAAGCGCTGCAGCAGCGCCACCAGCGTCGTCTTGCCGGCGCCGGAGGCGCCGACGATGGCGGTCATCTTGCCGGCCGCGGCGACGAAGCTCAGGTCCTGCAGCACCGGTGCCTCCTCGACATAGCGGAAGGACACGTTGTTGAAACGCACTTCGCCGGTGGTGAACCTGGCCTCGGCGGCTCCCGGCGTGTCGCCCTGCTGCGGCTCGAGATCGAGAAGTTCGTAGATCATGCGCGCATTGACCAGCGCGCGCTCCATTCCGACTTGCATGCGCGCCAGCCGCCGTGCCGGATCATAGGCGAGCAACAGCGCGGTGATGAAGGAAAAGACCGCACCCGGCGGCTGTCCAAGAACGATCGCCCGGTAGCCGGAATAGGCGATGACACCGGTGACGGCAAGACCGGCCAGCATGTCGGAGATCGGCGCCAGCCGTTCCGAGACGCGGGCGATCTTGTTTCCCCGCTGCTCGGCGCTGTCGGCGAGCGCGCCGATGCGGCGCGACAGCTCCTCTTCCATGGTGAAGGCCTTGACGATGGCAATGCCTTGCGTGGCCTCCTGCACGGCGCCGATCAGCCGCGAATTGATCTGCACCGATTCGCGGGTGATGCGGCGCACCCGGCGCATCAGATAGGTGACAGTCCAGATCAGCGGCGGTCCGATCAGCAGGGAGCTCAGGGAGAGAACGGGATCCTGGTAGATCATGACCCCAAGAAGGCCGAGCAACGTCACGCCATCGCGCGCGATCGACGTGAGCGTCATCGACAGGAGGTCGCGGATGCCGTTGACGTTCTCGTTCATCTGGGCAGCCAGCCGGCCCGAACGCGTGTCGCTGAAAAAGCCGACGCCGAGCTTCATCAGATGGTCGAAGAGGCGTTTCTGGTAGCGCGCCACCAGATTGTTGCCGACCTTGGCCAGCGTCACCGCCTGGCCGTAACCGGCGAAACCGCGCACGAGGAAGGCCGCCATGATGGCGGCGCAAATCCACACGATCAGATCGCCGCGTCGTTCATAGAATATCGAGTTGACGACGGGGCTCATGACCCAGGCGGTGAAGGCGGTCGTCGCGGACACCGCGATCAGGCAGGCAGCGGCAAAAGCATAGGACCAGCGGTAATCACGGCCGTTTTCAGCGATAATGCGGCGGAGCACCGCCGTGACCGCACGGGGCGTGACTTTCGGCTTTTTGGGTGTCTGAAATGTCAATTCGGAGCGCTTCACAGGTTCCTGCTTCCCGTGGCCGGGTTGCAATTCGGCACTTCTCTTAGCGCCAAGGGGCCGGCTTGCCTATGCCTTGGGGTGACTAACTTCGTCGCGCCAGCGGCGGTCCGCGGTCTGGACCCCGAACAGCGAGGGGTTTCTGGCATAGGCGGCCAGCCCCAAAAGCGCTGCCAGCGGGTGGGTGATCACATAGACCGGCATGGTGCGCATCAGCGCGCTGTGCGGCGCCTTGTCCTCGAAGGCGGCGCGGAAATTGCCGGCCTTCAGCGCCGGCACGATCTTCTGCGCGATGCCGCCGGTGAGGAACACGCCGCCGCGGCTCATGAACACCAGCGCGAGATCGCCGGCGGTGCGCCCGAGGCAGGTGACGAAGGTCTCCACCGCTTCTTCGGCAACCGGATCGGTCTTGGCCAGTGCCGCTGCGGTGACTTCCGCCGGCGTGGTGAAGGGGGCGGGCTTGCCATCCGTTTTGGCCACCGCCCGGTAGACGTTGACGAGGCCGCGTCCGCACAGGATCTGCTCGCCCGAAATGCGGCCCTCGAGCTTCTCGATATGCGGGAAAACCTGGAAATCGCGCGGCGTGCGCGGGCCGATGTCCATATGGCCGCCCTCGCCCGGCACCGGTATCCAGTGGCGAAGCGCATAGACCAGGCCGGCAACGCCGAGCCCGGTTCCGGGGCCGAGCACGACGCGCCCGGCATTTGGCTCCGGCGTGCCGCCGCCGATCTTTTCCATGTGCTCCTCGCCGAGCGCGACGACGGCCAGCGCCTGCGCCTCGAAATCATTGAGCACGACGATGTCGCTCAAGCCGAGGCTGGCGAACATCTGCCTGGGCTTGACGATCCACGGGCAGTTGGTGAGCTCGATCTCGTCGCCGTCGACCGGGCCGGCTACCGCCAGCACCGCCGAATTGGGGCGGACCGACGAGCGGTCGAGCACGGCCGCCTGGATCGCCTCGTCGATGGTGTTGTAATTGGCGGTCTGGACGATGGTCGGCTCGCCGGCCTCGGAATTGGCGTCGAGCACGATCGAGAAGCGCGCATTGGTGCCACCAATGTCGCCGATCAGGATCGGAAACCTCAACAAAGTATCGTCATCGCCCGTGCTTGGCATACTCTCGTCCGTCCCCGGCGCCCCCGACGGCGTATCGCCGTTCTCCCGTTGACTAGCGCATGAGTTTGAAAAGCGAAACGGTTTTCGAACCCGATGGCGCGCGGGAACGGGTTCTGCGGCCAAACGGCCACTATTTTGCAAAACGGACCATTATAGTTTTGAACTGGGCCACATCTGGACTCCGAACGGCGATAATCGCATTCTCCCTGTGGGGGGAGAGGTTGGATAAATCGCGCTACGACAACCGGTCTGGCCAATGGCGTAAGCGCGCCGCGCGAGGCCGCCGCTGGTGGCCTTCGCGTAACACCGTATCGTGGGCGCTCATCCTTGCGGCAATCATAATTCTGTCTGCCCTGATTGCGCTAAAAGCTGGTCCCGCGCAGGTTTAATCCGGTTCGACAGTCGATAGACGCCGCGGCAGTCAGTTTCCCGGTCGTGGCCGCGGCAGCGGAATGCCGATCTCGGGGGTCGCAGTGAAAGCATTCATCGAGGCCGGTAAGGCGGGTGCACCGCCGGCGGCGCTTGCCGGCTGGGATGGCGCTTCCGGCTCTGGCGCCACGGCTGCGACCGGCACGGCGCCGCCATGATAGGTCGCGGCCTCGGCAGACGCCGGCCCCGGCGCGTCGAGCACGGCGCGGCATTCCCTTGGCAGGTTCGCCATCGTCATCAGGTCACGGGCCTTCGGCGCATCCGGGTTCTTGTTGGGCCGCCAGGGCTCCTGCGTAAACCACCAGGCGAGCGGCTTGCCGCAGCCGTCATCGGCCAGCGTCGCTTCCTGCGCCTTGCAGTTGGGCGAGCCGGGCTGGCAGCCGATGCGCATGTGGAAATGATAGTCGTGGCCCCAGAACGGCCTGATCTTGCGCAGCCAGTCACGGTCGCCCTTGACGGTGTCGCAGAGCTTTTTCTTGATGCCGGGATTGACCAGGATGCGTTCGACCTCGGGATAGCTCGCCGCCCGCTTCAACAAGCTTGTATGTGCCGGCGTCCACAGCGCATCCTTCACCAGGTGGGTCTTCTCGTCGACCATCAAGGTGGCGCTGATGCTCTCGCGTTGCGCCATCGACAGCGGAGAGCTGGGCATCGGCGTCAACCAGATGTCGGCATCGAGGCCGATCTGGTGCGAGGCGTGGCCGGTCATCATCGGGCCGCCGCGCGGCTGCGAAATGTCGCCGATCAGCAGGCCCGGCCAACCATCGGCCGCGGCGTCTCGCGACAGTTTCTCGATCACCGCGATCATCGCCGGATGACCCCAGCGGCGATTGCGCGACGGCCGCATCACCTCCCAGGTCGGACCGTCCATGGGAATGGCGACACCGCCGGCAAAGCATCCCTTGGAGTAGAAGCCTATCGACTGCGCTGATGTCGCGGCCGGCAGTTTCTTGGCGCCGAACAGGTCCTTCGCCCGTTCCTCGGCCGTCGCCGGCTGCGCGGCGAGCCCGGCCAGCGCGAACAGGCCGAACGCCGTGGCCAGCAGTGATTTCCTGCCGAGAGATCGCCGCATTGCTGGTTTCATGAAACCGGATCCCCACCGCAATCCAAGGCCGAATCATAGCACGCAACGCGCGGCGCTTCGATGATTAGCGCTTCATCGAGCTGCGCGGCTCGCCGTCCCGCCAGTCGCCGCTCGCCCACATATGGTCGAACGCGGCGCGGTAATCCGGAAACCGTAGGGAATAGCCCGCCGCCTTGATCGCCGCGTTGGCGACACGCTTGTTCTCGCCATAGAAGGACCGCGCCATGGGTGAAAGTTGGGCGGCGTCGAAGGGAATCTCGGGCGGCGGCTCGACGCCCATCAGCTCGGCGGCATAGGCGACGACATCCTGCGGCGGCGCCGGCTCATCATCGGTGACGTTGAAGATGCCGCCGGTATTGCCTTCGATAAGTTGCCAGAGGGCGCCGGCAATGTCGTCGCAATGAATGCGGTTGAACACCTGGTTGGGCTTGACCAGCCGCCTCGCGGTGCCGTTTTCCAGATTGACCAGCGCGTTGCGGCCGGGGCCGTAAATGCCCGACAGTCGCAGGATGGCGACGGGCCGGCCGATGTCGCGGCCGAGTTCCAGCCAGTCCCGTTCGGCAGCCACCCGCATCACCGAGCGCTTCGAGACCGGGCGGCACTCGGCTGTTTCATCGACCCAGGCCCCGTCATAATTGCCGTAGACGCCGACTGTCGAGAGATAGCCTATCCATTCAAGTGCAGGCATCCGCGCCACGATCGCCGCGCGGGCGGCATTGAGCACGGGATCGCCGGCCTCATCCGGGGCGACCGAAACCACCAGATGCGTTGCCTTTCCCAGCGCATCGCCGATTTCGCCGGTCAGCGCGCCGTCGAACAGCAGCGGCGCGATGCCGGCCTGCCGCAGCGCCTCGAATTTCTCGGCCGAACGCGTCGTCCCCAAGATCGTCGTGGCAGCTTTGCTGGCGCGGGCAAAAGCCTGGCCGGAATAGCCGGCGCCGAAGATGAAGATCTGCTTGTCGCTCATGCATGCGCCCTGGTTGACCGCGCCAGACGCCATTCGTCGCGCACGGCGTCATCGCTCTCGGTTTTCAGGCCGGCAACGGCCCGTTCGGCATATTCGGCATCAGGCACAAGCCGCGCCAGCGCCCATATTGCCGCGCCCCGCACCAGTGGCGAGGGGTCGTCCAGCAAGGCGCGCACGGGGTCGGCAAGCGCCGCATCGCCGGAATTGCCGGCGGCGATCAGCACATTGCGGACAAAACGATCGCGGCCGATGCGTTTTATCGGCGACCCGGAAAAGAAGGCGCGGAAGGCTGCGTCATCCAGTTCGAGCAGCTGGCCAAGCGGCGGCTCGCGCAAATCGTCGCGCGCCGCGAGTTTTGCCTCGGAAGCCGCCCGCGCGAACTTGTTCCACGGACAAGCGGCGAGGCAATCGTCACAGCCATAGATGCGGTTGCCGATCTTCTCGCGGAATTCATGCGGGATCGGCCCCTTGTTCTCGATGGTGAGATAGGAGATGCAGCGCCGCGCATCGAGCCGGTAGGGCGCCGGAAATGCATCGGTCGGGCAGACGTCGAGGCAGGCGCGGCAGGAACCGCAATGGTCGATCTCGGCCCGGTCGGGCACGAGTTCGGCTGTGGTGAAGATCGTGCCGAGGAACAGCCAGGAGCCGTGCTCGCGGCTGACCAGGTTGGTGTGCTTGCCTTGCCAGCCGAGCCCGGCGGCCTCAGCCAACGGCTTCTCCATCACCGGTGCGGTGTCGACGAAGACCTTCACGTCACCGCCGGCGCGCGCCACGAGCTTGCCGGCGATTTCCTTCAGTCGGCCCTTCATCACCTCGTGATAGTCGCGGTTCTGCGCATAGACCGAGATGGCGCCACGGTCGTGTTTGCCCAGCACCCCCCGCGGATCACGGTCGGGGCCGTAGTTCATCGCCAACACGATGATCGAGCGCACTTGCGGCCAGAGCGCGGTGGGTTCGCTGCGGCGTTGCAGCGTCTCGGCGATCCAGCCCATCGAACCGTGAAAGCCGTCGGCGACGAATTCGGCCAGGCGCGCCGGCGCCAACGGAATCGCATCGGGGGTGGTGACGGCGACGGCATCGAAGCCGGCGCGATGCGCCTCCGCGTCGATCAGCGCGCGCAGTTTTGCGGCGTCAGAAGTCGAGGTCCGCATAATGCGACACCGGCGACAGGCCGCGCACCCGATCGGTCAAAAGCGGCCGGAAGGAGGGCCGCGATTTCACCCGCGTGTACCATTCGCGCGCCGCAGCGTGTTCGCGCCAGTCGATCTCGCCGAGATAGTCGAGCACCGACAGCGTCGCGGCGGCCGCGAGATCGGCATAGGTGACTCTGCTGCCGGCCAGCCAATGGCGGGTGCCGGCGAGCCAGTTGGTGTATTTCATGTGCTGGCGGATGTTGGCGCGGGCGGCGCGGATAGCTCCGGAATCGGGAGAGCCGCCGCCCGCCGTTTCCGGCATCACCGGTTTCAGCACGCGTTCGCGCACCAGATGGCGGGTGACCTCGCTTTCGGCCTTGTTGAGATACCAGTCGATCAGCCGGCGGATTTCGGCGCGCTGCATCGGGTCCTCGGCGAACAGCCGCTTGTCGCGCTTCAAGACGCCGCGCGTCTCATCGAGGTATTCCGATATGACGGTTGCGCCGACGATGGGCACGTCGCCTTCGGCCAAAAGGATCGGCAGCGTGCCGGCCGGATTCAGCGCCAGGAACTCCTTGCGCCGCGTCCACGGCTTTTCCTCGATCAGGGCCAGTTCCTCGCCATACTCGCCGAAAGCGAGGCGGACGAAGCGGCAGGTGGCGAACATGGGGTGGTGGAAAAGCGTCAGCATGGTTCCGCGATGATAAAGCGCACTGGCGAATCGCCGGGCGCACCGGTAAGTCTTGGCCGCCCGGTTAGCGGGCCGTCAGGGTGTTGCGACCTATAGGGGGACTTGCAGGCCATGACAAGCAAGCCGTTCTGTTAGCCGTCACGCCAATGCCGAGGTAGCCATGGAAAGCCAGACCATCGTCGAAGCCCTGCTGCTCGGTCTGCTGGAGGGGCTGACCGAGTTCATACCGGTCTCCTCGACCGGCCATATCCTGCTCGCCGGCCATTTCCTCGGCTTCCATTCGACCGGCAAGGCCTTCGAGATCCTGATCCAACTCGGCGCCATCCTGGCGATCCTGAGCGTCTATTTCCGCCGCCTGTGGCAAATGCTGCTCGACCTGCCGCATGACCGGCTGACACGGCATTTCGTCATCGGCATCCTGATCGCCTTCCTGCCGGCGGCGATCATCGGCGCGCTGGCGCATGATTTCATCAAGACGGTGCTGTTCGAATCGCCAAGGCTGATCTGCATCATGCTGATCATCGGCGGCGTCGTGCTGCTGGCGGTGGACCGCATGAACCTCAAGCCGGTCTACCGTGACGTCGAGCGCTTCCCAACCCGGCTTTACCTGCAAATCGGACTTTTCCAGTGCCTGTCGCTGATCCCCGGCACATCGCGCTCGGGGTCGACGATCGTCGGCGCACTGCTTCTAGGCGTCGACAAGCGAGCGGCGGCGGAATTTTCCTTCTTCCTTGCGATACCGACGATGGTCGGCGCTTTTGCCTTCGACCTGTTCAAGAACCGCAACGTGCTGAGCAGCGCCGACCTGCCGATCATCGCCATCGGCTTCGTCGCCGCCTTTGTCACGGCGCTCATCGTCGTGCGCTTCCTGCTCGATTACGTCTCGCGCAACGGTTACTCGCTGTTCGGCTGGTGGCGGCTCGTGGTTGGCATTGTCGGGTTGGTGGCGTTGATGATCTGGGGGTGAGGCGTGGTCCGCGAAGCGGACGGAAAGCCAATTGCTCGGCTTTCCGAACGACGAACGCCCTGAGCCTGCGAAGGGCGAGCATCGCTCCCCTCAGTTCTTTCCATAGAACGCATTCTCGACATGCACCGGCCAGCGCCAGGGCAGCACCGCGACCATGTCGAAGCGCATCGACAGTCTGCCATAGTCGGACTGGCGCGACAGCCAGATGTCGGCCGCCGCCTCGATGCGGCGCTCCGATTCATGGCCGATCGCCTCCATGGCTTCGATCAGCGTGCGGCGCGCCTTGACCTCTACGAACAGGACCAGGTCGCCGCGCCGCGCGATCAGGTCGATCTCGCCGAAGCGGGTGCGGTGGCGGCGCGCCAGAATCCGGTAGCCCTTGAGCATCAGCGCAGCAGCAGCCAGCCATTCGCCGCGATGGCCGCGCCGATAGGCTTTCTGGCGGCTGGCGCTCGGGCGCTTAGCCACCGCCTTCTCCAGAACTTTGTTTGACCATGATCTTTGGACAAACGGAACCGTTTGTCCGAGAAAACCTGTTTCCACTTTTCGGGATCATGGTCTGTCCCTGAGCTCCAGCAATCGCCGATAGAGCGCCTGTTTCTGGCCGCCGGTCATTTTCGCGGCTTCGGACGCCGCCTTGGAGGCGGGCATTTCGGCAGCGAGCGACAACAGCAGGCGGTCGATGTCTTCAGGCTCGTCGGCCTTGGCCTCGGCGGGACCGACGCAGACGACGATCTCGCCCTTCGGCGTATCGGCCGCCGCATAATGGTCGGCCAGCACTTGCAGCGTGCCGGTGCGCATCTCTTCGAAGGTCTTGGTCAACTCACGGCCAATCGCGGCCTTTCGCCCGCCGCCGAGGGCCTCGACCATGGCGCCGAGGGATTCGGCCAGCCGGCGCGGCGATTCGAAGAAGATCAACGTCGCCGGCACGGCTTTCAGGGCTTCGAGCCGTGTCAGCCGCTGCCCCGTCTTCACGGGCAGGAAGCCGGCGAACAGGAAGGCGTCCGACGGCAGGCCGGATGCGGTCAGCGCGGCAAGCGGCGCCGACGGGCCGGGGATCGGCACGACGCGAATGCCATGGTCGAGCGCCTCGCCGACCAGCCGATAGCCGGGATCGGAGACCAGCGGCGTTCCGGCATCGGAAATCAGCGCCACGCTCTGTCCGGCTTGAAGTGCCGCGATCAGCTTCGGTCCGGCCTCGCCGGCATTGTGCTCATGATAGGCCGTGGTGCGGCGGCGAATGCCGTAGCGGTCGAGCAGCACGCGCGACACCCGCGTGTCCTCGCAGGCGACGATGTCGGCAGCGGCCAGCGTTTCCAGCGCGCGCAGCGTGATGTCGGCGAGATTGCCGATCGGCGTCGCCACCAGATAGAGCGCCGCCTCCAGCGGCCGGGCCGCGATCTCGGTCTGCCCGACCACATAGCTGCGCTTGCCCGTTTCGCCGGTCACCGATGCATCTCCGTTCAAACCCTGTTTGGCACGGCTGACGCCGGCTTGCAAAAGCTGACGCCGCGTCCGACTGCCATTCCTTTGCCACAGTAGGGAACGAAACCGGGTTCGGCAGATTTACCCCCTGATTCCGGAGGAGGAGGACAGGATGGACAGCCTAAAAATACAGGACGCTTTCGAACCCTACTATGCCGGCCGCAAGCGCGTTGCCGCAGCCAGGGACAAGCGCCTCCCTGCCAAGACCGACACCAGCCTGATTAAGCGGACCACAAGCGCCTTGCCGACGAATGTCAGGCTTTCCGACAACAAACCAGACAGCACGACGGAGCACTGACCGAACGATGCCCAATCGCTTCGATATCTTCATCACCCGTCTTGAAACGAAAAACGCCCGCAATGGTGCGCCGCTATCCCAAGTAGGCGACCAGCACCGCGCCCGCCGCGACAAGGACGACGCCAAGCCGGCCCGCTCCGGAGAGTCGCACGCCGAGAAGGACCGCGCCAAACACCGCCACAAGCACGACGCCTAGCGCAGAGGTTGTGACGGTTCAGAATTCTGCCGTCGCATACCTCGGCAGGTGTCGCGGCATGGATCCTCGGGTCAAGCCCGAGGATGACGAACGCATGGTTGCGAACACTCTGCCAGGTCATTCACCCCAGATATCGTGAAACGCGCGCCTCCAGGAGGCGTATCAACACCGGATCCATGAATTCATAGTCGTCGGGAATGTCGAGGCAGATAATCCGAGCCTTCTTCAGGTTGGCCTTGAATTTCTTCTGCAATTTGGCGCGATGCGCCTTTTCCATGACGAAGATGAAGTCGGCCCAGGCGACCAGTTCATGCGTCAGCGGCGTTTCCGCATCGTGGTTTGTTCCGGCCGACTCAACCTCGATATCCCTGCGCTTGGAAAACACCTGCTCGGCGGTCGGGCTGCGCAAGCGGTTCTGGCTGCAGACGAAGAGAACGTTCTTCAAGGGTTAGCGCGCCAGATCCGCCACCACGGCATCGAGCACGATCATGCCGGCCGGTGTGGCGCGCAGCCGGGCGTTGCCGATCGGCGCCACCAGCCCCTCACCCTGCAGCACCGACAGCCGCGCGCTCGACAGGCTACGTCCGGAGAATGCCTCGTAGCGGGAAAGGTCGATGCCCTCGGCCAGCCGCAGGCCCATCAGCAGGAACTCGTCGGCCTCTTCGGAGCGTGTCAGGATCTCGCCGCCGGTGACGCCATGGCCCTTGGCTTCGACCAGATTGGCCCAGGTTTCCGGCATCCGCTCGGCGATCGTCACTGTGCGGCGGCCGTTTTCGACAAAACGGCCATGCGCGCCGGGTCCAACACCGACATATTCGCCATAGCGCCAATAGGTCAGATTGTGCCGGCTTTCGGCGCCAGGCCTGGCGTGGTTTGAAATCTCGTAGGCCGGCAGGCCGTGAGCCGTGGTGATCTCCTGCGTCAGCGCATAGAGGTCGGCGGCCTGGTCATTGTCGGGGATGATGAATTTCTTTGCCGCATGCAGCGCGTGGAAGGGCGTGCCTTCCTCAATGGTCAGCTGGTAGAGCGACAGATGATCCGCGGCATGGCCGATCGCCTGTTCAAGCTCGGCCTGCCAGGCGTCGGGTGTCTGCCCGGGCCGGGCATAGATCAGGTCGAAGGAGAGGCGGGGGAATATTTCCCGCGCGAGCCCGATGGCGTGCAGCGCTTCCTCGACATTGTGCAGCCGGCCGAGGAAGCGCAAATCCTTGTCGTTCAACGCCTGCACGCCGAGCGAGACGCGGTTGACGCCTGCTGCCCGATAGCCGCGAAACCGTTCGGCCTCGACCGAGGATGGATTGGCCTCCAACGTCACCTCGATGCCATCAGGAACGGTCCAGTTCTTCGCCACGGCGTCCAGAACCCTGGCCACTGTTTCCGGCTTCATCAGAGACGGCGTGCCGCCGCCGAGAAAAATGCTGGTCACCTCGCGCGGCCCGGTGCGCCGACGCATGGTCTCGAGCTCCGCCTCGAAAGCGCTGGCAAAGCGTTCCTGGTCGACCGGCTGGTGGCGGACGTGGCTGTTGAAGTCGCAATAGGGGCATTTGGCCGCGCAGAACGGCCAATGGATGTAGACGCCAAAACCGGGCGCCCGGTCGAGCAGCATGCTCATGCCGAGCCCAATCTCGCTTCGGCGAATTTCTGGAAAGCGCGGGCGCGGTGCGACAGCGCCGTCAGCTGGCCGGGCTTCCAGCCATGTTTTTCCTCGGCGCTCATCTCGCCGAAGGTCTTGTCGAAGCCGTTGGGCAGGAACACCGGGTCGTAGCCGAAGCCAAGGTCGCCGCGCGGCGGCCAGACCAGCGTGCCTTCAGCCTCGCCGCGATAATATTCGGCGTCACCGTCGGGAAAGGCCAGGCAGATGACGGCGACAAAGCGCCCCTTGCGCTGTTCCGGTAAGGCGGCACCGACTTCCTGCAGCGCCACTTCGGTGCGTTGCATGGCCATGGCGAAATCGCGCGATCCGTCAGGGGTTTCGGCCCAGTTGGCGGTGTAGACGCCGGGCGCGCCGTCGAGCGCGTCGACGCACAGGCCGGAATCATCGGACAGCGCCGGCAGGCCGGTGGCCCGGGCGGCGGCAAGTGCCTTGATGTACGCGTTCTCCTCGAAGGTGGTGCCGGTCTCGTCCGGCTCCGGCAGGCCATAATCCTTGGCCGATTTCGCTTCGAAGCCGAACGGCCCCATCAAATCCGCGAATTCGCGCAGCTTGCCGGCATTGTGGCTGGCGACGACGATCTTTTTTCCATCAAGCGAATGAATGGTTGGCGAATGCATTATATGCCCCAGATCCGTGGCTCGGCAAATTCGATCGAATTGCCCGAGGGGTCGCGTATATAGATCGAACGCCCGCCTTGCGGCCATTCAAATTCGCTTTCGATGGCTATCTTCTTCGCCTCGAGATGCGCTTTCCAGCGCTCGATCTCGTCGGCGCTGGCCGCAAAGCAGAGATGACCTTCGCCGACCGCGCCGTGCGGCGGCACTTTCAGTCTCGCATCGGGCGCGGGCGGCACTTTTGTCGCCTCGGCGTTGAAGATAAGCAACACGCCGGGTCCGCAGCGGAAGAAGAGGTGCCTGCCGTCGACCTTGCCGAGCAGATCGAGCCCGAGGACGCCGGTGTAGAACTTCTCCGCAGCGTCAAGGTCGGTGACGTAGAGGGCCGATTCAAGGATGGCGGAAGGAATCACGAGGCACCCCCCTCCGCCCTACCGGGCATCTCCCCCGCAAGGGGGGAGATTGGAAGCGTCAACGCCGGCTCACAGCTTGCAACGTTGGTGGTTGGCGAAACCCAAGACCACAGCCGATCTCCCCCCTTGCGGGGGAGATGGCCGGCAGGCCAGAGGGGGGTGGGAAGGATCGCCAACCTCATCAATACAAACCAGGCCTAAACCACCGCCATCTGCTGCAGGCTGACCAGGCGCTGGATGCCTTTCTTGGCCAGGCCCATCAGGTCGGCGAACTGGTCCTCTGAAAAGGGCTCGCCCTCGGCGGTGCCCTGGATCTCGACGATGCCGCCCTTGCCGGTCATGACGAAGTTGGCATCGGTGCCGGCCGAGGAATCCTCGAGATAATCGAGGTCGATGACCGGCTGGCCGTCATGGATGCCGCAGGAAATCGCCGCGACATGGTCCTTCAGCACCTTGGCGACGCTGGCCATCTGGCGGGCCTCCATCCAGCGCAGGCAATCATACAGCGCCACCCAGCCGCCGGTGATCGAGGCCGTGCGGGTGCCGCCATCGGCCTGGATGACGTCGCAGTCGACGGTGATCTGCTGCTCGCCCAGCGCCTGCAGGTCGACCACGGCGCGCAAGGAGCGGCCTATCAGCCGCTGGATTTCCAGAGTGCGGCCGCCCTGCTTGCCGGCGGAAGCCTCGCGGCGCATGCGCTCGCCCGTCGAGCGCGGCAGCATGCCGTATTCCGCCGTGACCCAGCCTTTGCCGGAATTGCGCATCCAGCCCGGCACCTTCTCCTCGAGGCTGGCGGTACACAGGACATGGGTGTCGCCGAACTTCACCAGGCATGAGCCTTCTGCATGCTTGGAGACGCCGCGCTCAAAGGAGATGGCGCGCATTTCGTCGAATTGGCGTTTGGAGGGGCGCATTCAGGCTTCTTTCCCGTCATTTTTCGGATTCTTGGCCGGCTTGTAACCACATGGAGCGCGTGGCGCAAAGGAAAATGGCCGGTGATCTGACTTCAGACAGCCGGGTGAACTGATACAGACACCGGGTTGCGCGGACCATGGTGAAGTCTATATCCTTGGGCCGGAGGTTTTTGGCCTAATGACCAAGGCAGTCGCCGAACCCAGTCTGCTGTCGCCTGCGCTACAGTCGCTCGACATGCGTTCGCGCGACATCTTCCGGCGCATCGTCGATTCCTACCTGAAGGACGGCGAACCCGTGGGATCACGCAGCCTGTCGCGCATCCTGCCGTCCTCACTGTCGCCCGCCACCATCCGCAACGTGATGAGCGACCTCGAGCATCTCGGCCTGATCTATGCCCCCCACATTTCCGCCGGCCGGTTGCCAACGCAGGCCGGTCTGCGCTTCTTCGTCGATGCCTTCATGGAACTCGGCGACCTCTCCGACGAGGAGCGCCGCACCATCGAGGCGCAGGTGCGCGCGTCCGGCTCGGGTGCGACGCTGGAACACATGCTGACCGAGGCCAGCCAGATGCTGTCGGGCATGTCGCGCGGCGCCGGCCTGGTGCTGGCCGCCAAGAACGAGGTGGCGCTGAAGCACATCGAATTCATCCAGCTCGAGCCGACCAAGGCGCTGGCGGTGCTGGTGTCGCAAAACGGCGACGTCGAAAACCGCGTCGTCGAGTTGCCGGCCGGCATTACGGTCTCGCAGTTGCACGAAGCCTCGAACTTCCTCAACGCCCATATTCGCGGCCGCACGCTGGCCGAGGCGCGGATCGAGATTGCCCGCATCAAGGAAGAGACCAGGGCCGCACTCGACACGCTGTCGCAAGATCTGGTCGAGAAGGGGCTGGCGGTGTGGGCCGGCGCGGAGAGCGGCCTGCCGGCGCGGCTCATCGTGCGCGGCCGCGCCAACCTGCTCGAAAACGTCACCGCCCAGGCCGACATCGAACTGTTGCGTCACCTGTTCGAGGACATGGAGACGCAGGACGGGCTGATCCAGCTGCTTGATCTGGCCGAACAGGGATCGGGCGTGCGCATCTTCATCGGTTCGGAAAACAAGCTGTTTTCGCTGTCGGGCTCGTCGCTCGTCGTCGCGCCCTATCGCGACAAGGACGCCCGCGTCGTCGGCGCACTCGGCGTCATCGGCCCGACCCGGCTCAACTATGCGCGCATCGTGCCAATGGTCGACTATACGGCGCAGCTGATTTCCCGCATGCTGCGTTGAACTGGTAACCGAGGAGACGACGATGGCGCTCGAAGAATTCAAGGCCCGGATCAGTCTGTTGCTCGAGGAAATGGTCAACCAGCCGGAGGACCAGCACGAAATCCAGGAGCAGTTGCGCGAGAAACTGCAGGAAATGCGCGCCATGGGCCTGCCGCTGCCGGCCGATCTCGTCGCACTGGAAAAGCGCCTCGACGACGATTTCTACGCGGCCGGCACCTGAGGCTGGAGACCGTTTCACCTCAACTCATCGTGTGAGGCGGAACCGAGGAACAAACAGGCCGTTGATTCCTTCGCGACAAGGTGGAGGACAAAATGATCCGATTGGCCGGGCTGGCGTTTCCTGCCGCACTGTTTGTCACGACCGCGGCATTGGCCCAGCAGGCGGAGCAGCCGGTACTGAGGGGTGCCGCCGCCTTCGGCGACTGGCGTGCCGACAGGCCAGGGGTGCGCCGCCTGATCAAGGCGCAAGACCTGCCTAGGCCTTATGTCACCAAATCCGCCTCGAACGGCGCCGGCCTCGCCGACCGGCCGGCAGACGCCGAGCCGAAATTGCCGCCGGGCTTTTTGGCCGAGCTGATCGCGTCGGGCATTGGCAATCCACGGGTCGTGCGCACCGCGCCGAATGGCGACCTGTTCGTCGCCGACAGCGAAGCCAACCAGATCCGCGTCTATCGCCTTGCCGAGGGCAGCGCGAAGCCGGCGAAGGACAGCATCTTTGCCGGTGATCTCAACCAGCCATACGGCATCGCCTTCTACCCGCCAGGCAACGACCCGCAATGGGTCTATGTCGCCAACAGCGACAGCATCGTGCGCTTTGCCTACCACAATGGTGACCTGAAGGCGGCCAGTGATCCGGAAACCATCGTCGGCAACATCCCTGCCAATCATCACTGGACCCGCGACATCGTCTTCTCGCCGGACGGCAAGACGCTCTATCTGTCGGTCGGCTCGGGATCGAACGTCGCCGAGAACATGGCAAAGGAGCCGGATGGCGGCCTCGACGCCTGGACGAAGTCGCAGCCGCTGGGTGCTGCTTGGGGGTCCGAGGACGGCCGTGCCGACGTGCTGGCCTTCGACCCCGACGGCAAGAATGGCCGCATCGTCGCCACCGGCTTGCGCAACTGTTCGGGCATGACGGTCCAGCCGACGACCGGGGCGTTGTGGTGCGTCGTCAACGAGCGCGATGCGCTTGGCGATAATGTGCCGTCCGAATATGCGACTGTGGTCAAGGACGGCGCCTTCTATGGCTGGCCCTGGTACTACATCGGCAACAACGAGGATCCGCGCCACAAGGGCGAACGCCCCGATCTTGCCGGCAAGGTGACCATTCCCGATGTGCTGATGCAGGCGCACTCGGCGCCGCTCAACATTACCTTCTACGATGGAAAGGACTTGCCCGCCGAGTCCGGTTTTCCGGCCGAGTACAGAGGCGATGCTTTCGTGGCCCTGCACGGTTCATGGAATCGCGGCAACCGAACCGGATACAAGGTGGTGAGATTGCTGTTCAAGGACGGCAGGCCGACCGGCGAGTACGAGGACTTCATCACCGGCTTCGTCGTCTCCAACGGCGAGGTGTGGGGACGACCGGTCGGCGTCGCGGTGGCCCGCGACGGTGCGCTGATCGTGACCGAGGACGGCAACGGCACCATCTGGCGCGTCACCTATAGTGGCGGCCGTTCCTGACGGCGTGGTCGCACGCCGGCGTGGTGCAATCGAATCCGGCTTCAGGGAATTCCCGCATGGCTGACCTTGTGTCATAAGTCGTCGTTGCAACAACGATACGCATAAAAAATCAAGACTTTGGACGCGCAAGGCCGCAACCATGACCCTTACCGGCTTCCTCGCCTACAGTGCCGCCCTCGGCATCGCCGCCGCCATTCCCGGCCCCGGCGTCACCGCGCTCGTCGCGCGGGCGCTCGGCTCCGGCTTCCGCTCGTCGCTGGCCATGTCCTTTGGCCTGATGCTTGGCGACCTCACCTATCTGACCGCCGTGGTGCTGGGCCTGGCCTTCGTCGCGCAGACTTTCGGCATGGTGTTTCTGGTCATCAAATGGCTTGGTGTCGCCTATCTCGCCTTCCTCGGCTGGCGCTTCTGGACCAGCGGCATCACGCCCGAAACAGTCGAGGCGAAGAAGGGCAAGGGCGGGCTGGTTTCGAGCTTCCTCGCCGGCCTCACCGTCACGCTTGGAAATCCGAAGACGATGATCTTCTACCTCGCGATCACGCCGACTATCGTCGACCTGAAGACCATCACGCTGGCCGACTACGGCATACTGGTCGCGCTGACGATCGTCGTGCTTTTGGTGGTGCTGGTGCCCTATTTGGCGCTGGCGGCCAAGGCGCGCTGGTTCCTGAAATCGCCGCGCGCGCTCAAGGCGCTGAACCGCACCGCCGCCGGCTTCATGGTCGGCGCCGCGGCGGCGATTGCCGCCCGTCAATAGGCCCCTTTCAGCCAAACCATCCCAGGGACAGGCCTTTCCAGGAAACGCTTTTCCGTGAGCCCGATGTTTTAGACATGGGTCCCACTCGATATTTTCGGCCGACAGTCTATCTTGCGCGGCCGAAGGTCCTATCTTGCCGGTTGCAATGCCACTTGCCTGAAGTCCTCCACTTGCCTGAAAATCTCACTTGCCTGAAGTTCTGGGAGCGAAACCAATGAACAAGCCCGTCACCCCTGCCCGCGTGCCCGGTCGCGGCCGCGTCTACGATTCCATCACCGACACGATCGGTGACACGCCGCTGGTGCGGCTCGACAAGTTCGCCAAGGAAAAGGGCATCGTCGCCAATCTCATCGCCAAGCTCGAATTCTTCAATCCGATCGCCTCGGTCAAGGATCGCATCGGCGTGGCGATGATCGAGGCGCTGGAGGCCGCCGGCAAGATTTCTCCCGGGAAGACCACGCTGATCGAGCCGACGTCGGGCAACACCGGCATCGCGCTTGCCTTCGCCGCGGCCGCCAAGGGCTACAAGCTGATCCTGACGATGCCGGAAACGATGTCGATCGAGCGCAGGAAGATGCTGGCGCTGCTCGGCGCCGAGCTGGTGCTGACCGAGGGACCGAAAGGCATGAAGGGCGCCATCGCCAAGGCCGACGAGCTGGCGGCGACGATCCCCAATGCGATCATCCCTCAGCAGTTCGAAAACCCCGCCAACCCGGAAATCCATCGCACGACGACGGCCGAGGAAATCTGGAACGATACGCATGGGGAGGTCGATATCTTCGTCGCCGGCATCGGCACCGGCGGCACCATCACCGGCGTGGGCCAGGTGCTGAAGAAGCGCAAGCCCTCGGTGCATGTCGTCGCCGTCGAGCCGGAATCCTCGCCAGTGCTGTCGGGCGGCCAGCCCGGCCCGCACAAGATCCAAGGCATCGGCGCCGGATTTGCGCCAAAGATCCTCGACACCACGATCTATGACGAGATCGTCAAGGTCTCGAACGAGGATTCGGTCGCCAATGCCCGCCTCGTCGCCCGCCTCGAAGGCGTGCCGGTCGGCATCTCGTCGGGCGCCGCCCTGCAGGCGGCAATCGTGGTCGGCTCGCGGCCGGAGAACAAGGGCAAGAACCTCGTCGTGGTCATCCCGTCCTTCGCCGAACGCTATCTATCGACCATCCTGTTCGAGGGGTTGGGGGCTTAGGGTCTCGACGGCGGAGGTTGACCGCCGCATTCCTCCCTTCGTCATCCTAGGGCGGAGCGACGCGAAGCGGCGCGCAGACCCTGGGATCCATGCCGCGACGGCGGCCGGGGAATGCGGCCATGCAAGGATGAGGGCCATCCGCACCGTCGCGACGCTGAAACGTCACGGCATGGATCCTCGGGTCTGCGCTGCGTCGCTTCGCTCCTTGTTCCGTGGATGACGAAGCGAGGGCTAATCAACAATCTCGCAGCTCTGCAATGCCACTGGGACATTGGTTGACGACGCTTCAACGAGCGGTCGCAGCTCGCTGGCCCCCGAAAAAACCGCCCGTGGCGGCCGGCACCGACTTGAGCAGAACCTGCTTCCCGTGCAAATCGTCACCGGCCTGCTTTACGCAGGCCGGTGAGAAATTTCATGTACAAGCTCTATACCCGTCCGGGCAGCGGCGGCTTTGTCGTCGAGGCGGCGCTGGCGCTGGCGAACGCTCCGTTCGAGCAGATCGACGTGCCGAAGACGGACCGGCCCGATCCGGCATTTGTCGACATCAGTCCCCTGAACCAGGTTCCGGTGTTGACCTTGCCAGACGGCAGCTCGATGACCGAATCGGCGGCGATCTGCATCCTGCTTGCCGAGCGTCACCCCGATGCCGGCCTGGCGCCGGCGGTCGACGCGCCGGCGCGCGCCGACTTTCTGCGCTGGATGGCCTTCATGTCGTCCGTGCTCTATCCGGCAATCCTGCGGCTCTACTATGCCCATCGCTACACGACCGATGCCGACGGCACGAAGGCCGTCAAACAAGCGGCCATCGCCGAAATGGATCGGGGCTTCGCCGTCCTCGATGCCGCCCTCGAGGGCCGCGACTGGCTGGTCGGCGACCGGATGTCGGTGGCCGACATCTACCTCGTCATGCTGGTGGCGTGGCATCCCGACACCGACAGGGTGCGCGCGGTGTGGCCGAATGTGGAACGCCTGTGGGCCGGGCTGCGCGAACATCCGCTGATGAAGACGCTCAACACGGCACATGAGATGTGGCCGGCCTGAGCGACTGCCGACGGCGAGGCTTAATGTCTGAGCGCTGCCCGTTTTCCCTGCAGGAACCGGCGCACCGCCGGGTCGCGCTCAAGGCCGATCGCCCGGTCATAGGCCTCGATCGCCTGCGGCACCTGACCGAGCCTGGCCAGGAGACCGGCACGCGCCGCCCAATAAGGCTGATAGTCGTTGAGCCGCTTGTCGTCGCCCAGCACATACAGAGCCGCCAGCCCCGCCACAGCGCCTTCGGCCTCCGCGATCGCCACCGCGCGGTTGATCGCCACCACCGGCGATCCGGCGATGACTGACAGCGCATCGTAGAAATTGCGAATCGCGGCCCAGTCGGTCAGGCCGGTCAGCCGTCGCGCAGCATGGACGGATTGTACGGCCGCTTCGAGCTGGTAACGGCCTATGACGCCCATGGCGGCGGCGCGGCGCAGCAGGGATTCCGCTTCCTCGATCAAGACGGCGTCCCATTCCGCGCACTTCTGCTCGGCGAGCGGCACATAATCTCCGGCCGCATCGCGCCGCGCCGCGCGGCGTGCCTCGGCAAACAGCATCAGCGAAAGCAGGCCAAGCGCCTCCGGCTCATCCGGCATCAGCGAAGCCACCAGCCGGCCGAGCCAAATGCCTTCGGTCGCCAGATTGCGGCGCTGCGTCTCGGTGCCGGCCGGATCGGACCAACCTTCGGCGAAGGCGGCGTAGATCGCTTCCAGCACCGCGTCCAGCCGCTCGCCGAGTTCGGCACGTTCAGGCACTCGGAACGGAATGCCGGTTTCCCGGATGCGGGTCTTGGCACGCACCAGGCGTTGGCCCATGGTTGTCGGCGAGACCAGGAAGGCAGAAGCGATGGTAGCGGCGTCCAAGCCCAGGACCGTCTGCAGGATCAGCGGTGCGCGCACACCCGATTCGATCGCCGGATGCGCGCAAGCAAACATCAGCCGCAGCCGTTCGTCGGGTAGCTCTTCGTCGGTCATGCGCGCCTCCGCCTCCTCGGCAATCAGCTTGAGATGATCGCGGCCGGCCTCGCTGGTCAGCCGGCGCCGCACCGCATCGACGCGCCGGCGCCTTGCCACGGCCAGCAGCCAGGCTTCCGGCCTTTCAGGCACGCCAGTCCGCGGCCAGCGTTCCAGCGCCTCGGCAAAGGCATCGGCCAGCGCATCCTCGGCCGCAGCCACATCGCGCGTGCGCGCCGCGAGCCAGGCGACCAGCTTGCCGTAGCTCTGCCGGGCGGCGGCCTCGGCGACCGCCCTGGCGGCATCTGACCCGACAGCCTTCATGCAGTGTATGTTGTCATGTATTCGGCCATCGGCCAGATCGGCCGCACTTCCATTGTGCCGGCGCTGGCACCGGGACAGCGTGCCGCCCACGAAATAGCCGCGTCCATGTCGGGCACCTCGATCAAATAGTAGCCGCCGAGTTGCTCCTTGGTATCGGCATAGGGGCCGTCAATCACATTGGTCTTGCCGTTGGCCACCCGTACGGTGGTTGCTATCTTCGTTGGTTTCAATCGCTCACCGGCCACGAACACACCGGCCTTCTTCATCGCTTCGGTATAGGCGCCATAAGCGGCGCTCATCTGGGTGATCGCCTCCTTGGGCGCGGCCGCCATTCCGGCTTCGCTGGAATAGATAAGAAGCAGATACTGCATGGTCTTCTCCCGTGGTTTCGAGGCCGCGTCATTGCGAGCCGGACGTATGTCGCGCGGCATCGCCCGATTTCGACAGGCTGCGGAAAAAACTTTCGGCTGCGGCGGCTTTTTTCGCAAGCCGCCAACTGTTTTGTGATCGCCCGCACCCATAGAGGTGCCGTAGCCGACAATGAGACGCCTCATTCGCTGCTCCCAGAGCCGCGCTTTCAGCCCAGGAACCGCTCGCGCAGTTCGGCAGGAGGAATGCCGCAACTGTCTTTCCTGCCGAACAGGGCGTAGCGATTTTCGGCGATGCGGTCGTAAAGCCAGTTGCGCAGCGGGCGCGGCAGCAGCAACAGGACCTTGGCCGCCCGCCACGGCCAGCCGAGCTCCGCCATGACGGCAACGAGGCTGTCGAGATGCGTGAAAGCGATGCCGTCGATCAGAACGAGATTGGTCTCGTAGGTATCCGTGCGCAGCCCGTGTTGCCTGAACAACGCTTCGCCGAACGGCGACTGCGCGGGGGCGAAGCGGAAGCGGCTTTGACGGTCGAGCCTGACCACCGTGCGCACGAAGCCGGAGCACAGCACGCAGACGCCGTCGAAGACGATCAGCGGATGGCTGCGATCGAGGGGGTCGGAGGGACGGACGGACTTGGGTCGACTTGAATGGGGACGACTTGGATTGGGAAGGTCGGTCACGCGGGCTTCGGCTGCTTATGCCCTAGGACACTAAGCCAGCCGGAGGCGGTATCAAAGCCGAGGCGATATCGCACGCCGCCTGTCGGTCAGAGCGGGACGCTCGGCGCGATAGGTGGTGGCGCGGGATTCGGCGGCCGGCCGGCAGATCCGGCTGTCGTGGCGGCTCTCGAAGGTCATGGTCAGCGCGCGCTCAACGAATTGCCGCGACGGGCGCTGGCCGGGCCAGGGCCGCGCATGTAGTAGCGCTCCGGCCGATAGGTCGGCGCAACGAATTCGCGAATGGCGGCGGCATAGCCGATGAGGTGCGTGAGGAAGTTCATTTTACCTGTCCCTGTCCCGATTTTCGGATGTCCCTTCCGAATTGCGGGCATCATAGCGTCGAGGCGTGAATAGTCGGTGAACACGATGTTAATATCTGGTCGAAAAGGCCTTGGTTCGTGGCCGGAATGCGGCTGATTCGGGGTCTTTCCGTGTGGTCCGTCGACATTTCTGCCAATGTGACTTTTGCATCACATATGTTTCGTTTGAATGTCGCCTGCGCGCGGTTCTGTTTCAAATCTTGCCGCGCTAGCGAAATTTCCTTGCTGGCCGACGCAGCGCCGGAAATCCCGGCCGGGCATGCGATAGCGATCGGTGACGGAACTGGAACAGGCTCCAGTCGTTCTGGATTTCGAGACCTGTTGCGAAGGGAATTGTCATGGCGCCGCGTCCAGCCTGGAAGGGCTATCTGAAGCTATCGCTGGTCACCTGTGCCGTCGAATTGACCAACGTCGTCACTCACGCCGAGAAGGTCTCGTTCCGGGTGCTGAACCGCAAGACCGGCAACACGGTAAAACGCATCTATGTCGATGCGGAAAGCGGCAAGCCGTTGCGGGAGGGGGACGAGATCAAGGGTTATGAAGTCGACGACGGCGACTTCGTCCGCATCGAGGAAGACGAGATCGAGGCGGTGCAGATCGAGTCCTCGCACACGATGGCGCTCGACGGTTTCGTCGACAAATCCTCGATCCAGCAGATCTATCTCGACACCCCCTACTATGTGACGCCGGCCGACAAGGTGTCGGAAGAGGCTTTTGCCGTCATCCGCGATGCGATGGCGGACAAGAAGATGGCCGGGCTGGCCCGCATCGTGCTCTACAACCGCGAACGTCCGGTGGTGATCGAACCCCGCGGCATGGGCATGGTGCTGACGACGCTGCGCTACGACGACACGGTGCGCGAACCGGACTCCGTCTTCGGCGACATCAAGGATGTGAAGACCGACCCGGAGATGACCGATCTGGCCGAACGGATCATTGACAAGAAGAAGGCGAAGTTCGATCCCTCGCAGTTCGAGGACAAATACGAGAACGCGCTGCTGGAGCTGATCCGCGCCAGGAAGGCCGGCAGGAAGGCGCCAAAGGCCAAGGCAGAGCCGAAGCCCTCCAACGTCGTCAATCTGTTCGACGCGCTGAAGAAGAGCCTGTCGTCGGATGCCGGCGCATCGGAGGCTTCCGCGCCGGCAAAAGCAAAACCGGCGGCCAAACGCAGCAAGCCGAAAGCCGGCGCGTCCAAGCGCAAATCGGCCTGAGGATCAGAGACCAATGGTCAGCCTCGAACAGTATCATTCCAAGCGTGATTTCAAGAAGACATCCGAACCGGCCGGCAAGGTCGCGCGCGGCACGAACGCCAAGGCGAGCGGCATCTTCGTCATCCACAAGCATGCTGCGACCAGGCTGCATTACGACCTTCGCCTGGAGCATAACGGCGTGCTGTGGAGCTGGGCCGTGACGCGCGGCCCAAGCCTCGACCCGCATGAGAAACGGCTGGCCGTGCATGTCGAGGACCATCCGATCGACTATGCACCGTTCGAGGGCACCATTCCCAAGGGCGAATATGGCGGCGGGTCGGTGATCGTCTGGGACGAGGGTACCTGGGTTCCCGAAATCGACGCGGCCAAGGCGATGAAGAAGGGCCATATCAGTTTCGAACTGAAAGGCCACAAGCTGCATGGTCTCTGGCATCTGGTGCGGCTGAAGCCGCGCGCGGGCGAAAAGCGCGAGAACTGGCTGCTGATCAAATCGGACGATGCCGCGGCGCGCCCTGGCGAGGACATTCTGAAAGAGGCGCCGGAATCGGTGAAGTCGGGCCTGACGATCGAGGAAGTCGGCGAAGGCAAGGCGGCCAAGGGCGAGAAGCCTGATGTCTGGCATTCCAACAAGCGGGCCGCAGGCAAGGCAAAGACCGGCAGGCGCCTGGACTTCGTCGAACCGCAGCTTGCGACGCTGGAGCGGGACGCACCGCCGGGCAAGGACTGGCTGCACGAGGTCAAGTTCGACGGCTATCGCATGCAGGCGCAGATTGCCGGCACGGAGGTGCGGCTGCTCACCCGCACCGGCCTCGACTGGACGGAAAAGTTCGGCGACGAAATTGCCGCGGAACTCGCCGGACTGAAATGCAGGGACGCCATCATCGATGGCGAGATTGTCGTGCTGGCCGACAGCGGCGTGTCGTCCTTCGCGCTGCTGCAGGCCGACCTCTCCGCGAAACGGACAGATCGCTTTATCTACTATGTATTCGACCTGATGCGGCTCGATGGCAAGGATTTGCGCGGCGAGCCGCTGGTCGAGCGCAAGCAGGCCCTGCAGGACCTGCTTGGCAAGCAGCCGGAGAACTCGGCCGTCCGTTTCAGCGACCATTTCGCCGAGCCCGGCAAAATCATGCTGGAGCATGCCTGCCGCATGGGGCTTGAAGGCGTCGTCTCCAAGCGCGCCGATGCGCCCTATCGCAGCGGGCGTGGTCCGTCCTGGGTGAAGTCGAAGTGCACGGCGCGGCAGGAGTTCGTCATTGGCGGCTATTTGCCGTCGGACAAGACCGGGCGCGGGCTGCGCTCGCTGCTGGTCGGCTATCACGAGAATGGCGAACTGCACTATGCCGGCCGTGTCGGCACCGGCTTCTCGGCCAAGATGGCCACCGAATTGAAGACAAAACTCGATGCACTGAAGGCGGAGCATTCGCCCTTCGACAAGGCCGTGCCGAAAGGCAAGGGTCTGGTCTGGGTGAAGCCCGAACTGGTCGGCGAAGTGGAGTTCCGGAGCTGGACATCCGACCGTATGATACGCCATGCATCGTTCCAAGGATTGCGCGAGGACAAGCCGGCGGAGGAAGTCGTGCAGGAAAAGCCCCAGTCTGCGGCAGGGAAGTCTTCGACAGGGGAGGCTTCGACAGGCAAGGCAGGTAAGAGCCCAGCCAAGGCGAAGCCGGTGCCAGGCAGCGCTGGCAAACCTGCCGGAGCGATGACGACCAGCGTAAAGCTTTCCCACCCCGACAAGCTGCTGTGGCCCGAGGAAAAGATTTCCAAGCAAGGCTTGCTCGACCATTACGCGCAGGTGTGGCCGCGCATGGAACAGTTCATCGTCAACCGGCCGCTCAGCCTGGTCAGGGCGCCGGACGGGGTCGGGGGCCCGCGCTTCTTCCAAAAGCATGCCTCGGCCGGCATGAGCGACAAGATCGCCCGGATGAAAGACCCGACCGACGGCGAGGAGATCCTGTTCATCCGCGATTTCGACGGTGTTGCGGCACTGGTCCAATACGGCGTGGTCGAGATCCACATCTGGGGCTGCACCGTCGATGCGCTTGAGCAGCCGGACCAGATCATCTTCGATCTCGATCCCGATGAAGGCGTCGAGGTCAAGGCGGTGCGCGAGGCCGCACTCGATATCAGAGGCAAGCTCGACGAGCTGTCGCTGCCGAATTTCGTCAAGACGTCGGGCGGCAAGGGCTACCACGTCGTGATGCCGCTGAAACCATCGGCCGATTGGGAAGCGGTGAAGACCTTTGCCTATGATTTTGCCAAGGCGCTGGAACAGGCCTCGCCCGACCGCTACACGGCGACGCTGTCGAAAAAAGCGCGCACGGGAAAGATCTTCGTCGACTATCTGCGCAATGGCCGGGGCTCGACCACGGTCGCGCCCTATTCATCACGCGCCAAGAAGGGCGCCACCGTGTCGATGCCGGTGACCTGGGCCGAGATCGAGGCCGGGCTGGCGCCGAACGCTTTCCCGATCGGCGACAAGACGACGCTGAAGCAGCTGGCCGAAGCCGATCCGTGGGCGGATTTCTTCGGGCAGGGGAAGGTGCTGAGGCGGGGCTAGTTTCTTCCGCACATGCGCGGGCTGTCCCGCCAACGTCTCAGCCCAAAAACATCCTCTCGAAAGCCTGCTTGCCCGGCGGTGAGAAGATGACCGCACGGCTGTCCTTCTCGCGGCGCGCCCATTTTTCGGCGAGGATCTTGTCGAGGATGGCAGCGCCAAGCGTGCCGGCGAGGTGCGAACGGCGTACGCTCCAGTCGAGGCAGGCGCGGCAGACCGGCCGGCGCGGCTTGGCATCGACATCGATGCCGATGGCTGCGAAATGCGGTGCCGCCGACGGCCCGAGCCTGATCTCCTTGTCGTCGCGCAGCAGGATTTCCTTCTCGACAAAACGATCGAGCATCGCCACCGCCTGCTCGCCGGCGAGGTGATCGTAACAGACGCGAGCCACGCGCATGGCGCCGTCACGCGGGCCCGGCCGGACGCGCTTTGGGCCAACGGCTTCCGCGACACCGGTGATGGCCTCGATCATGCCCGCCACCTGCGGTCCAGCGAGGCCGTAATAACGATGCCTTCCCTGGCTCGCCAGCGTCAGCAGCCCGCCCTCCATCAGCTTGGACAGATGCGAGCTGGCCGTCGGCAACGACACGCCGGCCTCGAGCGCCAGTTCGCTCGCCGTCAAGGCCGTGCCGCCCATCAGCGCGTTGAGCATGTTTGCCCGCGCCGGATCGCCGACCAGGCTGGCGATACGGGCGATGTCGGGTCCTTCACGCATAGTTCGTTCCTCATCGAAGCATTCTTGTCAGATAACCACTATTCTCCGACCAGATCAAGGAGACGACGATGACAACCGCTTCCACCTCCGCACCGCTACCCAGCCGCCGATCGTTCCCGTTCGTCACCTGGTTCCGTTTGCGGCTGCTGGCCCGGTGGCATGACCGCCATGTCCAGCGCCTCGACCTCGCCGAGATCGACGATCATTTGCTGCGCGACCTCGGCCTGACGCCGGAAGACGTGCGCCGTGAATGCGCGAAATCCTTCTGGCAGGCATGACCCGCAAGGGAATTGCCTAGCACATCGACCCTGGGGATGCTTCGACCCCGCTCGAAATGTCGCCGCAAGAAGACATCAACCCGCCAAGGAGACCGCCATGACCATCACCTGCTTCATCCGCTATGAGATCGACCCGTTCGGCAAGGCGGCCTTCGAGGAATATGCCCGCAACTGGGGCCAAGTCATTCCGCGTTGCGGCGCCGACCTGATCGGCTATTTCGCGCCGCATGAGGGCTCGGCCACGACGGCCTATGCCGCCTACAGCATCGACAGCCTGGCGGCCTACGAGGCCTATCGCGCCCGGCTTGCCGCCGACCCCGCCGGCAAGGCAAACTACGAGTTCGCCCGCCGCGAAAAGTTCATCCATAGGGAGGATCGCATGTTCCTGAAACTGGCTTCCGGCCCGCACGCTCCCTTGGTGAAGATATGATCGCCGTCATCTTCGAGGTCGAACCGGCGGCAGGCAGACGCGATGCCTATCTCGGCATCGCTGCCGACCTGCGCCCTCTGCTCGACGGCATCGACGGGTTTGTCTCGATCGAGCGCTTCCAGAGTCTCTCCGACCCGAACCGCATCCTGTCCTTGTCGTTCTGGCGCGACGAGGAGGCGGTCAAGGCCTGGCGCAACACCGAGGAGCACCGGCAGGCGCAGAAGGCCGGCCGTGGCGGTATCTTTGCCGGCTACCGTCTGCGCATCGCCCATGTCGTGCGTGACTACGGGCTGACGGAGAGGGCAGAGGCGCCGGCGGATAGCCGCGCAGTGAATGGATGAAGGTTAGCGGGTAGGTGTCGGCGTTGCCCTTCATCCGCCTGCCGGCACCTTCTCCCCGTAAGGGACGGGGAGAAGGGAAGCGCTCCAACGCTAAGGGTGAGGGGCGGCGCCGACCCTGTCGTCAAATTAAGCATTCCCGATCAGCACGCCGGCAGCGAACACCAGCGCGCCGCCCAGCACCACCTGGAAGGCGGCACGCAGGAAGGGCGTCTGCATGTAGCGATTCTGGACGAAGGCAATCGCCCACAATTCGAAGAACACCACCACCGCGGCGACCGCCGTCGCCGTCCAAAACTGCGGGATGAGATAGGGCAGCGCGTGACCGAGCCCGCCGAGCGTCGTCATGATGCCGACGGTCAGGCCGCGCTTGATCGGCGAGCCGCGGCCCGACAGCTTGCCGTCGTCGGACGCAACCTCGGTGAAGCCCATCGAAATGCCGGCGCCGATAGAGGCAGCGAGTCCGACCAGGAGCGTCTGCCAGGTGTCATGCGTGGCGAAAGCAGCGGCAAAGATCGGCGCCAGCGTCGACACCGATCCGTCCATCAACCCGGCCAGCCCCGGCTGCACATAGGTGAGGATGAACTGGCGCTGCTCGGCAACGGCCTCTTCGTCCTTCACTTCGCCCGGCACGTGCTTTTGTTCCAGACGCTGCGCCAGCGTTTCGTGGCCCTGCTCGGCCACCGCCAGATCGTCGAGCAGTTTCCGGGTCGAGGCATCGGTGGTGCGCTTGGCCGCCTCGACGTAGAACAGATAGGCGCGCCGCTCCATCGCCTCGGCCTGGCTGCGCACATGCTCGATGCCGAGCGGCCTCACCAGCCAGTCAGGCTTGCGCTCGAAGTAGCCCTTCACATGTTCGCGCCGGATCAGCGGAATGCGATCGCCGAAACGCTTGCGGAAAAGCTCGATCAGCGAGTCGCGATGGCCATCCTCTTCCTCGGCCATCTCCTCGAACACCTTTGCCGATTGCGGAAAGCCTTCCGCCAGTCCGTCGGCGTAGGCCCGGTAGATGCGCCCGTCATCTTCTTCGGACGAAATGGCCAGTGCCAGGATCTCCTGTTCGGAGAGCGATTCGAAGGGACGGCGGCCGAAACCGAAAACACGGGAAAGCATGAGGAATTCACCCTAGTTTAGAATGGTTCTAAACTATGGTTTGATGTGCCCTAGGTCAATGCGCGCCTGGGTCGCGGTCAACAATTGTTGAAGCCCGCGCGCGAGCCGCACCCCTTCATTATCAGCGAATGTTCACCTATATTTGGCTAAGCCAAGCAAAAGGATTCCGCAGATGACGGCAAACCAGCCCCCGCAACACTATGACCCCAAGCCCGTTCTCGACCTCATCGCCAGCATCGAGGCCGATCTGCAGCGCCTGAAAAGCCTGGTCGAGCAGCAGGTCGAGAAATTCGATCCGGCCAATCCGCACAACAAGGCACCGGACGGCAAGTTGACAGAAGAGGGCGTCGAGTGCTGCTACCGCATGTTCGACGAAGGCAAGTCGCGCTATTCGGTCGCCCAGCAGATGAAAATCTCCTTCGCCGCCGCCACGCATCGGTTTAACAGCTGGCGCAAGCTGGGTGGCACCAGGCGGCAGCGGGCGTTGCTGGGATAAGTGGCAGCAAGGCACAAACACCGGCAAGACTCCCCAACCTTGTAACCGTCACATTTTTTCGTTGGTGTCGCGCGGCCGTTTCCGTGCACCATGGCCGGACCATCTTTTTGCAGGATCCGCAATGACCACCCCTCCCGGCATAGAAGACATCCACCGCGCGGCAGCCCGGCTTTCCGGCCTGATCGTCGAAACGCCGTTGATCGAATCGCAGGAGCTGAACAGGCGCTTCGGCGCCCGTATCCTGTTCAAGCCGGAGACGCTGCAGCGCACCGGCTCGTTCAAGTTCCGCGGCGCCTACAACAAGCTCTCCTCACTCAGCGAAAAGGAGCGCAGCCGTGGCGTGGTCGCCTTCTCGTCGGGCAACCATGCGCAAGGCGTCGCGGCGTCAGCGGCGATGTTCGGCGTCAAGGCGGTCATCGCCATGCCGGCCGACGCGCCGGCGATGAAGGTCGGCAATGTCCGCAAGATGGGGGCCGAGGTGGTGCCGTTCGACCGCTTTCGCGATGACCGCATGACCGTGGTGCGCCCTTACGTCGAGAGGGGCATGGTGCTGGTGCCGCCCTTCGACGACCCGGCCATCATCGCCGGCCAGGGCACGATCGGCCTCGAATTGATGCGCCAGGCGAAAGCGCTTGGTGTCAGCCTCGACGCGGTCGTCATCCCTTGCGGCGGCGGCGGCCTGTCGAGCGGCATCTCGGTTGCCGTCAAGGACGCCTCGCCGGACACCGCGGTCTGGGCGGTGGAGCCTGAGCATTTCGACGACACCCGCCGTTCGCTCATCAAGGGCGAAAGGGTCGCGAACGAGCCCGGCCATAGCTCGATCTGCGATGCGATCCTCGTTGCCGAACCCGGCGTGATCACCTTCGAGATCAACCGCGGGAACCTTGCCGGGGCCATCGCCGTCTCCGACAACGCGACGGCGCAGGCGATGCGCGATGCCATGGCCTATCTCAAGCTGGTGGTTGAACCCGGCGGCTGCGTCGCGCTGGCGGCACTGTCATCGGGCGAGATCGAGCTATCAGGCAAATGCGTTGCCGTGGTGCTGTCCGGCGGCAACGTCGATTTCGACACTTATGCGGAGATCATGGCTGCGGCATAGGCGAAGAACTTAGCCAAGCAGGGTGACAGCCGCAGCGATCCTTCCCCCTGCCCTGCCGGGCATCTCCCCCGCAAGGGGGAGATTGGTCGTTATCTCCGCTTTCGCCAATCGCCACCGTCGCAGAAGCAAGCCTGACCCTAATCCAGCGTCCGCCTGAACCGAACCAGCGCGACGCCGGCAAACAACGCCACGAACACCACCAGCCAGCCGATCTCCGTCGCCACCGCCGGCAGTTCAGCGCCCTTCAGCATCACCGCGCGGATGATGCGCAGGAAGTGCGTCAGCGGCAGGATCTCACCGAACGCCTGCGCCCAGCCGGGCATGCCGCGATAGGGGAACATGAAGCCGGACAGCATGATCGACGGCAGGAAGAAGAAGAAGGTGAGCTGCAGCGCCTGCATCTGTGTGCGGGCGATGGTCGAGATCGTGTAGCCGAGCAGCACCAGCGCCAGCACGAAGATCAGCACCGCGGTCAAGAGCAGCGACATCGACCCGGTGAAGGGGATGGCGAACAAGAGTTTGGCCGCCGCCAGCACCACCACGACCTGCACGCCGCCGACCGCCAGATAGGGCAGCACCTTGCCCATCATGATCTCGAGCGGGCTGGAGGGCATCGCCAGCAGGTTCTCCATGGTGCCGCGCTCGGTCTCACGCGTCAGCGCGATCGAGGTCATCATCACCATCGTCATCTGCAGGATGACGCCGAGCAGGCCGGGCACGATGTTGTATTGCGAGATGCCTTCCGGGTTGTAGCGCCGGTGCACCACCACTTCGAGTTGGCCAAGGGCCGCCTCGGCGGCGGCCTCCTGCATGCCGCGCGCCCTGAGCAGGGCCTGGCTGGCGACGGTGCCGAGCGTCGAGATGGCGCCGCTGGCGACGGCCGGATCGGTGGCGTCGGCCTCGATCAGGATCTGCGGGCTGTCGCCACGCTCCACCCGGCGGGCGAAATCGGCCGGGATGGTGACGACGAAGGCGACATCGCCGCGCGACATCAGGAATTCCGCATCGGCCGCACTCTGCGAGACATGGTCGAAACGATAGTAGCCGGTCGTCTGCAGGGCCGAGACCATGGCGCGCGTATAGGGGTCGCTGCTCGTCGCCACGAGTGCCGCCGGCAGGCTTTTGGGATCGTTGTTGATGGCGTAGCCGAACAGCACCAGCTGCATCAGCGGCACGCCGAGCATCATGGCGAAGGTGATGCGGTCGCGCCGCATCTGGATGAACTCCTTGATCAGCAGCGCACCAAGCCGGGCGAAGGAAAAGACGCTGTTCATGCCATGTTGTCCTTCGAACCGGACATGAACTGGATGAAGACGTCCTCGAGGCTGGATTCGCCCGGCGCCACCTTCACGCCCTTGTGCTCTTTCTCGACATCGGCGAGCGCGGCTTCCAGCTTCTTCTTGTCGGAGCCGACGACATGCAGCGTCGCGCCGAACGGCGCCACCTGGTCGACACCGGGGCGGCCTTGAAGCGCCTCAGCCACCTGGTCGAGCTGCGGGCCCTGCAGGACGAAAGTGGTCAGTCCGGCATTCTTCACCACCTCGGCAACGGTGCCGGTGGCCAGCATCTTGCCGTAGGAGATGTAGCTGATGCGGTGGCAGCGCTCGGCCTCGTCCATATAGTGGGTGGAGACCAGCACGGTCAGCCCGCCGCTGGCGAGGCGATGGATCTCGTCCCAGAACTCGCGCCGCGCCTTCGGATCGACACCGGCCGTCGGCTCGTCGAGCAGCAGCAGCTTCGGCTTGTGCATGATGCAGGCGGCCAGCGCCAGGCGCTGCTTCCAGCCGCCCGACAAGGTGCCGGCCAGCTGGTTGCGGCGCGACGTCAGGCCGAGGTCTTCGAGCGTTCTCGCGACATGCTCCGCGACCGGCTTCAACCGGTAAAGCCGCGCCACGAATTCGAGATTCTCGCCGATCGTCAGATCCTCGTAGAACGAGAATTTCTGCGTCATGTAGCCGACTTCGCGCTTGATGCGCAGGCTGTCGGTGCGGATGTCGAAGCCGAGCACCGTGCCTTCGCCCTCGTCGGGCGTCAGCAGGCCGCACATGATGCGGATGGTGGTGGTCTTGCCCGAACCGTTTGGACCGAGAAAGCCGACGATCTCGCCTTCGGCGACCGTCATCGTCACATGGTCGACGACGGTCTTGTCGCCAAACCGCTTGACCAGGCCATGGACGTCGATGGCGTTCATTGTCCGCCATCCGCGAGATCGACATCGACGATCTGGCCCGGCTGCAGCGGGCCGGCGTTGCCCTCCGGCCGAGCCTCGACCAGATAGACCAGCTTCTGCCGGTTCTCCAAGGAATAGATCACCGGCGGGGTGAATTCGGGATCCGGCGAGACGTAGCTGACCCGCGCCTTCACGTCCGGGCCGCAGCCGTCGCAATGGACGCCGAGCAAGGTGCCGACCTTGACCGAGGAAAAGGCGGCTTCCGGGATGTAGACGCTGAGTTTTACGGCGCCGTCGGGCAGGATCGAAATGACCGGTGAGGTCGGTCCGGCGGTGTCGCCCGGATTGCGGATGACATCGTTGACGCGACCCGGCGACGGCGACGCCAGCACCCGCTTCGACAGCCGCCACCGCGCCTGCTCCAGGGTTGCCTGCGCCTGCTTGACCTGGTTGTCGGCGGCCTTGATCGTCTCCGGGCGCGCCGGCAGGCCGCCGACGGCGAGATTGGCATTGGCCTGGCCGACCTGGGCGTTGGCTGTCTCCAGCGTCGCCGAGGCGGTGTCGAAATCGGCCTGCGTGCCGGCGCCGCGCTTGAACAGATCGGCGGCCCGGTCGTATTTGCGCTTGGCGTCGGCGGCCTGCGCGCTGGCCATGTCGACCTCGGCCTTGAGCACCGCGATCTCTTCCGGGCGCTTGCCGATCTGCAGGTCGGCCAATTGCGCCTGGGCCTGGGCCAGGCCGGCCTCGGCCTGCGCGACCGCGATCTTGGCGTCGGCGCTTTCCAGCGTCACCACGGTCGTGCCGGGTGTGACACGATCGCCGCGCTTGACGGTGACGGTCTCGACCTGCGCCACCTCGATCGGCGCCAGCAGCACATAGTCGCCCTCGACATAGCCGACGGCCAGCGGCGCTGCCGGCGCACAGGCGCTGAAAAGCTGCGCGGCGAGCGGCAGCGAACAGAGAAAGCTCATGGTCTTTGCCCCTTCATCCCTGCACCTTGCGGGCGGCCAATATGGCCCTGAGATTGCCCGATATGACCGCCACCACCTTGGCCGCCTCGGCGGCGCCAATGTCGTTCCACCCCATGCGGCGCATCACCGCCTCGCGGCCGATACGGAAATAGATGACTTGGCCGATCAGCGTGAACACGGTGAGCCTCGTGGCCTCGCTTTCGGCCGGCTCTCCCGTCGCCTGCTCCCAGAGCTGGCACAGCCGGCGGTGCGTCGGCTCGAACACGCCGTCATAGATGCGGTCGAGCGCTGCCGTCGGATGCGAAAGCTCGCGCAGCACGAACTGCACGATCTCGCCGGCCTGTGGGCTGGCAACGACAAAGCCGACCATCCGCTCCAGCGCCGCGAAGAGCAGCGCTTGCGCCACCTCCGGACTGGCCGGTCCCGGTGTGGCTGCCTGCACATTGCCGAGCGCCTGGCCGGCAACCGCCTGGATGGTCTCGACGATAAAGTCGGCGGCGGCGGCGCGAAGGCCCTCCTTGCCGCCGAAATGATAGGCGATCGAGCCTATATTGGCCTCTGCCTCGGCGGCGATCTGGCGCGTCGAGGTGCCGTCGAAACCCTGCCGTCCGAACAGTTTCAGCGCCGCCTGGACGAGGGCCGAACGCGTCATCTCGGCGGGTGACGTCTCGCGACGGGGACTTCCGGTGTCGGGCAACTTGATCATGAGCGCACTTTAATCAATCGATTGATTAAAGTCAATCGATGACTCAAACTTGTGTACGCGACCATCTTGCCACGGCCGGCCGTTAACGCTTTAGTGCGCGGCCATGGGCAAGGAAGTCGAACGTAAATTCCTGGTCTCCGGCACAGCATGGCGGGATCTGGTCGAGGCGGATATCCGCATTCGCCAGTTCTACCTTGCCGCGACCCCCGGCCGAACCCTGCGCATCCGCATCAGCGACGACGCTTCCGCCAAGCTGACGCTCAAATTCGGCAGCAGGGCGCGCGTGCGCGACGAATTCGAGTATCCGATCCCGCTGGCGGAGGCCAAGGAGATGCAGGCCTTCGCGCTTGGGCGTGTCATAGAGAAGACACGCCACCATGTTAGGCATCGCGGCTATCTCTATGAGGTCGATGTCTTTGGCGGCCCGCTTGCGGGACTTGTCGTCGCCGAACTTGAGACGCCGGAGGACGTGCCTGCCGAAATGCTGCCTGACTGGCTCGGCCGCGAGGTCACTGGCGAGTCTGAATTTTACAACGCGTCGCTCGCCCTCGGGGGGATTCCGGAGATCGCCGCATGAGTTTTCGCATCGATCCACGCCTGCCGCTGACCGGCGAGGTCAGGCGTATCCTTGCCGAAGAAATCGGCAAGGCACTGGCCCATCTTGACGCCGCGCGCAGCCGGCCGGAACAGGGACTGCACAAATGCCGCAAGCGGCTGAAGAGCGCGCGCGCCTTGCTGAGACTTGTTCGTTCCGGTGGCGAAACATTCTGCGAGACCGAGAACCAATGCTACCGCAACGTGGCTGGCCTGCTTGCCGGGCCGCGCGAGGCGACGGCGCTGATCGAGACCATCGACCGGCTGGCGGCAAGCTTTCCCAAGGAAAGCGCCGACGACGGGCTGGCTGCGGTGCGCGACAGGCTGATCGCACGCCAGCATGAATTGCATGAGGGCGCGGGGCTCGATGCCGCGATCGCTGCTGCGACCGCCGCTTGCGAGGAAGGCCTGCAGCGGATCGAAACCCTCACTCTGCCCGATCAGCCGGAACAAGCGGCCGACGTGCTTGCCGAAGGCGCCCGCACCACCTTGCGCCGGGCCAGGAAAGCGCTCGACAAGGCCGGATCGCGCGGCGCGGCCAATGATTTCCACGATCTGCGCAAGGCGGCCAAGACGCACGGCATGCATCTGTCGCTGCTCGGCAGGCTGTGGCCGACGCCGATCAAGGCCAGGCGCAAGGCGGTCGACGCACTGGGTGAGCGGCTGGGCGACCTGCATGATCTGTTCGTCATGCGCGACCTGCTCGAGGCCGATGACCGTCCGCTCGGACCGGCCGAAGACACCAGGCTCCTGGGCAAGCTTCTGAAGCGGTCGGAAAAGCAGCTGAAGAAGTCCTGCCTGACCGAGGCCGCCGAGCTGTTCGGCGACAGTCCCAAACGCTCGACACGCAAACTGGCCCGCAAGGCGCGCGGCGATCTGGCCGAGGCAGCCCAGGACGATCTGATCGCAACCGCCGGCTGACGGAGCTGTCCTCTCCCTTCTCCGCTTGTGGAGGGGAGCTGACGTCGGCTCAACCACCCTCCCGCTGGAACCGAGCGCCTGCCCGTGCTAATCGGCATTTGGCATGACCGAGCTCAGAGACACGCTTCTGGATCGACTTGGCCGCCGGCTCGCCGGCGCGCTGCAGGAAGAGTCTTCCGGCTACGAACCTTATACCCCGTCCGATGCCGAGACGCTGCGCCGTGCACTGGAGCCCGGCGACATCCTGTTGATCGAGGGCAACCAGAAGATCTCGGCGGTGATCAAGTACCTGACCCAGTCGACCTGGTCGCATGCGGCCCTTTATGTCGGCGATGCGTTGCCCGAGCCGCAAGACGGAACGGAAAGGCCGCGGCTGATCGAGGTCTCGATGGGCGAAGGCTGCGTCGCCGTGCCGCTGTCGCGCTATCGCACCTACAACACCCGCATCTGCCGGGCGAGCGGCCTGGCGCCGGAGGACCGCGACAGGGTCGTCGCCTTCATGATCGGCAAGCTCGGCCTGAAATACGATCTCAAGAACATCCTCGACATGCTGCGTTATTTCCTGCCGGCGCCGCCGGTGCCGGTGCGCTGGCGCCGCCGCATGCTGGCATTCGGCTCCGGCGACCCGACACGGGCCATCTGTTCCTCGCTGATCGCCGAGGCCTACGGCCAGATCCGCTATCCGATCCTGCCCGAAATCACCCGCGCGCCCGGCCGCGCTTCGGCGCAGTCCAATTATTCACGCCGGGAAATCCTGCACATCCGTCACCACTCGCTGTACACGCCGCGCGACTTCGACCTGTCGCCGTATTTCCGCATCGTCAAGCCGACGCTGGAATATGGTTTCGACTACCGGGCGGTGACCTGGGACGACAAGGCTGCAGAGCCCGAGACGAAGGCTGCCGAATAGCGGCTCGCCTTAAGCGTTTCACAGAAACGGCTCTATCTCTCTGTTTATGCCGGCAGTGGCCGTCGTCCTTTGGCGGCAACGGCGCTTCGGCTGTCCGGCCTTGCACCGGCATCGCGCGGGTGCGGACCGATCGGCATGATCGCCTGAAACGGCGTAGCGCCAAACGCGAACGTCCATTTGAAGCCGACCAGCCCCTCCTCGGGCGTGGTGTGCTGGTCGTGATGGGCAAGCAATTTGGCGCGGTTGGCCAGATCCTCCGCCTCACGCCGCACCATCTCAGCCGTTTCCGGCCGCATCCGCCTGCTGAAACTGACGAAGGTCGCTTCCCGCTCGATATGGGTGATGGCCCAGCCGATGAAATTCTTGTTGGTCATCTCGAACAGCGGCCTCAGCGGCCCTTCGAAATTCCACTGGATCGGTGTCTCGACCAGCAACCTTGCCGTGAGACCCCGGCCGAGCGCGATCAGGCCGAGCTCCTCCAGATCGCGCAGATAGAGGAACATCGAGGCTTCGCTCAGGCCTTGCGAGCGCATGATGCCTTCGGGGGTGAACTTCTCCGACAGCATGACGAAGATGAACAGCAGCGCCGGCCGGCCGGCGAGCTTGCGCTCGATGTCCGGGGCGATGTGGTTGACCGGCCCCGGCCCGCGGTTCATCGAGCCGAGCACGTTTTCCAGTTCGACCCCGGCCGCCGTGCAGATCTCCATCAGCCGGTCGAGCTTGCAGTTGCGTTCGTGGAAGATGCGCTTCACCGTCGGCTCGGAAACGCCCATGCGTTCGGCAAGCTGGCGATAGGTGACGCCCTTGGCCTTCAGCGTCCGCTTCAGCGCCTCGAAGATCAAACCGTTCATCGGATGCACCTCTTGCCGGCAGTTTCGTATCGATTTACGATACTAGCGGTAATCTGCCTTTTCGGAAAGTATCGAAAACCATAGCTCTTCCTCCGTCATCACAGGAGAGCACTCATGAACCGCTTCATCCCCCTTTTCGCAGTCATCGGCATTGTGGCGGCGCCCGCCGCCCAAGCTGGTGAGCTCTGGCGCGCGGCAGGCCTCGAACAGCCGGAATCGGCGCTGTTCGACGCCGCCAACAACCGCATCATCGTCTCCAACATCGTCGGCAATCCCGGCGATGCCGACGGCAACGGCTATCTCTCGGTGCTGTCCACCGACGGCAAGACGATCAGCCAGCACTGGACCGACGGCATGGACGCGCCCAAGGGGATGGCGATATCGGGCGGCAAGCTCTATGTCGCCGACATCACCAAGGTCCGCGTCGTCGATCTCGCCAGCGGCAAACTGGTTTCCAGCATCACGGTGCCGAATGCCGTCTTCCTCAACGACATGACATCAGACCAATCCGGCAAGGTCTACGTCACCGACATGCTGGCCGACGCCATCTACCGCATCGACGGCGACCGGCCGGAGCTGTTCGTCAAGGATGCGGCGCTGGGTTCGCCCAACGGCGTCTTCGCCGACGGCAACCGGCTGATCGTGGCCTCATGGGGCAAGGGCATCAAGCCCGATTTCAGCACGGCCGAACCGGGCGGGCTGCTGTCGGTCGATCTCGCCAGCAAGGCGGTTTCGCCCCTGCCCGGCGCGCAGAAATTCGCCGACCTCGACGGCGTCATCGCCATCGGAGACACCATCTACGCCACCGCCTACATGACCGGCACGCTCTACCGCTACCGTGCCGGCGCCGCGCCGGAAGCGCTGGCGCATTTCAAGCCGGGCAGCGCCGACATCGGCACTGACGGCAAGTCGACCATTTTCGTGCCGCTGATGAATGAGGGCGAAGTGGCCGCGCTGACACTCGACTGAGGGTGGTATTGTTAGCCGGCTCGTCCCGGCCTCCAGGCTCGCGTATGGTACGCTGGCCCAGCATCGGCGGCGAAGGAGTTTCGATATGGAAGACGGGGACATCCGCGCGGCTCTGGTTCGCCACTGGGCCGTCTCCGATGCGAACGATTTCGAGGTGGAGCACCAGATTTACCGGGAGGATGCGGTGCTCGACTATCCGCAATCGGGCGAGCGCATCCGCGGAAGGCGCCAGATTCAATCGTCTCGCGCCGCGCAGCCGAACCGGAAGCGCTTCACGGTGCGGCGGATCACCGGAGCGGGCGACCTCTGGGTCACTGAATATGTCCTGGCCTATGACGGGCGGCCGTCCTACACGGTGAGCATCATGGAGTTCCTCGATGGCAAGGTGGCCCGCGAGACGCAGTATTTCGGCGATCCGTTCGAGCCGGGGCCTTCGCGTGCGCAATGGGTCGAGCGGATTCCCTGAAGCCTGGCCGCCATAAGGATGGTCATCCGCCGCCCTCTCGCCCGCCCGGAGCTGCCTAACGATACGGCCGCTCTCGCCCGCTATCTCATTGGCAAGGTGGTGGTGCGGGAGTGGCCGGAAGGCATCGCCAGCGGCCGCATTGTCGAGACCGAGGCCTATGTCGTAGGCGATGCCGCCGGGCATGGCTACCGGGGGATGACCCCGCGCAACCGTTCGCTGTTTCTCGAGCCCGGCCACGCCTATGTGTATCTCGCCTACGGCATCTCATACATGCTGAATGTCTCGAGCGACGTGCCCGGGATCGGAACCGGCGTCCTAATCCGGGCGCTCGAGCCGCTCGAAGGCATCGCCATCATGCGGCTCAATCGCGGCATCGAGCGCTTGCGCGACCTGGCGCGAGGCCCGGGAAGGCTCGCCACGGCGTTGCGGATCGATCGTTCGCTCGACGGGCTCGATCTTTGCCAGCGGGGCCCGCTGTGGCTCGGACATGGTGACGACCACGAGCCCGGCGAAATCGGGCAGAGCACCAGGATCGGTATTTCGCGGGATGCGAACCGCCTGCTGCGATTTTACGTCAGGGGGAGCCCGTTCGTGAGCGGTCCGAAATCGCTCAACGAATAAGAGACGGCACCCCCTGACTCGGCGAACACAAAGCCGGTCGGGATTGGACCGCCATATCGACAGGGCTGCCATCTGGTCCTGCCGTTTCCTCTGAGATATCCGGCTGCACATGAGTGTAGCCGTGAAGACCCCCAGACTGGCCGGCGCCGTTGCCCCGATGACCCCGGTGCTGGTATGCGCGTTCGCGATCTTCCTGCTGTCGGGGATGGACGCGGCGATGAAGACCCTGGTCATCGCTGTCGGCGTCTACAACACGGTACTGTGGCGCAGCATGGTTGCGACTGTGGTCGCTGGTGCGGCCTGGTCTGCCGGGTCACGCTCAAAGCCAACCCTTGCGGTGCTGCGGCTGCATGCGCTGCGTGCCGCTGTCGTCGGCATCGTCCTGATGTGCTTTTTTTGGGGTCTGGCCAGGCTGCCGTTGGCGGAGGCGATCGGGCTCAGCTTCGTCGCGCCCCTGTTCGCCCTCTTCCTCGCCGCATTGTTGCTGGGCGAACGAATCCGGCGGCAGGCGATCTGGGCATCGCTGGCCGGCATTGCCGGCGTCGCGATCATAATGGCCGGCCAGTTCGGGCGGGAAAGCTATTCGCAGGATGCCATGCTGGGCACGGCAGCGGTGCTCGTATCGACGGTGTTCTACGGCTACAATCTGATCCTGGCGCGTCAACAGGCGCAGTTGGCCAAGCCAATCGAGATCATGTTGTTCCAGAACCTTTGCGTCGCCATCCTCCTCGGCCTCGCCGCACCGTGGCTGGCGGTGGCGCTGCCGACCAATCTTTGGCTTCCCCTGGCCGGGGTGACGGTGCTGTCGCTTGCCGGGCAATTCCTGATGAGCTGGTCCTACGCCCGCGCCGAGGCGCAATATCTGATCCCGACGGAATACTCGGCCTTCATCTGGGCGATCGCGCTTGGCTGGTTCTTCTTCGACGAGGCGGCGACCTGGACCACGCTGACAGGAGCATGCCTGATCGTCGCCGGCTGCCTGATCGCGGCGCGCGCAAACCCGAAGCTTGCCGAGCCGATCGAGGCGACGGTTTGAGGAAGCCTGCCGTCAGCCGCGCCTAGCCGCCTCGATCGCGGCGACGTCGATTTTCTTCATATCCATCATCGCATCAAAGGCGCGTTTTGCTTCATCGCCACCGGCATCCATCGCCTCGGTCAGCACACGCGGCGTGATCTGCCAGGAGACGCCCCATTTGTCCTTGCACCAGCCGCACGCACTTTCCTGGCCGCCATTGCCGACGATGGCATTCCAGTAGCGGTCGGTCTCTTGCTGATCGTCGGTGGCGATCTGGAACGAGAAGGCTTCGTTGTGCTTGAACGCCGGCCCGCCATTGAGGCCGAGGCAGGGGATGCCGGCGACCGTGAATTCGACCGTCAGCACATCGCCCGCCTTGCCGGACGGGTAGTCGCTGGGCGCACGGTGGACAGCACTCACCGCGCTGTCGGGAAACGTCTCGGCGTAGAAGCGGGCTGCAGCCTCGGCGTCCTTGTCGTACCACAGGCAGATCGTGTTCTTGGCAATTGCCATTGCTTGTTCCTTTCCCTTTTTTGAAGCTTTGAAGCCTTTGCGGTCCGGTTTCCCACGCACCCCGGCGGCGATTCACAGTCGCCCTCGACGGTGCGAACACAGAAATGCGCTCATGCCATCGGATGTTCCGCCCACGAAACGATGTTCCTGTGAGGGGGTTTCCTGCATTCGAGTTGACCGTGGCCGGCGTTAGCCAAGAAGGTTGCGCAACGTCCGCATGAACACTTTTGAACCGATCGGGATCAGGTCGTCCGGAAAATCATAGTCCGGATTGTGCAGCGCCGGGTGCCGTTCGCCCGCGCCAAGGAAGAACATCGCCGATGCCGCCTTGTGGCCGAACACGCCGAAATCTTCCGAGGCGCGCATCGGCAGGTTTTCCTCTCCGTGCGGGACGCCCTCCTCATCGAGCGCTCGCAACAGATGCTCAACCGCCTCCGGCGCGTTGACGCTGGCAACAAACACCTCATGATAGTCACACCGGGGCGACAAACGATGCTCGGCGGCAATTCGCGTGACCAGGGCTTCCGCGGCGGCGCACAAACTGGCCATGCGGTCGTCGCGCCGGGTGCGCAGCGTCGCCCAGATTTCGGCATGCCCGGGCGCAATGCCGAACACGGCTTCGCCCATCTCGGCATGGGTGACGGTGACCATGCTGAAGTCGTCGTCGGCAAAGGTTCCGCGCCCGAGCGCGGGTAGGGCCGGCATCAACTGGCTGATTGCCATCATGGGCGAGATGCCGGTCTCGGGCATCGACGAATGCGCGGTCTTGCCCTCCAGCACGATGCGCATGCCGCGCGAGGCACAGTTCACCACGCCCGTCTTGAGCCGGACCTCGCCGAGCGGCACGCCCGGCAGATTATGCAATGAGAACGCGAAATCCGGCGCAATCGCGCCGAAGCGCGGATCGGCTACAACGCCGGCAGCGCCGTTGCCGGTTTCCTCAGCTGGCTGGAACATCAGCACGACACGGCCGCGAGCCGGCCTCTCGCGCCCCAGCTGACGGCCAAGCGCCGCCAGGATCGCGGTGTGTCCGTCATGGCCACACATGTGCGACTTGCCCGGCACGAGCGACGCATGTGGTGCGCCCGAAAGCTCGTGGATCGGCAGCGCATCGAGTTCCGAGCGGAACAACAGCGTTGGTCCCGCCTCGCCGCTTTCGTAGACCGCCGCGACGCCGTGCCCGCCCAAGCCGGTCAGCACCTCGTCCGGTCTCGTATCGGCGAGGAAGTCGACGACCTCTTTCGCCGTTCTCTCCTCTTCATTCGAGATTTCCGGGCGCTGGTGCAGCTGGCGCCGCCACGCCGTAAGCTCGACGATGTCACGATTGGTCAGGGTCACGTTGTCTGTCTCCGCTTGCACTCTGCGTAACACACCCGGTGAAACTTCCGTCAAGCGACCGAGGCGGTCAATCCGGAGCTGGTTGTGCCAGAGCGAGTTCCGGAATGGCGCGCGCCCCGACTACCAGGGTTCAGATGTCGCGATCATCGAGAATACGAGAGAGCGTGCTGCGCCCAAGCTCACTCATGGCGGGGTTGGTGCGATGGTAGTACCAGACGAGACCCATCGCCTGCTGGAATGCCCAAGCAGCACCACGCTTCCACCAAAGGTCCTCAACTTGAAGGCCGCACCGAAAGGTCGCCCTTCGCTCGCGGTCTAGAAGATGCCACGCGACGACCAAATCCAGCGACGGGTCGGCTGGTCCGAAACTGCCACCATCAAGCACTCCGACAAGACGCTCGCCCTGCACGAGAAGGTTTGGTGGGATAAGGTCCTTATGACTCATCACGACAGGCCTGGCGGATGGCAACTCGCGGAAGCGAGCCCACAAATCGCGCAGTCTGATCACATCGAGAAGGCCCTCGCTGTTTTCAAAACAAACAATCATCCAATCGTCATGATCGGCGAGACGTCCACCACGTCCTTGCCCGTCGAAGCGTCGGCCCCGCGTGTCCGCTCGGCGCAACGACGCCACGAGGTGCGCAAGGTCCAGGGCGAACGTCGTCGATCCACTGAGCCCGTGCGGCGTGGCTACCTCGCCTTCGATCCACGTTTGCAATGCCCATGGCATTGGATAGTGGGGACCTGGCTCGCCGAGCCCAATCGGTTGAGGCGTCGGAAACAGGCAATGTTCTCCAAGCTCGACCATAGCGGCGGCCTCCGACCGAAGCATATCGGCGCATTCGGTCGTATTCATCGCTCGCAGTGGGAACCGTGCAGTGCTCTTCGAGCCAATGCGGAAGATGGCATTGACGGTTCCCGACGATCTGACTGGGGTGATGTCCTCATGACGATACTGAGGAAACTGATCGCGGATCATCTGGCGGGCGATATCGATGTCGATATCCACCTGATCGTCATGCATCATGAGTTCTCGTCCTGCCGAGCTCGGCATGAAGGGCAAATCGTTTGGTGGTTGTAGCGAATGCACGGACCAATGTCCGCTTCCACGTCTTCGCAGTAGATCCCAAAATGTCTGAAACAGGCGCTTTTCAGACAGGCAGCCCAGGGCCGGGAACGGACTGGCGGCTTTCGGTCTTGGAGCCGCCGGTCGCCCGGCCCGAAACAGGAAGCCGCCCCCCGCCGCCGCCCAATCAGCCCGCCTTGCTTGGCTGGAATTCGTCGCTAAGCACGCGCTCATTGGGATCGATCGGACCCAAGTTCTTGACCACCCGGAATCGACCGCCCTTCGCCTGCGCGATGTACATGTTCATGCGAACATGGTGCTGGCCCGGAACCATTTCGGCCGGGCCGCCGGGCCCCTCGCTTATGCGGGCGTGATCGAGCGCCCGGATGACCGCGTCGCGCTCCACCGTGCCGGCCTCCTTCACTGCCGCTTCCCACATCCTGATCGCCCGGTAGTGGCCGGTGCAGCCGCTGCCGGCGGTCAGCATCGCGCTGCCGGGGAATCGATCGCTGTAGCGACGCAAGAGCGCCCGGCCAAACGGATCCTCGAGCTCCTGGTAGTAGTCGAGACAGCTGTAGAGGCCCTCGATCTGCTCCGACGGCACAAGGTTGAAGAAGTTCTCGTCGAAGTAGGTGCAGACGATCTTGCCGCCCCGCTTGCCGAAACCGGCCTTGTGCAGTTCGTCAAGGAATGGCGTCAGGCCTGGCGGGACGATGGTGTTGAAGACCACGTCGGCGCCGCTCGCCATGATCTGCTGCACCGTTCGCCGGAAATCGACGGTGTCGAGCGGGAAATACTCCTCGCCGACGATCTCGCCGCCGTTGGCGCGCACCACCCGGCTTGCCGCCTTGTTCAGCAAATGAGGCCAGATGTAGTCGGCCGACGGAAAATAGAACCGCTTCGCCCCGGTGCTTTTCATAAGCCATGGGATCAACGGTTCGACCTGCTGCGCAGGCACCGGACCCGTGCAGAAGATCAAGGGATCGTTTTCCTGTCCCTCGTACTGCTCGGTGTAGATATAGAGCGTCCTGCCTCGGGTTACCGCCTCGCTCTTGATGGCCTGGCGGGTCGAGCTGTAGATGCCGCCGACGACCACATCGACCTTGTCGACGTCGATCAGTTTCGCGGTCCTTGCCTTGGCAACGCTTTCGACGGTTTCGCCATCCTCGATGACGAGCTTCACGGGCCGGCCGAGAAGGCCGCCCTTGGCGTTGATGTCGTCGACGAGCATTGTCGTCAGATTCGCGTTGGCGATGCCCATGAAGGACAAGGGGCCAGTGAGTTCGGCGATAAGGCCGATCTTGATGGGTTTCGGATCCATTTGCTTTCTCCAAATCTGGGGTTGGTCGGGCGCGCCGCCGGACGCCAGGCGGCGCGCAGTGCGGGACCTCAGGCCTCGTAGTGGCCGAGCAGCAGTGCGGCCTGCGGCTTGCCGACATGGCCGGCTTCCTGCAGGATCGCCGGCACCTCAGGATCCGACACGAAATTCTTCCAGCCCTCGGCATCCCAGTCGAAGATGGCCCAGACGCGGTCCGCCTCGCTGGGGTCGCGGAACACGGTTGCGCCGTTCGAGCCGTGCAGCCGGCGCTTGTCGGCGCCCTTGGTCGAAAAGATACGGATGAAGCGGTCGACATCCGCCACCTTGGTCGTTGCGAGAAGCATCGGTTTACCCTCCTATCAGTCGCGGCCACCATTGATCCGTCGACAGGATCCACGATGCGCGCACTGGAGCAGGCGCGCATGGGGTGGATTCCCTATGCCTGCGTTTCGCCCGGTCGGATAAGGCCGTGCTCGACCGCGTACAGCGCGGCGGCGGCGCGCGTGGTCACGCCGATCTTTGAATAGACGCTCTGGATATGGTGGTCCGCCGTCTTGGGCGAGATGTCGAGCCTGCGTGCCGCCTCCTTCGCGGTGAGGCCAGCGGCGATCAGGCGCAGAACCTCGATCTCGCGAGGCGTCATGCCGGCCAGCGCCCGCGGCGGCACCCGACGCGACGGCTGCCCGGCGAAGGACAACACGGCCTCGGCGGCGTCGGGGCAGATGCAGCCCTCACGAACGGCTGCGCGCAACTGTGCCGCCGCCGCCTCACTGGGCAGCGCCTTGCGGTGCGGACGTTCCTCTCGCGATGTCTGGAATGCTTCGGCAGCAGCCAGGATCCTTGCCGCAGGCGACAGGTCGGAAGCGCCGACCTTGCGGTGATAGCCCGAGCCATCCAGACGTTCGTGATGGCGAAGCACAAGGGCGCCCATCGCATCGCCCTCGCGGCCGAACGAGGCCAGCGCCCGTTCGCCGTAATAGGCGTGCAGCTGTGCCGCGTCGCGCTCGCGAACCGACAGCGGGCCGTTGCGCATCCAGGTCGCCACCGGCACCACCAGTTCGCCGATATCATGGATGCAGCCCGACCAGCGCAGCGCGCGAACGTCAGCGGCGGGCAGCCCGATCCCTTGTCCTGCGCCCTCCGCCAGTTCCGCCACCATCCGCGAATGCCCATGCGTGAACGGCATGCGCATGTCGATCATGTCGGCGATGGCGAGGAAAGCCTCATCGCAAGCCGCCTTATCCAGCGTCACCGGCGGATCGGGCTCGAGCGACAGGATCGTCTCGCGATCGACCGTCGTGCCGATGCCCTCCATCAGCGCCGCCGCGTTGGCCGCGACGAGCCGGGCCAGTTCCGCTTCGTATGGACCATCGCCGCGACTGGCGATGGTCTCGGCCATCCCGTCGATGCCGACGGCATCGCTGAGCGCAATCGCATCCTGCGCCAATGTGATCAGCCGCACGGCCGGCAGGACATCCTCGCCGCTCAGCCCGCGCGGCAGGCCCTTGCCGTCCCAGCGTTCGTAGATCTGTCCAAGATTGCGCCGGATCTCGTCGGACAGGCCGAGCCGCTCGCCGATCCGCTGCGCAACCTCGCAATGCGCTGTCAGCACCGGGCGGGCCACCGCGAGCGCCTGCGACATCGCGGCCTCGATCGCCCTGGCCTGCGCGTCAGGTTCGAGATCGTAGTAGAACCGTTTGAAGGCCTGCACGAAGACCCTGCCCAGTTCCGCACGGTTGCCCATGTCGAGACCGACAAGATCCTGGCGGAGTGCGATTTCGTCGCCGAAGGTGGCCGACAGCAGGTCCGTGTCGGCATTGCAGCCGACATAGCGAAGCATCGACTGGTGGTAGGCATTGCGCCGAACCTCATCGGAAACTCCGGCAAGCTCGGCGATCCGCATTGCAAGTACGCAGGATTTCAGCGCGAAGTCGCGAGAATGACCGGTGGCGAGGTCCGAAGCATAGGCCAGGACCATCATGAAGTCCGCGCGGCGTATCGAGACGTCTGTCATCGCACACCCCCAGTCAGCCCCATGCTAGTCCCGCGTGCCGTCAACACCTAGGGGAAAAATCCCAAGCCCGATGTGCTATCCTGGGAGCGACAGGCAACCGGACCGAACTCGAACGAACCGGCACCGGTTGCGGGTGCCGCACCGGTTGCAGACAAGGCGTCCCAGCTTCGGGTACATTGCGCCGAAAGCGACAATCATCGAAGGAGGCTATCGAGGTGAACGAAGACACCGCCAGTCCAAGGCCGCTCGCCGAGATCGCCAGCTATCATGCCCATATCTACTACGACGGGCAAAGCGAGCGACAACATGCCGAATGGCTGCGGCTTCGCATCGGAGAACGTTTCCGCGTGCGCCTGGGCAATTGGCATGAGCAGAAGGTTGGCCCGCATGATCAGGCAATGTACCAGGTCTCATTTGCGAACGAGGTTTTCGCTTCACTCGTACCGTGGCTGATGCTGAACCATAGGGGGCTCAGCATCCTCATCCACCCGAATACGAGCAACCCGCTGCGCGACCATCTGGTCGATCCGATCTGGATCGGACGGCCGCTGGCAGTGAACGGCGATGTTCTTCCGGACGATCATGAGGCGGAAGAGGCGCTGCCGCCCAACACCAACCCGTCTCTCTCGGCCTAGCCGTTCCCAGCGCAAGCGTCCGCGCGGGCGAGGAGAAAGGCCGCTTCCCGCATGTTGCGGGTCAGCTTGGCCGCGGTCTCGAATTCGGAGCGGGCCTCGGCCAGCCGGCCGGCCCGAAACAGGAAGTCGCCCCTCGCCGCCGGCAATGGCGCATAATTGCGCAGCGCGGCTCCGTCGGCGATCTCGTCCACCAGCCGCAAGCCGGCTTCGGGCCCGAAGGCCATGCTGTGGGCGACCGCCCGATTGAGATCGACCACCGGCGAGGGCATCACGGCCCGCAGCCGGTCATAGAGCGCCGCGATGCGGGGCCAGTCGGTATCGGCAGGAGTGCGTGCACGCGCATGGCAGGCCGCAAGCGCGGCTTGCAATGCATAGGGGCCATCGCCCCCGATCGCCTCGGCCCGGGCCAGCGCGTCAAGGCCCCTGCGGATCAGCAGCTGGTCCCAGCGTGCGCGATCCTGCTCGGTCAGCGGCATCAGGGAGCCGTCCGGGCCGATGCGTGCCGGCAGGCGCGACGCCTGGATTTCCATCAGGGCCAGCAGGCCGAACACTTCGGCATCCTCGGGCATCAGCCCCGCCAGCATGCGGCCCAGCCGTTGCGCTTCCCGGCACAGGCCCGGCCGGACAAGATCGTCGCCCACCGTGGCGGCATAGCCTTCATTGAAGATGAGGTAGATGACCTCCAGCACCGAGGAGAGCCGCGCCGTGCGTTCGGCGCCGCGCGGCACCTCGAAACTCAATCCGGCCTTGCCGATCGTCCTCTTGGCGCGGACGATGCGCTGGGCGATTGTCGCCTCAGCCGAGAGGAAGGCACGGGCGATCTCGTCGGTAGTCAGACCGCCGATGACACGCAGCGTGAGTGCCGCGCGGGCATCGGCCGAAAGCACGGGGTGGCAGGCGGTGAAGATGAGGCCAAGCAGCTCGTCGCCTAGATCGTCGTTCATGGCCGCTTCGATCATCCCGGGCGTGTCGTCGAACTCGCGCGCGATCTCCTCATGCTTGCGCGCGCGCATCTTGTCGCGACGGATCGCGTCGATGGCGCGGCACTTGGCCACCGTCATCAGCCAGGCGCCGGGATTGGCGGGAACACCGGTTGCGGGCCATTGCGACAGGGCAATGACCAGGGCGTCCTGCGCCAGTTCCTCCGCAAGGTCGACATTGCGCACGACGCGGGCCAGACCCGCGATGAGCCGGGCCCGTTCAATGCGAAAAATCGCTTCGATCGCCTGGTGCGTCTCGCCTGCTGTCATGCCGCCGCATTGTCGGCCAAAGCCACAAGGCAGGCAAGCAGGCTACGGCCGACAGTCGCTGGTGCCGCTGAGCTCGCGCGGGTCGGTCATGGATTTCCATGACCTCCGGCGCCAGCTACTCCTGCCAATCGGCCATCTCGTATAGTGGCCGGATTTCGATCTCGCTCGGTCCCGGCATGGGGTTTGGGCAGCGCTTCACCCAGGCGACCGCCTCATCCATGTCCTTGACTTCCCAAAGCCAGAAACCGGCGACCAGCTCGCGGGTCTCGGCGAAAGGCCCGTCGATGACCCTGCGGCCGGGACCATCGAACGCAATACGCTTGCCCTCCGAAGAAGGCTTGAGGCCGTCGGCGGTGAGCAGGATGCCGGCATTGCGCAGCTCGTCATTGTACTTGCCCATCGCCTCCATCATCGCCGTCGTCTCGGGCGTGGGGACAAAGCCCTTTTCGCTGTCTTCGGTCGCCTTCACAAACACCATCACACGCATCGTCTGTCTCCTGTTTTGAGCCTGCCTCATCGGCCTCGCATCGAAACGACGAACGGGGTCTACGGAAATCGACATCGTCCCGCAAATTTCTTCGACGGTTGAGGCGCAAGGCGCGCAGGCCGCTTCCGGGCCAGGGATCGACGTCGGCAATGGTCAAAAGCCGGAAGCAGACACCCGAAGACAATGGTTGCGAACCGCTAGCCTCCCAGGCCCGGCTCGGCAGGTCGCGATACATACTCGGGAAACTCCGCGGCGCCTCGGCTCAGGGCCTTCACCATGAGAAGGCCGTCATCAAAGAAGCCGTTTCGAACATAAAACTGGTGCGTGGGTTCCTTGCCAAGCACCATGGCGATACGAAAGACAGCGCATCCAGTCCGCTCGCCCTCCGCCTCGATCCACGCCATCAGCCTGCTGCCCGTGCCAAGGCGGCGCAGCGTCGTGTCGACCACCACATGGTCGGCTTCGATGTACTTTCCACACCAGAGCTGAATGCCCGTCCAGAAGCCGGAGACACCCACCATCCGATCGCCGACATAGGCCGCGATACAGCGGTAGTTGCCCTGCGCGAGCATTGCCGAGAGCCGTTTCCGAAACGCTGCTTCGTCCAGGTGCGAGTGGCTCAGCCGGTACACCGGATAGATCGAGAGCATCTCATCGAGCCCATTGAGTTCACGAATAACCACCTCGTCGGCCACGACAGCCCTCCTCCCCTGTCGTTCTACTCTGCGGTCGATCCCGGCTGCGGTCCAGTGAGATCTTCCAAATCGGGGATTGAGCCCGTGGCCGCTTCGGGTCAAAAACGGGGCCTGGCGATCGGCACTGACAGCGGACAAGTTTCACCTGACCAAGGGGCTCCCGGCCGGCAAATCACGACCAGTACTGCGTCTCTCATTTTCCGTTCAGCTGCGCCCGCGCATCCCGGATCGAGGCGGCGTAGGTCACCAGCGGCCGCTTGACGCCGTGGTTGATCAGCATGCGCCGTGTCTGCGGCGAGGCGCCCGATATGATGAAGCGGACACCGGCGCGCCTGGCCTTGTGGGCGGCGCCCTCGATGACATTGGCCGCGGTCGAATCGAGGAACGGCACGGCCGAGCAGTCGAGGATGAAATTTCTGCGCTGGTCGGAGATGCGGTCGAGCACGGTGCCGACAGTCGATGCGGCGCCAAAGAAGAACGCGCCCGAGATCCGGTAGACGACGGTGTCGACGTCGCTTGCCTCGCTGGCATCATAGGCGCTGCCGCTGCTGTCGGCGACATCCTCCTGCACCAGCGGCAAGTCCGCCTCGACCGCGATCGACTTGGCCATGCGGTCGATGAACAGGATCGACCCCAGCACGAAGCCGACGACGATGCCTTCGGTCAAGTCGCGGAAGACGACGAGCAGGAAGGTCACCATCAGCACCAGCGCGTCGCCGCGCGACGCGCGCAGCAGCGTGGCGAAAGCCTGCTTCTCGAACATGTTCCAGCACACCACCGCCAGCACGCCGGCAAGGGCGGCAAGCGGGATGTAGCTGGCGAGCGGCGCGGCCACCAGCATCAGCGCAAGCAGGATGGCGGAGTGGATTATGCCAGAAATCGGCCCATGCGCGCCGGCCCGCACGTTGGTCGCCGTGCGGGCGATGGTGCCGGTGGCGCAGATGCCGCCAAACAGGGCCGAGGCGATGTTGGCGAAGCCTTGCGCCACCAGCTCACAGTTGGAACGGTGCCGCCGCCCGGTCATGCCGTCGGCGACGACCGCCGACAGCAGCGATTCGATCGCGCCGAGCAGGGCAAAGGCAATGGCATCCGGCAGCACCTCAATCATCCTGCCCAGGCTGACCGGCGGCAAGGCAGGCATTTGCAGGCTGCGCGGGATGCCGCCGAAGCGGGTGCCTATCGTCTCCGCCGGCAGTGCAAACAGCGCCACCACAAGCGACGCCAGGCCGATGGCGATGAGCATGGCGGGCCATGTCGGCCGCCAGCGCTTCAGGCCGGCGATGGTGACGATGGTCAACACCGCCACGAAGGTCGCGGCGAGGTTGATGGTGCCGGCCGCCTCACCGATCGCCATCAGCTTCGGCACCAGCGGTCCCGGCTCCTTGCCGGTAAGTTTCAGTCCGAACAGTTCGACGATCTGGCCTGAAAAGATGATGACGGCGATGCCGGCGGTGAAGCCGACCGTCACCGGATAGGGGATGAACTTGATGTAGGTGCCGAGGCGGAGATAGCCGATGGCAAGCAGGAAAACGCCGGCCATCATGGTCGCCAGCAACAGCCCGTCGACGCCGACCCGGGCCACTGTTGCTGCCACCAGCACGATGAAGGCGCCGGCGGGCCCACCGATCTGGAAGCGGCTGCCGCCGAGCGCCGAAATGATGAACCCGCCGATGATCGAGGTGTAGAGGCCACGCTCCGGCGTCACGCCCGAGGCAATCGCGATCGCCATCGACAGTGGCAACGCGACGATGGCGACGGTCAGGCCGGACATGAAGTCGGCCTTGAACTGCGGCAGATGGTAGCCCTCGCGCCAGACCGTAACCAGCTTTGGCGTGAACAATTCCGAAAATGTCGGCTTTGTCGACCTCTGGCCCGGTTGATGCACTGCCCGCTGCGCCTGATCCATGGACTGGTTTCCGCTCCAGAAGGCGGCGGGATCGTCGGCAGGACTGTCGGCGGTCGCCGTCGCGACTTTATGCCGGCTCAGCCTTTGAATCCGGCGGCACGACAGGCTTGAGGCGCACGCCCCTGCCGCCGCGCTCGCTGGTCTGGTTCTCGCCGATCAGCTCCACCCCGGCTTCATCGAGAGCCTGGATGACCTTCATCAGCGTATCGACCACGCCCCTGACCACACCGTCGCTCGCCTCCATGCGCTGGATGGTCGGAAGCGAAACGCCGGCGCGTTCGGCGAGCGACTTCTGATCGATGCCGGCCAGCGCCCTTGCGGCGCGCATCTGCGCGGCAGTGATCATCGGCCGAAATCCCCGTCTGAGTCTGCGGCTATAGCGTATAATACCATCATTGTGATGTTTCAAGCATCAATATGAATGTTTGAGACGTAAGCGCTTGCCTGTCCATTTTGTCGGATACTTCCTCGGGATTTCGAGCTAGGGTCTTCCATCTGGGCAGGGGGTGACGCGGTTGAGTCTTTTCAGGACGTTCATGACATCGGCATGCTTGCTGTCGGTGGTTCTTTTGCTGGCAGGCTGCGGACATGGGCTGATCAACCGACTGATTTGATTTCTGCTCGGGGCCGTCAATCCGCAATTTCGCTTTCGCCGTTCAGGCGGCCGTCCGCACCCCGCTGCAACGCGCGGGCCGCCAACCAGCACAGCATTGCCCAGGTGAAGCCGGCGCACCAGCCGGCCAGCACATCCGACGGCCAGTGGACCCCGAGATAGATGCGGCTGACGCCGACCAGCAGCGTCGTCAGCACGGCAAGCGACAACACATAGATCTTCGTCACCCGGCCCGGCAGGAAGCTCGCGGCCAGCGAGCCGAGCGTGAGATATGTCACCGCCGACAGCATGGCGTGACCGCTCGGAAAGGACAGCGAGGTCTCGTTGACCAGATGCGAAACGAGCTCGGGCCGCGGCCGGTCGACTTCGACCTTGAGCAGGGTCGACAGCGCCTGGCCGCCCGCCACCGCGACGAAGACGAGCAGCGCGGTGGCCGGCCGGCGGATCAACAGCAGATAGACGATCGTCGCCGCCGTGATCAGCACCAGCACGGCCGAGCTGCCGAGGCTGGTGATGTCGCGCATGGCGCCTTCCAGCCAAAGCGGGCCGATCGGCACACCCGGTTGGCCCGGCTGGCGGAAGGCGAGCAGGATTTCGGTGTCGAAAGCGTGCGGCGTGGTGGCCCGCGCCACCTCCATCAACTCCTCGAACCCCCACAGGCAGCCGGCGATGACCAGGCCAGCCAGCAGCACCGGGAATTCGACCCGGTTCAGCAGTGCATTCGCGGCGTTCTTCATCGGCAACTGGCCCGTTACAACCGCCCTTGCAGATAGGGCCCGAGCGTGATCAGCGCCACGGCGGCGATCGCCAGCACGATGCCGGTCGCCTGCAACGTGTTGACGCGCTCGCCGAAGAACATCAGGGCGACGACATTCACCGAGACCAGCTGGATGACGGCCGAGAGGCTGAACGACACCGACATGCCGAATTCGCGGATCAGCCGCAGCATGACCAGATTGCCCAGCGAATAGAGCGCCAGCGTCAACAGGATCTTGCCCAGGCTCGGCGCCATGCCCCATTGCTTGGCCGCCATCGCCGCCAGCAGGAAGATCACCGTCGAAAAACCAAGCTGCAGCAACCCCGAAAAACTCAACGTCCTGTCCCCTCTCGAAGCGGATCGAGCCGCGTGTATCGCGGACTTGTTTCCGAAGCGCGCCGGGACGTCAAGCGACGTTGATCAAACGAAGGCCTTGGCAACGGCAAGATGGAAGCTCAAAGTGCCGGGATCGCCCAGCCTGTCGATTGAAGGGCGGTCGGGGGCCATGATTCGCATTCTGCAAAACTTGTTGCGACGCTGGAGCGAGCTTTCTCTCGCACTGCAATTCCTCGTTGCCGGCGGCTTTGGCCTTCTGGCTGTCATGCTGGTGGTGGGCGCCTGGGTGACGACACAGATCCGGGACGGCGTCATCCGCAATTCAGCTGCCACGACGGCGCTCTATGTCGACAGCGTGATTGCGCCGCTGCTGCCCGACCTGCGCAAGAGCCAGGAACTCAGCGATAGCGTCAAACAAGCGCTCGATGAGACGCTCGGCCAGGGCGCGCTCGGCAAGCGCATCGTATCGTTCAGGCTCTGGCGCCGTGACGGCATGGTTCTCTATGCGAAGGAGGCGGGTTTGATCGGTCACCGCTTCGATCTGAGCCCCGGGCTGCGTTCCGCCTTCCAGGGCAATGTCGTCGCCCAGTTCGATACGTTCGACGAGAACGAAAGCCAGGCGGAGGCGATCGGCTTGCCGTTACTCGAGATCTACAATCCCGTGCGCGAGCCGTGGTCCGGCGAAGTGGTGGCCGTCACAGAATTCTATGAGGTCGCCGACGACTTCAAAACCACCCTGGCTTCCGCTCTGCTGTCAAGCTGGCTGATCGTGGCCGGCGCGACCCTGGCGGCATTTGTGCTCCTGTCCGGCATCGTGCTGCGCGGCAGCCGCACCATCGACGATCAGCGCGGGGCGCTGCGCCGCCAGGTGTCGGAGCTGCAGGGCCTGGTGGCGCAAAACAACGCCTTGCGGGTCCGCGTGCAGCGGGCGTCCCGCCGCGCCACCGCGCTCAATGAAAGATACCTGCGCCGCATCGGCGCCGACCTCCATGACGGTCCGGCCCAACTCGTCGCGCTGGCGGCGCTGCGCATGGACAGTCCGGTGTTTTCCGGCGATGGCCATTCGAGCGAAAGCCGCTCGACCGAGGTTGCGATGATCCGCAAGACGCTGGAGGATGCGATGCGCGAAATACGCGGTATCTGCACCGGCCTCGTCCTGCCGCAGATCGAGACGGCTGCCACAACGGACATCCTGCGCCTGGCCGTCAACGAACACGAGATGAGGACGGGGACGTCGGTGACACTCACGCTGGCCGGGCACTTGCCAGAACCCGGCGCCTCCGAGAAGATCAGCATCTATCGTTTCGTGCAGGAAGGGTTGAACAATGCCTATCGCCACGGGCGAGGCAAGGATCAGGCGGTGAGTGCGGGGATGAAAGGCAGCAGGCTTTTCGTTGAAGTCTCGGACGGCGGGCCAGGCTTCGATCCGGCACGCGTCGAGGGCCTCGGGCTCGCCGGACTCAGAGAGCGGGTCGAAAGCATTGGCGGCCAGTTCGAAACCTTGACCGGGCCGCACGGCACGCGATTGGTGATCCGCCTATCGGTCGAGGAGCAAGCATGATCGGCGCCATTCGCATTGCCATTATCGACGACCATCCCCTCTTTCGCGAGGGCGTGACGCGCAGCCTGACGGAAATCGGAGGCTTCGAGATGGTGGGCGAGGGCGCCACGGCGCAGGATGCCGAACGCATCGTCTCGACCGTACGGCCGGACATTCTGCTGCTCGATATCTCCATGCCGGGCGGTGGTCTGACCGCGGTTGCAAGCATCCTCGCCAGCCATCCCGCCCAGAAGATCGTCATGCTGACCGTTTCGGAGGCCAATGCCGACGTGACCAGGGCCCTGAACGCCGGGGTGCGTGGCTATGTCCTCAAGGGCGTCGGGTCGCGCGCACTCGCCGACATCCTGCACAGTGTGGCGGCCGGGGAAAGCTATCTTTCGCCGACGCTGTCGGCCCGCCTGCTTTCGGATCTCCAGTCCCTGCAGCCGACCGACGGCATAGTGGACCGGCTGCGGCAACTCACCGAGCGACAGGCAGAAATTCTGCGACTGGTGGCTGAGGGCCTAAGCAACAAGGAAGTTGCCTTGCGGCTGGAGTTGCAGGAGAAGACCGTCAAGCATCACATGACCGGCGTGCTGTCGAAGCTCAATGTGCGAAACCGCACCGAAGCAGCCTTGATGATGCGTGAGTCGCGCGACCGGGACCGGAACCATTCGTAGAGGCTTCGGCCATCCCGAGAGCGGCTCACCGTTTCACGGAAACGCCGAACAGCTATGTCTGGTGACGCGCTTTAAGTCTTTGTTTTTATGCATGTCGTTGCCTCCGCTTCTGGGCGACACGCATCAGCCGGAAACCGGGTGGCAAAAGAGAGGTCACCTCCGCCGGGGGCGGCGGAGGTGACGTGTGAAGCCGGCTGTTGCCTGTTGGCCAACTTCACAACGCTTTGAGGCGGCTGAAATCCGCCGGCGTGGCTCCGCGATCGATGATCGTGCGCCCGAGCGAATCCTCCATCCTGAAACGGCCATTCTCGATCTTTTCCATTATGCCGTCGGGATGCTGGACCGTGATCGTCTTGCCCTCCACGTCGACTTCGTCACCGTTGGCGTTGACATGACGACCGTTGCCATTTTCGTTCTGCCCCTGGTTGGATTTGGAGTTGCCGCTGGCGGTTCCGCTATTTCCTTTGCCGTTTCCGTTTCCGCCGCTATTGCCGCTGTTTCCGTTTCCGTTGCCGCCGCTGTTGCCACCGTTTCCGCCGCCGCCACCACCATTACCACCGCCACCGCCATTGCCGCCGCCACCGCCGCCCTTGCCGGCCTGTGCGCTAGCGGCGTGGATTCCAGGAGCGGAGCCCTGGAGGTCAATCTGATAGGGAGCGATGGTCAGCGCCAGCGCGGCCGCCGATCTGAGCGCCAGCCGGCAACAACGGGTCGTGATCGATCTATGCATGGTGATCTCCGTCGATTGAGCTGGCGTGCCACCGTCGACGTTGGAGTTGCACCAGCATCGCCGAAAGAAAAGATACCCGAAAGCCGTATCCGACCGTTGCGCTTGTCACCCAGGACCTTTGCAAGCGCAAGATTGGACTAAAGTCCCAAGCTTGTGCTAATATATGCCTTGTATGGACGGCGGCGACCGCCATCGCCGACTGGAAGCTGGCTTACCTGATGCCGCCGAACATCAAGTCACCTCCGCCGGGGGCGGCGGAGGTGACTTGTCAAACTGGTCGTTCCCCGGTTGACCTGCTTCACAGGGCGTTCTGCTTCACAAAGCCCGAAGACGACTGATGTCGTTTGCCGTCGCCGGACGTTCGACAATCGTGCGGCCGAGTGCATCCTTCATCTGGAACCGGCCGTTCTCGATCTCTTCCGTGATGCCGTCGGGATGCTGGACCTCGATTTTGTTGCCGTCCACTTCGACCCTGTCGCCGGTTTTCGCATTGACGTGATCTCCATCATCGTCTTGACCTTTGCCGACCCCTGAATTGCCGGCTGCGCCGTGATCGTCGCCGGCGCCATTGTCTCCGCCAGCGTTTCCGGAGTTACCGTTTCCGTTGCTGCCGTTGCTGCTCCCGCCACTCCCGCCGCTGCCGTTTCCACCGCCGCCGCCACTGCCATGTCCGCCATCCTTCGCATGCGCGCTTGCGGCAACGATGACGGGACCAGAGCCGTGGAAAGCGAGTTGATAGGGGGCGATGGCCAGCGCCAATGCCGAGGTCGCCCTCAGCGCCAGCCAGCAACAGCGGGTCGCGATCGATCTGCGCATCCTGGTCTCCTCTTCGATCAGGCCGGCGGATTTCAGGCCGGCGGATTTCACCGCCAGCGTTTTCGCAAGGGAACCACCATCGCCGACATGGCGGCCTAGCGTAACCGGCCCACGACCGATGCGGTGCCGCCAAGGGACCTTTGCCGGGCCTGACAAGGGACCTTTGTCCTAACGCTAAGTGCTGATCGCAGGGTGCTTAGCCGACGTCTCAGAAAGCTGTCGCGGCTGAAAGGCTTTTGATGTCACGAAAATGTGATCAGGTGACTATAAGGGGTTGAAGAGGCAACACGCTCCAGCCACCCGCAAAGCCAGAGGCAAGCCAGATGACCGAACACCGCTCCCCCGACGCCAAATTCCGCACCAGCCTGCTCGAGGAAAACGCCGGCCCGGCCACCAATCCCACCGACAACCGCACCATGGGCGAGATCATCGCCGCGCGGTTCTCGCGCCGTGGTTTCCTGAAAGGCTCGCTGGCCGTCTCGGCCATCGCCGCCACCGTCAGCCCGCTGGCGCTGGTCAGCGCCGACCAGGCCCGGGCCGCCGAAGGCTCCGCCTTCGCGTTCGACGAACTGGAGGCCGGCATCGACGACAAGCATCATGTCGCGCCGGGCTACGACGCCGATGTGCTGTTGCGCTGGGGCGATCCGCTGTTTGCCGATTCGCCGGAGTTCGACCCGACGAAGCAGTCGGCGCAGGCGCAGGCAAAACAGTTCGGCTACAACAACGACTATGTCGGCTACATCGCGATCGACGGCTCGGCCGAACACGGCCTGCTGGTCGTCAACCACGAATACACCAACCCGCATCTTATGTTCCCGGGCATCGTCAAGATCGTCGAGAAGGACGGCAAGAAGACGGCCGACGTCGCGCCGCTCAGCAAGGAACAGGTCGATGTCGAGATGGCGGCGCATGGCGGCACCATCGTCGAGATCCGCAAGGACGGCGGCAAATGGCAAGTGGTGCGCGACGGCAAGCTCAACCGCCGCATTACTTCCAACACCGAAATGGCGCTGTCCGGCCCGGTGGCCGGCCATGACCGCGTCAAGACCAATGCCGACCCGTCCGGCACGAAGGTTTTGGGCACCTTCAACAATTGCGCCGGCGGCGTCACGCCGTGGGGCACCTATGTGATGGCCGAGGAGAACATCCACGGCTATTTCTCCGGCGAATTGCCCGAGGGCCACAAGGAAGCCGCCAATTACAAGCGCCTCGGCATTCCCGAAGGCGCCTATGAATGGGCGGCGCACTATGACCGCTTCGACCTGGCCAAGGAGCCGAACGAGGCCAACCGTTTCGGCTGGATCGTCGAAGTCGACGTCAACGATCCGACCTCGACGCCGCGAAAGCGCACCGCCATGGGCCGCTTCAAGCACGAGGGCGCCGAATCGATCGTCGCCAAGGATGGCCGCGTCGTCTTCTATCTCGGCGACGACGAGCGCTTCGACTATGCCTACAAGTTCGTCACCAAGGCGGCCTTCAATCCGAACGATCGCGCGACCAACAAGGATCTGCTCGACGACGGCACGCTGCATGTCGCCAAATTCGCCGAAGACGGCTCGGTCGAATGGCTGCCGATCGTCTTCGGCCAGGGTCCGCTGACTGCCGAAAACGGCTTTGCCAGCCAGGCCGACGTGCTGATCGAGACACGACGCGCCGCTGACCTGCTCGGCGCCACCAAGATGGACCGCCCAGAGGACATCCAGCCCAATGGCGTCAACGGCAAGGTCTATGTCATGCTGACCAACAATTCGAAGCGCAAGGCCGACCAGGTCGACGCCGCCAACCCGCGCGCCGAAAACGCTTTCGGCCACATCATCGAGATCGCCGAGGACGGCGGCGATTTCACTGCCACCAAGGGCAAGTGGGAAGTGCTTCTGAAATGCGGCGATCCGGCGGTGGCCGATGTCGGTGCCACCTTCTCGACTGCGACGACGGCCAATGGCTGGTTCGGCATGCCGGACAATTGCGCGGTCGATTCAGCCGGACGCCTGTGGGTCGCCACCGACGGCCAGAGCCCAAAGACCACCGGCCGCACCGATGGGCTGTGGGCGGTCGACACCGAAGGCTCGGCGCGGGCAACCTCGAAACTGTTCTTCCGCGTTCCGATCGGCGCCGAAATGTGTGGCCCGCTGTTCGCCCCTGACGATCAGACCGCCTTTGTCGCCGTCCAGCATCCGGGCGACGGGGGCGAGGACTGGGAAGCGTTCGGCCGCCCATCCTACTATGAGGACCTGTCGACGCGCTGGCCCGACTTCAAGCCCGACATGCCAGTGCGGCCGGCGGTCGTCGCCATCACCAAACACGGCGGCGGCAAGATCGCTGTTTGATAACAGGCACTGCAATCCCGGGGAGGGTTTCGGCGAGCCGAAGCCCCTCCCTTTTTACGTCAAATCATTCAAGCCCCGGGAAAGATTGGAAATTTACACATGGCGCCCTAGGTCATTACCAGGAGATTGCCATGCCGAAGTCCGTTTATGACCGTGGCCTGCTCAAACCTGCCGAAGTCGCCACCTTGCAACGTGTGTTCGACGAAGCCTGCCGGCGCCGCGAAGCGCATCCCGAATCGGCCGAGGCGCGCGAACTGGCTCTCACCCTGCTGGCGCTACACAATGCCGGCATGGTCGAAGAAGACATGCTGATGGAGGCCGTCGGCTTCCGGAGGCTCGAGCCGAAATCAGCGTGAAGCGCCGTGGGGGGCGCCAGCGGAGTTGGCAATCCGCTTGGTGATCGCCTTGGCCATGATGCCGGCATTGGCGAAGCAGCCGCGAATGCTCGGCCGCATGCCGGTGAACCACAGGCCGGGCCATCTAGAATCGGCTTGCCCGCCGTTGAAAAGCGGAACGCCCTTTTTGTCGAGAACGCCGAGCTTGCCGACCATAGGCTCCAGGCCGGTGCGGTAGCCTGTCGCGGCAATGACGATGTCGGGATGGATCAGGCTGCCATTGGCCAGGATCACGCCGTCGCGGGCGAATTCCCGTATCGCCGGCACCACAACGATCTTGCCGGCCTTGATGGCGCTGACGGCGCCGTCATCGGCGGCGATCGCGGTGTAGTCCGAGGTCAGCCGGCTGGCGCCACCCGAAGGCGCGGGCGGCATGCCGAATTTGGTCAGGTCGCCGAAAACCAGGCGCTGCGTCGCCGCCATCACCGCATCGGCGACCCGCAAGGGCAAGCGCGCCATGAACGGCGAAAGCCGATGCACGGCGATCTTGCCGATCCGCTTGGGCAGCAGCGCGGGACCGTTGCGGGCCGACAGCCAGATGGCGGCCGTGTTTATGCCGGCCAGATGATTGAGCGTATCGAAGCCCGAATTGCCGGCGCCGACGACCAGCACTTTCTTGCCGGCATAGTCCCGCGCGTCGCCGAAATCCGCCGCGTGGATGATGCGGCCGGCAAAACCCTTCATGCCTTTCCATTCGGGAAAGAAGGGCTGCCTGTCGCGGCCGGTGGCGATGACGACATGGCGGGCCAGGCGCGGTCCGGCGCTGGTCAGCAGCGCCCAGTGATCGCCCTTGAAGACGATTTCTTCGACATCTACGCCAAACTGCACCGGGAGCCGGTTCTCCTGTCTGAAATCATTCATATGGCGAATGACGACCGTCTTGTGCGGAAAGGCAGGCGTGCCCCGGGGATAGGCAAGACCGGGCAGTGAAGACAGATCGCGATGGGTGTTGAGATGCAATTGCCGGTGCCGCCGGTGCCAGGGCTCGGCCAGCCGGCTTTCCTTTTCCAGGATCGCCGTGGGCACGCCGGCGTTCATCAAGGCATGTGCGACGGCCAGCCCGGCGGCACCGGCGCCGACGACGATTGCCGGCTCGACCGGCTCGTTCGTCACCGGTCTGATGGTCGTCTCAGCCATTCCTTCTCTGATCTCCATTCGACCCTTCCGACGCCACGCTTCCCGTGGTCGCCAAGGGAGGCCGCGGCGGCTCGATCCTGCGGTGGACTTATATATCGCGAATCGAACCCGAATTTCGAGCATGCGCCGTCCGCGATTGCGCACTATATGGCATATGCGCGATATCAGCGGTAATCAGGTCGCGGCAATGTGATTGATTCGAGGCCCTGGGGCTGGCGGGTCTCTGCTATTCCCCCACGTGCATGCCCGAAATCGAGTCGATTTCCGGGGTCATGCGCAGAATCAAAGTGTTACAGCACCTTTGCGCGTCCTGGGCGCGGCGCTGTAGGCGGCTCGCGGAATTTCGACCATGCCCTCCTTGCGGATCTATTTCGACAAAATCCTTGAGGACGTCGCGCCAAAGGTGGCGCGGCAGACGCTGACACATGTCGAGCGCCTGGCGCTTGTCCGCCGCCATGGTGACTTCTCGCTTGCCTATTCGACCGCCGTGCAAGGCAAGCTTTCCTATTTCGGCGACACCGACGGCTACATCGCCTTCGGCACCAAGATGGGGCGCCATTTCGCGCTCGGCGATCCGGTGGTGGCTCCAATGCTGCGGTCCGATTACATCAGACGCTTCGTCGAAACCGCCGGCAGCCCGTGGTTCGTGCAGATCGGCGAAGCGACGGCGCGGGTGCTGGCCGGGCTCGGCTACAAGATCAATCGCCTCGGCATCGACACCCGCCTCAACCTGCCCGACCATGATTTTTCCGGAAAGCGCAACGAGACCGTGCGCTATTCCGAGCGCTGGCTGTTGAAGAAGGGATTTTGGTTCGACGAGGACAAGCGGACCGTCCATCTCGACGAAATCGCCCGGCTTTCCGAAAACTGGCGCGGCGACCGCATCGTCAAGCGGTGGGAGATGGGCTTTCTCAACCGCCCTTTCGCCGACCATCTCGGTACCGACATGCGCCGTTTCGTCCTGCACGGCCCCGATGGCGGACTGGTCGCACTGCTCGACTTCGACCCGCTGTTTCGCGACGGCAAGGTGATCGGCTACACCACGGCGTTCAAGCGCAAGCATATCGACGCCTCGCCGCACGCCGAGATCGGCCTGACCAAATTCGCCGTCGACCGTTTCCGCGAGCAAGGCATCTCGGTGGTCACCCTCGGCCTGTCGCCGATGCTCGATGTGGGCCCGAGCGGGTTTGCTGAAAGCGATTTCTGGCGCAATGCCTTCCAGCGCGCCTACTCTTCGCCTTGGGTCAACCGCCGCAGGTTCAACCTGCAAGGCCAGGCGGCGTTCAAGCGCCGCTTCCACGGTGTCGAGGAGCCGGTCTACATCGCCTTCCGCAAGGGGACATATGTGGAGATGCTGGGGCTGCTGCGGCTGGTCAAGGCGATTTGAGGTCTGACCTTCGTCAGTTCCTTAGCCGGTAACCTGTCCTGAATATCCAGGCGACTATCGCTATGCAGGCCAGCAGAAAGACGATCGTCATGCCGAGGCTGACCCCGACCGAGACATCGGACTTGCCGTAAAAGCTCCAGCGGAAGCCGCTGATCAAATAGACGACCGGGTTGAACAGCGTCACCGTGCGCCAGATGCCGGGCAGCATGTTGATCGAATAGAAGCTGCCGCCGAGGAAGGTCAGCGGCGTGATGATCAGCAGCGGCACCAGCTGCAATTGCTCGAAGCTCTTCGCCCAGATGCCGATGATGAAACCGAACAGGCTGAAGGTCACCGCCGTCAGCACCAGGAAGGCAACCATCCAGAACGGGTGCTGGATGGTCAGCGGGACGAAAAGCGAGGCGGTGGCCAGGATGATCAGGCCAAGCAGGATCGACTTGGTCGCCGCACCGCCGACATAGGCGATGACGATCTCCAGATAGGAGACCGGCGCCGACAGGAGCTCGTAGATCGAGCCGACGAATTTCGGGAAGTAGATGGCAAAGGAAGCGTTGGAGATCGACTGCGTCAGCAGCGACAGCATGATCAGCCCCGGCACGATGAAGGCGCCGTAGCTGATGCCGTCGATCTCGGTGATGCGCGAGCCGATGGCCGAGCCGAAGACGACGAAATAGAGCGACGTGGAGATGACCGGCGAGACGATGCTCTGCAGCACGGTGCGGAAGGCACGCGCCATTTCCATCCGGTAGATCGCCCATACCGCACGCAGGTTCACGGCTCTCTCCTCACCAGATTGACGAAGATCTCCTCGAGCGAACTGTTTTGCGTGTCGATGTCGCGGAACTGGATGCCGCCGGCCTCGAGATCGCGGATCAGCGAGGCGACGCCCGGCCGCTCGGCCTGGTTGTCATAGGTGTAGGTCAACTGCCCGCCATCCGGCGACAGCTCCAGCGCATAGCGCGAGAAGGTGTCGGGAATGGCCGTCAGCGGGCTGCGCAGCTCCATCACCAGCCGCTTGCGGCCGAGCTTGTGCATCAGTTCGGCCTTGTTCTCGACCAGGATGATCTCGCCGCGGTTGATGACGCCGACGCGGTCGGCCATCGCCTCGGCTTCCTCGATATAGTGGGTGGTGAGGATGATGGTGACGCCGTCCTCGCGCAGCCGGCGCACCATCGCCCACATGTCCTGGCGCAGTTCGACGTCGACGCCGGCGGTCGGCTCGTCGAGGAACAGGACGCGCGGCTCATGCGACAGCGCCTTGGCGATCATTAGCCGGCGCTTCATCCCGCCCGACAGCGTAATCGCCTTGGCGTCCTTCTTGTCCCATAGCGAGAGGTCGCGCAGCACCTTCTCGACGAAGGCCGGGTTGGCCGGCTTGCCGAACAGGCCACGGCTGTAATTGACGGTCGCCCAGACGCTCTCGAAGGCGTCGATGGTCAGTTCCTGCGGCACAAGGCCGATCAGGCTGCGCGCGGCGCGGTAGTCCCTGTTGATGTCGTGACCGTCGACGGTGACGGTGCCCGACGACCGATTGACGATGCCACAGACGATCGAGATCAGCGTCGTCTTGCCGGCGCCGTTGGGGCCGAGCAGCGCGAAAATCTCGCCGCGCTCGATGTCGAGGTTGACTTCCTTGAGCGCGGTGAAGCCGGTGGCATAGGTCTTGGAGACCCCGGAAATGGACAGGATGGAGGGCATGGCTGAAAACGGCTGCCTGAAAGAGGTCCCCTGATATAGGCTGAATGTCGGTGCGTGCAACCGCAAGTCGACGCCGCTGCTGACAGTTCTCGACAGTCGTCGCAGGCCGGCCAGTCCAGGCGGCGGCGGTTGCAATCCGACACGGCAGCAGCACGCATGCGTCATCTTGCCAGGGCGCTGCGGCGTTCCGCCTCGCGGCGGGACGCCGCTTTGACCGACAGGCGCGACGGGCTTATTCTTGCCACATTAGAAGCAGCCGGAGCCCACCATGGACCCGCTCATCCTGTCGCGCATGCAATTTGGCGCGAATATTTCGTTCCACATCCTGTTTCCGACGATCACCATTGCGCTTGGCTGGGTGCTGCTGTTCTTCAAGCTCCGCTACAACGCGACAAACGATTCCGCCTGGATGCGCGCCTATTTCACCTGGGTGAAGGTGTTCGCATTGTCCTTCGCCATGGGCGTGGTGTCGGGCGTCACCATGAGCTTCCAGTTCGGCACCAACTGGCCGGGCTACATGGAAAAGGTCGGCAACATCGCCGGGCCGCTGCTGGCCTATGAAATCCTCACCGCCTTCTTCCTCGAAGCGGCCTTCCTCGGCATCATGCTGTTCGGCTTCCGCCGCGTCTCCAACCGCATACACACGCTGGCGACGGTGCTGGTGGCAGGCGGCACGACCCTCTCGGCGTTCTGGATCATCGCGCTCAATTCCTGGATGCAGACGCCGGCCGGCTTCGAGATACGCGATGGCGTCGCGCACGCCGTCAACTGGTGGGCGATCGTCTTCAACCCGTCGATGCCCTACCGGCTGGTCCACATGCTGCTCGCCTCCGGCCTGACGGTGTCGTTCCTCATCGCCGGCCTGTCGGCGCTGCGCTATCTCTATGGCGACCGCTCGGAATCGATGTGGAAGGCGCTGCGCACCGGCGTCTTCACGGCGACGATCCTGATCCCGATCCAGATCTTCGCCGGCGACCAGCACGGGCTGAACACGCTGGAGCACCAGCCGCAGAAGATCGCCGCCATGGAGGCCAACTGGAACACCGGCCCCAACGTGCCGCTGGTGCTCTTCGCCCTGCCCGACGAGGCGGCGAAGGAAAACAGGTTCGAGATCGCCATCCCCGACGGCGCCAGCCTCGTGCTGCGGCACAGCATCGGCGGCGTGGTGCCGGGGCTGAACGACTATCCCGGCAACCATCCGCCGGTCTTTCCGATCTTCTGGAGCTTCCGCATCATGGTCGGCACGGGACTGCTGATGCTTGCGGTGTCCTGGTCGGCAGCCTTCTTCCTCAAGCGCCGGCACAGCCTGCCGAGGCCGCTCGCCATGCTGATGGTGCCGATGGCGCTGTCGGGCTGGCTGGCGACGCTGGCCGGCTGGTACACCACCGAAATCGGCCGCCAGCCCTGGCTGGTGACCGGCGTGCTGAAGACCGCCGACGCGGTCGGCCCGGTGGCGGGCAGCCATGTCGCGCTGACGCTGGCAATCTACCTCATTCTCTATGTGCTTTTGCTGATCGCCTATCTCGGCGTGCTGGTGCACCTGGCGCTGAAGGCGGCGAAGGACGGCGATTCATCGCCGCTGCCTGGCGTAATGAACGCAGCCCTGTCGCAGCCGGCGGCCGGCGAGTGAGGAGAAGACAATGACCTTCGACTGGCCAACCCTGCTGCCACTGATCTTCGCCGGCCTGATGGGCCTCGCCATCCTGATCTACGTCATTCTCGACGGGTTCGATCTCGGCATCGGCATCCTGTTCGCCGCCGCCGAAGACACCGAGCAGGACACGATGATCGCGGCAATCGGTCCGTTCTGGGACGCCAACGAGACCTGGCTGGTGCTGGCCGTCGGCCTGCTGCTGGTCGCCTTCCCCCTGGCGCATGGGGTCATCCTGACCGCGCTCTACATCCCGGTGTTCGTGCTCTTGATAGGGCTGATCCTGCGCGGCGTCGCCTTCGATTTTCGCGCCAAGGTGCCGAGCGGCAAGAAGCATCGCTGGAACCGTATTTTCTTCCTGGGTTCGGTTATCGCATCGCTGGCGCAGGGCTATATGCTGGGCGTCTATGTGCTCGGCCTCGATGTAGGCCCGGGCGGCATGGCGTTCGGCGTGCTGGTTGCGCTCTGCCTTGCCGCGGCTTACGCGGCGATGGGTGCCGCCTGGGTGATCTACAAGACCGAGGGCGATCTGCAGAAGAAGGCGGTGCGCTGGCTGCGCACCGCCCTTGTGCTGACCGCGCTCGGCATGGCCGCGGTGTCGCTGGCAACGCCGTTCGCCAGCCCGCGCATCTTCGACAAATGGTTCGTCTTTCCCGCGATGCTCTATCTGTCGCCGCTGCCTATCCTGTCGGCACTGTTGTTCCTGTGGCTGTGGCGGCAGACCTTTCATCTGCCCAGGCCCGACGACCGCCATTCGCTGACGCCATTCCTGACGCTGGCCGCCATCTTCGCGCTCGGCTTTGCCGGTCTTGCCTGGTCGTTCTATCCATTCGTGGTGCCCGACAGGCTGACCATCTGGCAGGCGGCCTCTGCGCCGGAAAGCCTGGCCATCATCCTGGCCGGCACGGTGGTCGTGCTGCCGGTCATCATCTTCTATTCGTTCTATGCCTACCGGGTGTTCGGCGGCAAGGCGACGGATTTGACCTACGACTGAGTGCCCTAACCGGTCGCCAGTCGCCATCCTGCAGATCAAGCAGCCTGCGGTGCTTTCAGATCAGCCCCGAGTCGCGTGCCGCCGCCGTCGCTTGGCCACGGGAGATGGCGTCCAGTTTTCCCAGAACCGCCGAGACATGATGATCGACCGTCTTCGGCGAAATGGCGAGGTGGTCGGCAATCCGCTTGTTGGAGAAGCCGCGCTCGATCAGCTGCAGCACTTCCATCTGGCGTAGGGTCAGCCCGGCGCTGTTTGCGCGCGTGGTGCGGCGCGGTCCGCGCGCGATGTGATTGACACCGTTTCGCCGCATGAGGTCGCGCACGTGCTGGGCGACCGGCCTGGCGCCGAGGTTTTCGAATATCTCGAGCGCCGTGCGCTGCGCCGCCTCATCGCCCTGAACCAGGGCAAGCCCGCGTTCGAAGGGAGCGCCCATCGCGGCCCACAAATCCGCCGCCCCCTGCCAGTCGCCAGCCAGAAGCATCCGGTAGGGCGCGGCCATGCCTGACGTGTCGCCGGGGCCGATCACCGGCACCAGCAAGCGCCGCCAGCCGGCCAGCTCGGCAAACACCGCCCGCTTCGGCGAAAGGCTTTCGGCAAGGTCTATCAGCCGCAGCGCCTCATCCTCTTCCGCCTCGCCCAGCCATGCCTGTTCGGCGACGACCGCCGCATAGGGCAGCAGCCTCTGCAGCTCGGCACCCTTTTCGAGAAACCGCTTCATTTCCGCAAGAAGTGGCTCGGCTGAAGGATCGCCGCGGCGCAGGCGCAATTTCGCCAGAGCCACCAAGGCTGGATAGCGCACCAGCGCGGCTGCATGGTCGTTGGTGACGACTTCCAGCGCCTCGGCAGCCGCCTCGTCCCAACGTCCGTAACGCAGCAGCAACTGCGCCCGCACGCCGCGCATGTAATCACGCCAGGTCGCGAGGTCGTTCTCGACGCAATAGTCGATGCCGCGATCGAGAAAGGACTGAGCCTGGTTGTAGTCCAGCTGGTTCATTTCACTGCAGGCGCAATTGGTGAAGGCACGCGCCGCGTGTTCCTGGAAATTCTGCTCGAGCGCGATTTCAAGACTGCGGGCAAGGTGCCGCCGCGCGCTGGGCAGGTCCAGCCATTGTTCGGCAGCGCCGACATTGTTGAGCGCGTGGCAGACGATGTCCGGCCGGTCCACCTGTTCGGCGAGCCTGATCGCCTTGTCGCCCAACGACAATGTCTCGTCGAGCCGTTCGGCCAGCATCGCCAACTGCGAGAGGTTGGAGTAGGCCATGGCCAGTTCCGGCCCGGCCGGTGCGGTCTCCAGCAACTCGACCGCCTGGGCACCGAACAGATCGGCGGCCTGGCGGTCGCCCATCAGATAGGCGAAACGCGACAGGCATCTGAGGCTGTCGCCTTCCTTCAGCGTATTGCCAAGCGCGCGCTGCAGCGCGCGCGCCTTCTGCTGCGCCTCGATGGCCTCGGCGATCCGGCCGATCAGGTGGCACTCGAAGGCATAGTTCTCGAAGAGACCGGCGCGCTCTTCCATGGGCAGGCCTTCAGCCTGCCGCAAGGCGACCTCGTAGTAGCCGGCGGCATCGCGATGCGCGCCGATGCGGGAAGCCTCCCGGGCGGCGAGCGGCGCCAGTTCGCGCACCGCCTCCAGATTGTTCGCCTCCACCGCGTGATGCACCAGGCGCGCGGTGGCAATGTCGCGCTTTTCGAGCATGGCTGTCAGTGCGCGCTGGTTGAACTCTCTTCTGTGGCTTGTCGTCAGCATCGTCTCGATGGCGCGGCGGGCGATGTCGTGCCGAAAGGCATAGCCGTCGCCCAGATCGTCCAGCAGGCCATTCGAAACGCATTCCGCAAGCTGGCCGGCGCTGGCCACGCCGCACAGGCCGTGCAGGGCCCAGGCGTCGGCCCGTCTTGGGAACACCGACACCGCGTCGAGCATCGAGCGGGCGCCGGCCGACAGGCGTTCGGCGCGCGCCAGCACCGCATCGCGCACGCTGGCCGGCAACGCCGTTTCATTTTCGGCGCTCAGCAGTTCGGTGACGAAAAAGGCGTTGCCGGCTGTGGCCCGGTAGATGGCATCGCCGTCGCGGCCGGCCGCATTGGCGAGCGACAGCACCGCTGCCTCGCTCAAAAGCGGCACGTCGATGCGCGCGACGCTGCCCGACGGGATTTCGCCCAGCGCGCGGCGCACGCGCATCTGCCCCTCGCTGCGATCGGTACGCGCCGTCACCAGCAGCAGGATGTGGGTGTTGGCAATGCGACGGCCGAGAAAGCGGACGAAGTCGAGTGTCGCGTCATCGGCCCAGTGCAGGTCCTCGATCACCAGCAGCGTTGCGCCCGTCCTCGCCTCGAAGACATCCAGCGCGTCGGAAAACAGCGGCAGCCGCTGTCCCTGCCGGGCGTCGACCGCCTGCGGCATCGCCCATTGCGCCTCGCGCGCAAGATCGTAGAGCGGCCCGAGCGGATCGGGGATCGACAGGTCCTCGCAAGCGCTGCGGAAGATCCGCACATACTGGCCGGCACCACCGACGAAGGCATCGACAAGCGTCGACTTGCCGGCACCCGCCTCGCCCGACAAAGCCACGACGTGACCACGGCCGCGCGCGGCTTCCGCCAGAAGGTTGTCCAGTTGCGCCAGCTGTGGCTGCCGTTCCAGAAGCATGGTCATTCGCTCATGGTGATCCCGGTTGCCGCCACCCCACCCCAGCTCGCCCGCCAGGATAGCCCGGCTCGGTATCTGCTTTGTGGCTCCAGCACTGAACGTTGTTAACATGGGGAATCGTCCCGCCAAACATAGGGAAAGGCTCCGATGCGCCTCGCTAGCGAGCGTGGTCTTTGTCCAACCGCGCTCAAAATCGAGCGTGAAGCAATGGAAAGGGAAGCCTCCCATGCCCCGTTACCTCATTGAACGTACATTTCCGGATGGCCTCAACGTGCCGATGAACGAAGCCGGCGCCGATGCGCTGGGCGGCGTCATCATGCGCAACGCGGAGAAAGGCGTGACCTGGGTGCAGTCCTTCGTGTCGCCCGACAAGAAGCACACCTTCTGCGTCTACGACGCGCCCTCGCCGGAGGCGATCCGCAGCACCGCCCAAATGAACTCGCTGCCGGTCGACAAGATCACGGAGGTGAGGGTTCTTGAACCCTACTTTTATCGCTGATGAAGATCCGTTCGCTCGAGGCGGCAATGGCGACATGCCGACCGGTGCCGCGGCCGTGGCAAACAGCGGCCGCGCGCCCTCCTTGCCTGGCCGTCTATGGCGGATCGCGTTGGAGCTGCCCGCGCAACTGCTGGGCAAGCGCCGCTTGCCACCGGAAAGCGACCATCTGAGGCACGATATCGGCTTGCCAGCACGGCAGACGCGGCGGGACTGGCGAGATTACGACCGGTGGGATCGCTGAAGACCCGGCCGCCCGCAGTCGACGCTGCAAGGTGGCCGGGACAACGGAACTGCCAATCTTCCCCGAGGGGGGAGATGCCGGCAGCGCAGAGGGGAGCGCTGTCGCGCCGACGCCTCTTCGTCAAAGCTGCCTCAGTTGCTGGCCGACAGCACCAGCACCGGCTTCTCGCTGTACAGCGCCGGGAACAGCTGCTTGAGGTTCGCCACCTTGGGCAGGTCGTTATAGACGATGTAGGGATAGGTCGGGTTCAGGGTCAAAAAGTCCTGGTGGTAGTTCTCGGCCGGATAGAAGGTCTTGCCTGTTTCCAGTGTGGTGACGATCGGCTTGGGGAAGACCTTGGCCTGGTCGAGCTGGGCGATGTAGCTCTGCGCAATCTTCTTTTGCGCATCGTTTTCGGCAAAGATCGTCGAGCGGTACTGCGTGCCGCTATCGGGACCCTGGAAATTCAGCTGGGTCGGGTTGTGGGCGACCGAGAAATAGACCTGCAGCAGCTGGCCATAGGTGACAACAGACGGATCATAGGTGATCTCGACGGATTCGGCATGTCCGGTGCTGCCTGAGCCGACGGTCTCGTAGACGGCGGTGTCCTTGCTGCCGCCGGTGTAGCCGGAGACCGCCTTGCTGACGCCCTTGACGTGCTGGAAGACGCCTTGCACGCCCCAGAAGCAGCCGCCGGCGAAGATCGCCTTCTCGCTGCCGCTGGCCGCCTTCTCGTCGACCGACGGCGGCGGGATGACCACCGCGTCCTCGGCGGAAACCGCCGGCGTCAGCCAGAAGGCGGCGCCCACGGCGGCAAGCGCCAACGCGGCGAGCGCGCTCCTGGCAAAATTCGACTGTCGTCTGGCGACTGGTTTTCGAATGTCGGTCATGGCTGAGCTCCTGTGACGTCCATCATGTGGAGTCTATTGGATAAGAGGGGATCATGCGACGGGTGAGTTTCGGCCGAAGCCTCACTTTCACGTGCGTCCGAATCCGGTCCTCGTGTCAGGACCGGAGCCGGAAACAGCGTCGACCCTAGTTGGCCGGGGCCATGGCATCGGCTGCCGGCTTCATCGCATCCGCCGCCGGCTTCATGGCGTCCGTTGCCGGCTTCATGGCATCGGCGGCTGGCTTCATGGCGTTGTCCGCGGGCTTCATGGCGTTCGTGCTCATCGCGTCGGGCGCCATGGCGTCGGCCGGTTTCATCGCGTCGGTTGCCGGCTTCATGGCGTTGACGGCGGGCTTCATGGCGTTGGTCGCGTCGTCGGCGCGGGCGATGCCGCCGGCAAACAGTGCCGTCGAGCACAAAGCGAGAGCCAGTGCCGGCAGCGTCAGGCGGGCCGACAATGTCGTCCGGGAAAGAGTCGTCATGATGGTCTCCTTGGGGTTGGGAATGATGGCGCACTTCTTTCGGTGGGCCGGGTTGTCGCGGCGCCGCTGCTGCGGCGTTGCGCGGGTCGTTGTCTGCGCATGATCCTTGCCGGGCTCATGCGCAGGGAATTTCAGTTGGTCGCGGCGGCCAGGATCGGTCCGCCGCCCGGCGACTGGACCAGCACCGCGGTGCTGAGCCCGCCGGAGGCGGCCGGCACATCGAGTGCCGTGGCGTCGCCGGTCCAGCTGCCAATCTTGTTCAGTGAATGCACGACATTGGCGTGCGGCAAGGTGCGGCCGGTGTTTTCGCCGCGCGCCACCGGCACCTCGACGACACCCTTGGAGTAGTGCACCAGCCAGACATCGGCCCGGCCGCCCGGCGCCGAGCCGGCGCCGATGCTGACCTTGCCGCCGTCGAGCGACAGCGACGGGCCGCTGGCGCGGCCGGCGCTCGAGATCAGCTGCTGGATCTCGCCGGGCGCAGCGCCGACGACATCAGCACGGCCATTGACCACCACTTGCGGGGTGAACGGGCCGTCATGGCCGAGGGAGGGCTCGTAGGTGACCTGGCGCTGGGTGAATTCCTGGCGGCCGAACGTGTCCTTCCAGCCGAGATAGTCCCAGTAGGTGACGTTGAAGGACAGCGCCAGCACGTCCGGCTGGTCCTTGACCTTGATCAGATTGGCGTTGGCCGGCGGGCAGGACGAGCAGCCCTGGCTGGTGAACAGCTCGACCACGGTAAGCGGCTGGGCTTGCGCCGCACCGAGCGACGTGGCGAGCGCAAGCGCGCTCAGGCTGGACACGACGAGTGACTTGGAACGCGACATCGGCTGGCTCCGTGGGTGACGGCGCCAGGATGCGCCGCTGATATCCCCACTTCGCCGCCGGCCGAGGCTTTGTTACAGCGCTCACCGGTTTGTGATCGTTAGCATCCTTCCCTTCTCCCCTTGTGGGAGAAGGTGGATCGGCGCGCAGCGCCGAGACGGATGAGGGGTGTTGGACGGAATGAGGCGTTGGTGCTTTCTGGAACACCCCTCATCCGTCGCCTGCGGCGACACCTTCTCCCACACGGGGAGAAGGGAAGTCGGCGCCTCGCGGAGCGAGGCGGAGAGGGGGCTTGGCGCCGTACCCTCGGGAAGAGCCCCGCCTACTGCGTCAGCATCGTGTTGGAGGGCCGCTTGTTGAAATCGCACCTGCCGGTGACGGTGTAGAAGAAGTCGGCGTTGGAGACCGGCGCCGGCACCGAGTTGCCGCCGTCCTCCCAGGCCTGGTAGCCCGGAATGCCGCACGGCACGATGCTGAAGATGTCGACTTTCTGCCCGGTCGGGATTTCGGTCAATGCGTCCGATGCAAGCCCGTTATAGAGCCGGTTGGAGGTGGCCGGATCGTTCGACATCAGCTTTGACGGGTTGCCCGATGGCACGTCCATCTGCAGATAGAGGCCGGACATCTGGCTGACGTCGATCACCGCGCCGGAGCCATTGGCTGGATACATCGTATCGACACAGTAATATTTCGTGCCACTCGCATCGGTCTTGAGCGTCACCCCGCTGGGTGGGTTGTTGCCTACGGTGCAGACCTGCTTCTGGACCGTCGTGGTGACGTCCTGGCCGCCCGAATTGGTGATGGTGTTGACGGTGGTGGTGCCGTAGCCTTTGGGATCCTTGGTGTTGCCATAGGTATAGTTGATCGTCATCAGCGGCTTGGCCACCGTGGCACCGAATTGCGTGCCGTAGAGCGTCATCGTCTTGTTCCAGTAACCTGACACCCCGGTGACCTTGAAGGTTGTCCCCACCAGCGCCGGCGACTTGCTCACGGCCGAGGCGACGGCGACCGGCACGGTGTTGATCCTGGCGATCTGCATGAAAACGGTCGGCATCGAGTAATTTGCCGTGGCCTGCGCGGTGGCGGTGCCGTCAGTGCCGACCACGAAACTGTTCAGCGTCGCGGTGGCCCCCGTCGGGGCACCATTGGCGGCGAAGGAATCCTGCAACACCACCTGGCGCTGCGCCAGCGTCGAGCTCGTGTCCATCGTGGTGATCGACAGGATGCCGGCATCGAGCGCCGACTGCATGTCCGACCTGGTCTGGACCGCCGAGGTGTAGTCGACCGAGAAGCCGATAGCCGCAATAATCGGCATCATGGCGAAGATGAGGATCGGCGTGAACGAGCCGCTCCTCGACTTGACAAACCTGCCTGCTAACCCCCGCATGCCGTGATCCTTACAACCGAATATCTGCACCGGCTAACATGGCAGTCACGAATATTGCTCTAACGCACTTGGTTAAAATTTATCGACTTTCCGCGACATCCCCCGATAAAGCCGACAAGTTCCCGCGCCACGGCAGCGGCACTGCCGCTTGCCCTGGCAGCGGCACAGCGCTTGCCGCAGCAACAAGCCCCTGCTAAAGCGCCGCCATGAGCACGCCCCTCGACCACATCCGAAATTTCTCCATCGTCGCCCATATCGACCATGGCAAATCCACGCTTGCCGATCGGCTGATCCAGCTGACCGGCGGGCTGGAGCTGCGCGACATGAAGGAGCAGGTGCTGGACTCGATGGACATCGAGCGCGAGCGCGGCATCACCATCAAGGCGCAGACGGTGCGGCTGAAATACCATGCCAATAATGGCGAGGACTATATCCTCAACCTGATCGACACGCCCGGCCATGTCGACTTCGCCTATGAAGTGTCGCGCTCGCTCGCCGCCTGCGAAGGCTCGCTGCTGGTTGTCGACGCCAGCCAAGGCGTCGAGGCGCAGACGCTGGCTAATGTCTACCAGGCGATCGACAACAACCACGAGATCGTCGTGGTGCTGAACAAGGTCGACCTGCCGGCCGCCGAGCCCGAGCGCATCCGCGAGCAGGTCGAGGAGGTGATCGGCATCGACGCCTCCAACGCCGTGCTGATCTCGGCCAAGACCGGGCTTGGCATTCCCGACGTGCTGGAGGCGATCGTCCACCAGTTGCCGCCGCCGCGCGAGGGCGACGCCACGGCCCCGTTGAAGGCGATGCTGGTCGACAGCTGGTACGACGCCTATCTCGGCGTCATCGTGCTGGTGCGCATCATCGACGGCGTTTTGAAGAAGGGCCAGACCATCCGCATGATGGGCACCGGCGCCAAATACCTGGTCGAGCGCACCGGCGTGTTCACGCCCGCCCGCATCAATGTCGACGAGCTCGGCCCCGGCGAGTTCGGCTTCTTCACCGGCTCGATCAAGGAAGTGGCCGACACCCGCGTCGGCGACACCATCACCGAGGACAAGCGCCCGACTGCCAAGGCGCTGCCCGGCTTCAAGCCGGCGCAGCCGGTGGTGTTCTGCGGCCTGTTCCCGGTCGACGCCGCCGATTTCGAGGATCTGCGCGCCGCGGTCGGCAAACTGCGCCTCAACGACGCCAGCTTCTCCTATGAAATGGAAACCAGTGCGGCGCTCGGCTTCGGCTATCGCTGCGGCTTCCTTGGCCTGTTGCATCTGGAAATCATCCAGGAACGGCTGGAGCGCGAGTTCAACCTCGACCTGATCGCCACCGCGCCGAGCGTCGTCTACCGGCTGCTGCTCACCGACGGCTCGATGAAGGAGCTGCACAACCCGGCCGACATGCCAGACGTGGTCAAGATCTCGGCGATCGAGGAGCCATGGATCCGCGCCACCATCCTGACGCCCGACGACTATCTCGGCGGCATCCTGAAGCTCTGCCAGGACCGGCGCGGCATCCAGGCCGACCTGTCCTATGTCGGCAAGCGCGCCATGCTGACCTACGATTTGCCGCTCAACGAAGTCGTCTTCGATTTCTACGACCGGCTGAAGTCGATCTCCAAGGGCTATGCCTCGTTCGACTACCACCTCACCGACTACAAGGAGGGCGACCTCGTCAAGATGTCGATCCTGGTCAATGAGGAGCCGGTCGACGCGCTGTCGATGCTGGTGCACCGCACGGCGGCGGAAAAGCGCGGAAGGCAGATGTGCGAGAAGCTGAAGGAGCTGATCCCGCACCATCTGTTCAAGATCCCGATCCAGGCCGCCATCGGCGGCAAGGTCATCGCCCGCGAAACCATCTCGGCGCTGCGCAAGGACGTGACGGCCAAATGCTACGGCGGCGACGTCTCGCGTAAGCGCAAGCTGCTGGACAAGCAGAAAGAAGGCAAGAAGCGGATGCGCCAGTTCGGCAAGGTGGATATCCCGCAGGAGGCGTTTATCCAGGCGCTGAAGATGGGGGATTAAGCGGTTCGGGCGACCTCGTGGGAGTCAGGCTGCGACGGGTCGCTGATAAGCTTTTTTGGTCAGAGCGTCATACACTTCTGCCTGAACAAATTGCATCACGTCGAATGCAGTGGCAATGTATTGATCAGTATCGGCTTTTGTTGGCGTTGTTAGTTCACCATGGGCGATCTGGTTTCGTTTCCCTAAAAGCATGCTGATGTGCCCATCGTGACCATCTATGACCTCAAACGGCAAGCCCAATCTATACATGTTTTTCTTTAATACAGCGGGGCTAAGGTTCGACTCCGTGTCAACGACGTTGTCTGGAATATTCACTGAAGTGGCCATCAGCGGCCCAATCTGCCGCACAAATTCTTGCTCTCTCCATGCCATGTGGAGCGCGGCGTCGTCTGGCAAAGGGCCTCCGAAAACAGGATGCTTGGATTGAATGTGACGGAGGGCTGTGAAGGCTTTATGTAGCGTCGCTGCAACAAGTGGAGCGATAGCTTCGCTGCATGGGATCTTCGCGGAGTTAACAGCTGACGCATAACCATCCATTGCGAACTTAGCGAAGCCTTCGAGATGAGCATATGTAACCAAAACCAGGGACCGCCTAAGGGCGTTCTGACGATCTTTGTCGGTTTCTGACTCTGCCAAATTCTGCAGCAAGCGAACCTCGGCCTCGCGTACCGCTCGACCGTCTTCAAGTTCTTGAAATATCTCGTTAGGGGAACGCAACTTCAAGTCTTTCCGAAACAAAGGAAATTCGGGCATTTAGCGGCCCAGGCGAATTCTTTCCGCCGCCCGTCGTAATCGCAATAAAAGCGGGATCTAATTTGATCGCTCTCAGAGTGTCTCTCAATCGTTCCAAAACCGCTGGATTACCAACATCGATACGGTCAATAACTGATTGAATCCCTATCGTTATCCCCTCGAAATGGTAAATGCTGAACCCTAAGCTAAGCGTCGTTTTATCTCGATTTGCAAAAGCGAATGCATATTCGCCAAGCGACAGCCATAGAGCTTGAAACGTCTTTCGGAAATTCTTTTCCTCGGCTTCATAGTTGAAAGGCGCGTTGCGGGACGGATCACAAATCGCTTCCATATACTCGTCCAAGAAATCAGTAACCTCATGCTTGAACTGTGCACGCTGGTTTTTTAGTGCGAAGAATCGCAGAACTAGCTCTTCGTCAAAAGCCGACATACGCCTCTCATATGTCAGGGATTCTGTACATGACTTAAAGTCGTCCACTTGGGCCATCTTCACGACGAAATTGGGAAACACGTCGCTGAGCATTCTCATCGCCGAGTTCCGAACTTGGTGAGCAGACAGCGTCTCTCCTCCGGTGTTGAGACGTTTGAACATGTGATATTTGAAACGTCGATCTGTTTCCTTACGAACGACCTCCATCCGAATGAAGCGACGCTTTAGCCTTATCTGCAGGGCGGTAGGAAGATCGTCGTATGTAAGCCCATCCAACTCGGGCACGATATCGCAATCTTCAAGCACCAGCATGTCACCAAGCGCTACAGGCGGCGTTGCCTGTGGGGCTGTCAACTTTCCTCTTAAATGTAAATAGGAAGATATGCGCTGAAGTCCGTCAATAAGCTGATAAGTGTTTGACTCCTCTTCAATAACAAATATCGGAGGAACCGGCATTTCTAAAAGAAGAGACTCGATGAAGCGTGACTGTTGAGCAGCCGTCCACCGAAACAACCTCTGATAGTCGGGTTGGATATCGAGCTCTTTGTTTTCCCACATGTCCATAAGTTCGTTGAATGAAACATCCAACGCAGTCGTATTGGCCTGTCGAACGCTAGCCGCAATTGCTGCGATCAAGTCCGGTTTGTCGGCCATCAGGAAACTTTCTCAAAACATAGGACAGCCTCTGTGGGCACAGATGGTCTGCCATAAATTTTCGTGTGTCGGTTTACACGCACCATTGAGCGACTGAAACGAAAGTCTTCCCGGCGGCCAAGTCGCAGGTTCTGGCTCTCGCAAATTTCAACTACGATAGATGGTAGGTCATTATGTATTTCTTTGTAATATGAATCTTGAATTACCAAGCAAGCAATTCCCTTCGGTCGTAGTGCTGACGAGATATGGGTAAGAGATTTGCTAATTTTTTCAAAGTAGTCGAGATGAGTTCGATAATAGTAAGTCGAAGATGCCTTGGAGTTATGCGCTTTGACCCGCCTCAGAAATTCATTACATGTGTCGCCCCAAAGAGTGGATGGAACAATCTCTTTGATTGGAACTCTGATAGAGCCAATCATGTTTCGACTTAACTCCTGCCTCGCCTCAGACAAAATTGGTGCCAAGATCGCTAGCTCGATACGTGTCGCGGCGGTATAGTCTATTCGGGTGCAATAAGGCGGAGACGTCACAACAAAGTCAACGCTGTTGGGCCTCAAGTCGGCATTGGTTGTGTCGGCAACCTCTATGACCCATGCCGGCGCTGCTGGCTTGATCTTTTCCGCGCCGGCAAGCTCGGCGGCCATCGCACGCACATTGTCCACGAATACGCGGGTTATTTCTCCGGCAGGCGCTACAGTCTTTTGTGCGTCGGACCTGGGTTTGCGCATCCACGTCGGATTGGTTGATCTACGGGCATGACTCAGAGAGCGGCATGTCGCAAAAAGGCCTAGGTAGAGAGTGGCCGCAAGTCCGGAGATTCGCCCGATATCTGCTACGCAACCTGGCGGGGTGGTGCCTCCAACGGTGCTTTGACGGATAGCTCCCTCGATCTGGCGTACCGCCGCTGCGGTCGCAGGAGCAAACCATTCTTCCAACGGATCATCTGCGACGGCAGCCAAGCGCCGGGGAATTTTTGTAGAAATCGTAAGAGCAAGTGGGACTAACGAGTCTGCTTCGCTGGGAGGCAACATCCTCGCCCGAGCAATCACCACCATCACTGGATTTATGTCTAATCCGATCGCCTTATGCCCAAGTCTTGAAGCGACAAAGGTCGATGTGCCGCTACCATTCCAAGGGTCAAATACGACGGAATTGGCTGGCAAGTTTGCGCTTACGAGTAGTTCCTCAACGAACAACTCAGGATAGCCCGCATAATATGGGAAAAACCTTTCCCATCCTGTTTGCACCTTTTTATTTCGCTTTGGCGAACTTATGTGGAGACTGTCGAGCTGAGAAATTTCTAACCTCATTCAGCAATTAGCCATTACAGCAAGCAGGAACGGAATCAAGGAGCGCATTCTAGTCGTTGGCACGATTTTTGGAATCCCTGTTCTCATCGTTTTAAGGTATTGAAGTAGATACTCGTCGTCTGCCCCCGTGACTGAGTCTACCGCCTCTCTCGATGCATCAGCATACGATTGCGGGCGATTTAGCCGTTTAGCCCCATTTGGTGGTCACGCATTGGTCATCGGGTTGCGCCCGACGCACTTTGTTGCGCCCGCTCGACAGCTTCCCGCTTTCCGCTTCACTCCACCGCCATGTCCGCCCCCGTCGAAATCCGCAGTAGCCCCACCGGCAAGCTCTTTCCCGCACTTGGGCCGCTCATCGGCGCACCGGGCCACTCGGCTGTGTCGACTTCAGCGTGTTCATGGCGCGGGGCGTTCGACAGTGGGGTCCCGGTGGTGCTGGACTCACGCGGCTTTCGCGACCTGTGCGCCGGGCGAGCGGCCGCAACAAGAAATAACGCCAGGGACAGTTTGTCCGATTCCGTACAGACGGCCAGGCTCGGTTGATCGTGCCACAATGGAGGACTAAACAAATCGCGCGGCGGACCTTAATCAGTTCGCCAGTGGCCGGCGCGAGGCTCAGGCAATTGTCTCACCGGCATTCGCGTCGGCCATTTCCCCGGACGGTGCGGGGCGGGTGGCAATCACCCGAAGCAGCTGGCGACCGCTCGACGCCTCTGCCGCTTCCGTTTTGCGACTACCTTCCGGACAACGGCTTTTAGATCGCCCTGCCTGGGAGTATCCTCTGCACGGCTTGGGGGAGATCTCACATGCGTTCCAATTCTCTGGATGTCGTCGCCGCGATCGGCCTGGCGATCGGTGGCGCTTTCGGGCTTGCCGGCACCTTCGTCGCAAGCGACGCGCTGCGCGAGACGCTGTGGGCGATCGACGGCACGGCACTGGTGGTGGCGACCGCGCTGCTGACGATGAAGTATCAGCGGCTGGGCAATGACTGCGTCGCCGCCGGGTTCCTGACTTTCCTCGCCGGCGAGAGTCTGCTGCTGGCCGGCAATGCGGCGGGGCTGCAGGCCAGCGTTCCCTCCTATGCCGGCGGCATCTCGCTCTGGGCGGCGGGACTTGTCATGGTCAGCGCGCCGAAGACTTTTGCGATCTGGATGCGGCTGACCGCTGTCGTGGCCGCTGTGCTGTTTGTCATCTCGGCAGTCATGATCCTTTGGGGAGTGCCCTTGCTGCCGACCTCGTCGCCGCTGCCCGCCGCCGGCTATCCGTTCCTGGTGCTGACCTTTGTCGGCTGGATATGGACGTTGCTGAGGCCTGGGCGGTGAGCGGATAGGCGTGCCGCGCCCCTTGCCTTCTCCCCCTGTGGGAGAAGGTGGATCGGCGCCGCCCCTCATCTGGCTGCCGCCATCTCCTCCCCGTATAGGGACGGGGAGAAGGACGCTGTCATTGAGGGTTTCGCCAATTGTATGCGTTGCTGAAAAAGGCGCCGGCGTTGCGGCCAGCCTCTTTCTCCCCGTCTCTATACGGGGAGAAATGCCCGGCAGGGCAATGAGGGGCGGCGCCGGCTTCGGTGATTGTCTCGCCCGGAAGCCTCAGCTTTCAATCCACACCTTCTCAAAGTGCTGCTCGAGCGCCTGGTGCTGTTCGCAGCCTTCAATGCCTTTGCGGTAGGTGCGGTAGACCGAGCGCCAGTAGGGCTGGATGATGATGCCGCTGTCGCGCAAATTCTGCTCAATCTCAGCCATGATCTCCTGGCGCGCCTTGGCGTCGGGCATCGCCAGCGCCTTGTCGAGCAGCGTGTCGAACTCGGGATTGGCGTAGGCGCTCTCGTTCCAGGCAGCGCCGGATTTATAGGCCAGCGCCAGCACCTGGACGCCGAGAGGGCGGCCGAGCCATTCGGTGCAGGAGAAGGGGTATTTGCTCCAGTCGTTCCAGAAGGTGGCGGCGGGCAGCACGGTGCGCTTGATCTTCAGACCCGCCTCACGCATCTGCGCGGCGATGGCGTCGCCGGTGCTCTTTTGCCATTCGACGTCGACGGAGATGAGGTCGAACTCATGGTCGGCCTTGCCGGCCTCGGCGAGCAGTTTCTTCGACCCGTCCAGGTCACGCTTGGCCGGGCCGATATCGGCATATTCGGGGTGCATGGGGCCGACATGGTGGTTGTCGGCGGGCTTGCCGCGGCCGCCGAGACCGAGCGTCAGCACCGCCGAATTGTCGACCGCGAGCTGGGCGGCGCGGCGCACCTTGGCGTCGTCATAGGGCGCGTTGCCAACATTGAAGCGGGCGACGATGGTGGAGCCGGTGGCGATCTCGGAATTTTTCAGCCCCATCTGATCGGTCTGCGAGACGGCATCGGAGGCGGTTTCGTGGTCGGTGTCGATCTCGCCCGATTCGAACGCCGACAGCATGGCGTTGGGGTCGGAGCCGTAATCGACCCATTTGATGCCGTCGAGCCAGAACTCGCCCTTCCACCATGGCTTATCCCTGCGCTTCACCTCGGCACCGGTCTCGGCATCCCAGCTGACCAGCTCGCAGGGGCCGGTGGTGATGGAAAGCGCCTTCATGGGATCGCCGTCGCCCTCATAGGAGCGGTGCATGATCAGCGCCGGATAGTCGGCCATGCCGGCGATCAGCGAGATGTCGGGCTTTGGCAGATTGAGCTTGATGGTGAAGTCGTCGACCCTCTGGATGCCGCCATCGACCAGCTTCTTGGTGTCGGCATTGACCAGCGCACCCATGCGCGCGGCGACCGAATTGCCTGCTATCGAGGCGTCGCACCAGCGGGTGAGGTTGTGGATGACATCGTCGGCGTTGAAGGCATCGCCATTCGACCAGGTGATGCCCTTGCGCACATGCAGGGTCAGGGTCTTGGCGTCGTCGCTAGTCTCCCAGCTTTCGAGCAGCCAGGGCTCGAAGGAGAAGTCGGTGTTCCAGCGCACCAGGTATTCGTTGCAGTGGCGGGCGACGTTGGACATTTCGACGCCATCGAAGGTGCGCGGGTCCTTGAACCCCTTGACGTTCAAGGCCGGCCATCAGGGCGAGATATTCGCGGCGGCTGATGCCGCCGTTTTTGAAATCGTCGGCAACGGGTTTGGCTTGCGGGTGCAGTTTCTTGCCGGTGAGCATGAATTTCATCGTCGTTCCCCTGTTGTTGGGCGCCCTGGCGGACACATCCAACGCGGTGTGGGCGGACCGCCAGGACGCCGTTGCCTGAGCAGGCGGATGATAGGGCGGGGTGACGCCGGGGAGTGTTCGGTTTTCCGCAGTGATTGTGCGGTGCTCCGCAGGGTTCCAGCCGATCTCCCCCCTTGCGGGGGAGATGTCCGGCAGGACAGAGGGGGGTGTGAAGGATCGCCAACCTTCGACCCCCAGATCATTCAAAATCGGTCTGAGCGCTCGGCTGGATTTAGCTGAGAGGTCGGCGGGACAGCACCCCCCTCTGTCCTGCCGGACATCTCCCCCGCAAGGGGGGAGATCGGCGCCGCACCGTCGGCACTCTTCTCCCCATCGACGGAATACGGTGGCCGCGAAGCGGCAATGCCCTCAATACGGCCACTCACCCCGGCCCAGCGCCGCAACCGCCGCGATGATCCGCGCAAACGCTTCCGCCGCAGCCGGCACGGTGGTGCGGGCGCGCAGGAAGCTGTGCACGAGGCGGGGCTCCTCGTGCCAGAAAGCCTTGCCGCCGGCGGCGACAATGCGGTCGCGGTAGGTCTCGCCATCCGACGACAGCGGGTCGCATTCGGCTGATACGATCACCGTTGGC
>NZ_JBWJFQ010000017.1:0-148519 GCF_057784235.1 Mesorhizobium sp. CNPSo 4670 | reverse complement strand
GCCACACTAGCCCAGAAAGGATCAAATCTGGGCGGCGGTGCAACGGAGTCCGCCCGTTGTCTGGCCTCGAAGCTAATGCGTGCAGCATCCAATCTGACAATTCCCGATTATCGACGCTGAAATGACCGGTGCAGGGGTGCTTGGGTGAAGCGAGCCTCACCAAGCCCAATGTAATATTAAATCGGGAAGGCTCGCTTTGTCGTTAAGGGATTGCCTGTCGCCGACGGCTGTGGACTACCTGTGGATAACTGCCTGTGGCCGCGTGCCACCGCAACCAAGCCTGCTCGGCCTCTTGCCGGTAGCCGGGCGGCATCGGCTGCCAATCGGCCGGAAATGCCATTAACCCTTTATTAACGATCAACTTGCCGCTCTGTTCGGCGGGTGCTTCTATGCCTAGATGCGTGGGAGAGCGGCGGGGCTGCCGGTACTAATAGCCCGAAGCGATCTTGTGGGAGCATCGATTTGTTCGTTGATTACTATGAACTTCTGGAAATCAGTCCGAACGCCAACTCGGAAACGATAGAACGGATATTTCGTTATTTTGCCATGCGCTACCATCCCGACAACCGGGACACCGGCGACGAATCCCGCTTCAGTGAAATCATAGATGCCCACAATACGCTCAAAGATCCGGTCAAGCGCGCGCAGTACCACGTCGAGTATAAAGAGCATTTGAACATTCGCCGCGAGTTGAGCGCGGAAGCCAGCAACACCAAAGGCATCGAACGGGATGCCGTCATTCAGGCCAAAGTGCTCTCGCTCCTTTATGTCAAGCGTCGAAAAGACGTCAACAATCCCGGCATTGGCGATACAGAACTCGAGCGCCTGGCCGACTGCCCGCGTGAACATCTGGAGTTTCATCTTTGGTATCTAAAAGCCAAAGGCTGGATAGGAAGGATAGAGAACGGGACGTTCGCGATCACCGTAGAAGGCATCGACCGCACCCATACCGAACATCGTAGTGAGCCAACCATCAGGCTGCTGGAGCGTGCAGTCTAGATGCGATGCGTCCGGTGAGCGCTGCGAGCGTTGATGAAGGCCGAACCGACATATCTCCCGGTCGCACGATCCGCCATCAGCGCAAACGCCGGTTTGCCTGCTTCGCGCTCGACGCCGAGCAATTCATATTCGTCGATCGAGTAGCATTTGGCCTTTAGCCAGTTTGTCGACGGGCCGCTGCGGTATTTGCTGTCGCGGCGCTTCGACACCATGCCCTCAAGTCCGGCCTGGTCCAGCAGGTGAAAGATGGCCTTGGCTTCGCCCGGCAGAGCTTCGCTGAACTGGATACGCCCGCCGGGCTCGATCATCCCGGCGAGGATCTCACGTCGTTCCTCCAGCGCCATATCGCGCAGATCGTGGCCGTTGAGGTGGAGCAGATCGAAGGCGACGAAATAGAGGTCGTGTTGCCGGCGCGTGATCGCCTTGCGGAGCTCGCCGAAGTCCGACAGGCCGGCATCGTTGAGCACGATGATCTCGCCATCGACGATGGCGCTTTCGGCTCCGAGCGTTTCCGCCTCTTTCACAAGGTCGCGATACTTCGCCGTCCAGTCGTGTCCGTTGCGCGTGTAGATCCTGGTGCCGTCTTCGTCGATGATGAGCTGCGAGCGGTAGCCGTCGAACTTGACCTCGTGAATCCATCCATCGCCTTCTGGAGGCTGCTCAACAAGGGTCGGCATCAAGGGCGCGACGAACTTCAAACGCATGCATGGAACTCTCACAGATCGCGCTTAAATTAGCATGAGCTGAAATAGTTCCGAAAAATTTTAGACGAACTGAAAGTTCCTTCCCGTTGACCAAGCTCCTGGGCCGACGCCACGGCGACCAACCAACGGATGATGGCGACATGCCTGCCCGACCAGCGGTCCGTCGTGTTAGGTTGCGATGGCGCGTTGTAGAGGAGGCCTTCGAATGCCTACCGATATAGGAGAAGGGTTTCCGGTGTTGACCGTGGCAGAACTAGCTGACCCGAGCCGCGCCGTTCGAGCGGCGATCGAGGTGTATGGGTCGGACGCTGTGACTGCTGTTGCGCACTGCGCGCTTGAAGCCCATTTCGACGGTCGCAGATCGGACTGTCGCTTTTGGTGCCAAGTCTTCCGCGAACTCCGGGGTAAACTGAGCACCTGAAACGCAAAAGCCCGCCACGGAGGAAGCCGTGACGGACCCTTGCTTTCTGTCTGCCTGGTTGAGGGGACCAAGCAGGATCAGAACTTCATCTTCTGCAACAGGTTCCGTTCCTGCGCACAAAAAGCCCGCCACCTTGGGTAAAAGGTGACGGGCTCCGAAGACGCCAGCAGAGGGACACTAGCTGGCAGAGAGGTAACTTTCTGCGGAAACATTAGTTGCAACTAAAATACAAAAAGAGCCCGCCACCGGGAAACGATGGCGGGAAATTGTGTGGGTGCTCGGGGAGTGAGGCCGAGCAGGATCAAAACTTCACTCTCTGCAACAGGTTCCCTAGGGCACAAAAAGCCCGCCACCTTTCGGCAGCGGGCAAGGTTATGGAGTGCTGGGATCAACCAGCATAGGGTCAACGAGCGGCGGAGGGGTTGGTTGCGGCGAACGATTTTCGCACCGCTATCTCTACCAGCGCACCAAATCACGCGGCATCGCTTGAGGGGTCACCTACGGTCAAATGCGGCAACGCCTACGTCCTGCTTGGCGGCGCGTTCAATCATTCGGTGTCGAGGGTTTGGGCGGGCTACTGCAGCGATAGATCGCTGACTGCCGCTCGCAGGTTAACATGCTGGTCATAGTGGTTTTGATGCACAAGAAGCCCGCGCGATACCCCACTCGCGTGCTCCGCCGCATCCCGCAGTTCGCGCATACGACCGCTATTGATAGGATTGAGGAATGGAAGTAGTCGCCGTGAGCCTTTCAGTTCATCAAGGGCCGAGCGGGTTCGGAAATGTCCGCTGTTGGGGTTAAACCGGATCTACGGCGGATATCGCAAAATCGACGCGATTGACCCATCGCGGAAGTCGGGCTGGATAGACTCCACGCCAGATTACCAATACATTCCCAGATGCTGGGTTTTCTGAAAGTATTCAACTCGCATGGCCGAGATTCGAACCCAACGCCGCCTTGCCGCGATTCTGGCTGCCGATGTGGTTGGCTTTTCGCGCCTCATGGAGCACGACGAGGCTGGCACACTGGCCGCTCTCAAAGCGCGGCGGCGCGATGTTCTGGTTCCATTGGTTGCCCAGCACCACGGCCGCGTGGTCAAGGTGATGGGCGACGGTGTGCTGGTGGAATTTGGCAGTGCGGTTGATGCCGTCCAATGCGCCGTCGAATTACAGAGGGGTTTTGCCGGGGCCAACGAGAGCGTGGCGGAGGCCTACCGCATCGTCCTGCGTATCGGCATCAATCTGGGCGACGTCATCGTCGAGGGCAGTGATCTCTATGGCGACGGTGTCAACGTGGCCGCGCGGCTGGAGGGTCTGGCTGAGCCCGGCGGCATCTACGTCTCCGCCTCCGTGCACGATCATGTCACCGGCAAGCTGGCATTGGCGTTCGATGATCTGGGCGAGCACACACTCAAGAACATTGCAAAGCCAGTGCGGGTTTATCGCGCCGGAACAGGCGGGACCGGCAGACGTGCGGCGCAACCCGCGGCTGCACTCCCGAAAAAACCCTCGATTGCGGTCCTGCCCTTTGCGAATATGAGCGGCGATCCCGAGCAGGAGTACTTTTCCGACGGCATCACCGAGGACATTATCACCGACCTTTCGAAAGCGTCCGGACTCTCCGTCGTCGCGCGCAATACCGTCTTTACCTTCAAGGGCAAGGCGGTATTGATCGAGGAGGTGGCGAAGAAGCTGAATGTCGCCTACGTCCTGGAAGGAAGTGTACGCAAGGCTGGAGGGCGAGTGCGTATCACGGCTCAGCTAATCAATGGTCGTGGCGGTGACCATATCTGGGCCGAGCGGTATGACCGGACGCTGGACGATATCTTTGCCCTTCAGGACGAGATATCCAAAAGCATTGTCGACGTGCTCAAAGTGAAGCTGTTGCCCGAAGAACTGGCGACAATTACAAACCGCTCGACCGACAACCCAGAGGCTTACGAGACGCTGTTGATGGGCAGGTCGTTCCTCAATAGGGGAGTCGAGACCAAGTTTATCAAAACAGCGCAGCGACTGTTTGCCAGAGCTGTTGAAATTGACCCAAATTATGCGCGCGCTTATGCCGCTTTGGCTGATTGTGAGTGGCTTCTGTTGACTTGCAACGATCCCGACGCCTGCTTCGAGGCAGTCCTTTCCAACAGCACACGGGCGCTGGAACTTGAGCCAGGTCTCGCCGACGCCCACGCATCACGCGGCGGGGCCTTGTTCGTAAATGGCCGGTATGCCGAGGCGGAAGTGGAGTTCGAGCGAGCTTTAGAGTTAGACGCCAGTTCTTCCGATACCTATTTCGCTTACGGCCGGAATTGTTTCATTCAAGGTCAATACGAGAAAGCTGCCGCTCTGTACGAGCGTGCCGTATCGTTGTCACCCGATGACTATCGGTTCTGGACCAATCTAGTGATGGTCTATGTTTCACTTGGCCGCAGCGACGACGCCAAGGAAGCAGCAAGGCAAGGTGTGCTGGGTGTGGAAAAGGAAGTCAAAGCGCATCCCGACAATGCCACCGCGCTATGTTACGGCGCCGCAATGCTGGCGGAAATTGGCGAGATTGAACGCGCGCTGTCGTGGGCCTCCCGTGCTGAAATGTTCGCCGGAGACAACATTGCGGTTCAGTACAACATAGGCTGTTTTTATGCGAAGCTGGGCAAGACGGAGCAGGCTATCGATTGCCTGGAACGTCAGCTAACTGCATCACATGCTTACCTCATTTTGCGCATGCCTTGGATGCGCCAGGATAGCGACCTCGACTCGCTCCGCTCTCATCCCCGTTATGTCGCGCTTGTCAATCGGATGGAGGCCCAAATAGCCGCGACTAGGAGCCTGACTGAGTAGTGACTGGTCAAGAGGGGGCGAGTCTGATTCCTTGCTGGGTTATGAGCAAGGAATTTCGGCCCTGGAAGATCGATGAGGCACAGCTTCTGCCAGCGAGCGTGCACGACTACTATGAGAACCACGATCAGCTCCGGCAGCACCTCACCGACTTCGTCGCTGCGTACAACTTCGCCCGCAGGCTCAAGTCCCTCAAGGGCCTCACGCCCTACGAGTTCATTTGCAAGACATGGGCTGCACAGCCAGAACGCTTCAAGCTTGATCCGCTTCAGCAAATACCGGGACTAAACATTTAATGTTGTGGCTAATTAAACGGCGCGCTGCTCTCACGGCTCGGAAAGGTCGCCAAGACCCACATCGGATGACCGGATTGGGGCGGGAGCCTGACCGTCACCTTTTGTAGCCATAAACTCCGGGGACCGAGGTCGCGAACTGACCCGTAGCCGACCTGAGCAGCCCTAGGCTCAGGGGCAAAACTCGCCTATCATGACAGCGAGCGTGCCCCACGCGTCTGGAGCTGGCATGCAGCGCAAGCTTGCAGCGATTCTTGCCACCGACGTCGTTGGCTACAGCCGCCTTATGGAAGCGGATGAAGCCGGTACATTGGCGCGCCTGAAGAGCACGCGCGAGAGCCTAATCGATCCGAAAATAGCAGCTCGCAATGGGCGTGTCGTCAAGCTCATGGGTGATGGTGCGCTGGTAGAGTTCCCGAGCGTTGTTGATGCAGTCGCCTGCGCCGTCGAAATCCAGCGCTCCATGGCAGAGTGCAATGCCGAACTGCCTAAAGAAAAACAGCTCGAATTCCGCATTGGCATCAACCTTGGCGACGTCATCATCGAAGGGGCGGACATCTACGGTGATGGGGTGAATGTGGCGGCGAGGCTCGAAGGGTTGGCGCCGCCGGGAGGCGTGTTGATTTCGGGAACAGCATTTGATCAGGTAGAGAGGAAACTGGACTGCGGGTTCGAGTTTTTGGGCGAACAGCGTGTCAAGAACATCGAGAAGCCCGTTCGCCTCTATCGAGTGGGCCCGCGCACCCTGGTTATCTCAGGAAGTCGCAAACCTAACGGCACGCGGCGCTGGATCGCAGTCGCGGCCACAGTATTGATTCTGATCGTCGCGGGGCTGGCGCGTTGGCAGCGCTTTGGCGACGATCTCGTTCGACCCACTGACGTGGCCTCGCAATCGAAAATGGCGTTGCCGCTGCCCGATAAGCCGTCAGTCGCCGTGCTCCCGTTCACCAACATGTCCGACGAGGCGGGGCAAGAGACCTTTGCTGACGGCATGACCGATGACTTGATCACCGACCTTTCCAAGGTTTCCGGCCTCTTCGTGATCGCGCGAAACTCGACATTCGTTTACCGCGGCAAGCCGGTAAAAATCCGCCAGGTCGCCGAAGAACTTGGCGTGCGTTACGTTCTCGGGGGGAGCGTACAGCGAGCTGGCGAGCAGGTGCGAGTCAACGCCCAGCTCATCGATGCCCTCACCGGCGGGCATGTGTGGGCAGACAGGTTCGATGGAAACGTCGCCGATATTTTTGCGGTCCAGGACGTTTTTGTCGCAAAGATCGTCGAAGCGTTGAAGGTCAATCTGACCACCACCGAAAAAACGGAAATTGCCCGCGCCAAGCCGGACAACGTTGCAGCCAAGGAAGCTTTCGAAGAGGGTTGGAGCCTTTATCTCCATTACAACGCAAAGGACACAGCTGCCGCCATCACTTCCTTGAAAAAAGCAACCGAACTTGATCCCGAATATGGACGAGCTTATGCCGCCCTGGCGCTGGCCTACTTCCGCGTCGTTGACTCACTCTGGGGTAAAGAACTCGGCAGGGACGAAGCATATTTCTGGTGGGGAGCTCGCGATTACGTTGAGCTGGCCAAGAAATATCCAACTTCACTGTCTTATACGGTCGAGGCATTGCGGGACGTTGATGAAGGTCTGGCCGAAGATGCTCGCAGGAATGCCGGTCGAGCGATTGCATCGGATCCCAACGACCCCGAGGCACACATCGCAACGGCTTGGGCGCTGACGATCTCAGGTGAACCTGCCGAGGCGCTGAATTTCGTCGCGACCGCCATGCGACTCAACCCGAACTATCCAAGCCACTACGTTCTCGCTCGTGGATTGGCGCTTTTTGCAATGGGCGATCTGAAACAAGCGGCTGAGGTGTTCGGAGAAGGCGTCAGGCGAAACCCAGACGCAACTGCGCTCTTTCTACCTTTCAGTTCCGTGCTGGCGCAGCTCGGCCGCCGGGAAGAAGCGAGACAAATGCTACTGAAGTTCCGACCGGGTGTAGATCAGAAACGACTCGAAGACCTTCCCGACACCTTACACCTCTCGTTCAAATGGGATGATGAACACGCAAGCATCCGGGAGCGCCTGTATGACGGTCTCCGTCTCGCTGCGCTGCCCCTGGACGTCACCGTTGCAAGCCTGGAAGCAGAGCTTAGGACCGGCGATCCCCTTTCCCAGCTATACGCAACGAGGCGACTAGGCTGGTTTGGACCAGCGGCAGCACAAGCCGTACCGGCTCTGGTTGAAGCGCTTAAGGTTGAATATCTCCGCCGAGAGGCCATCGAGGCGTTGGGAAAGATCGGGCCTCCGGCACGAGCTGCGATACCTGCGATCGTGGCACTCCAGAATGAAGCTCTGCTTGGCGTTTACGCAAAGGACGCGCTGTCCAAAATCAAAGGCAATTGATGGATCCGGGACGCGCGCCAGGATTTCCGCTTGTGCGCAACCGCGACCTCCAGCGTGGTCGCCGCTAACGTCCGCTTTCAGGCGGTGGCAAAGGCATCCTCAACGGCCGATATCGGCGCACAGCTGCCGTTCACGTCGCGGCAGAAGCAGATCCGGTTTGGGGGCCAGAAGCGGAAGTTCGCTTCAGCGTCGACCGGCGCCGATCAGCCCTGCATGATGGAGTGCAGGATGGCCTGCATATGCTCTTCCAGGTCGAGTTCGCCCCGTGCCTCAACGGTCAATAGGTAGTCGGCCTTGGCCCGGCGGTCGCCTCGGCTGGTCGCAGAATAAGAACAGATGGCCAGCAATGCTTGCTCTTCATACCGGTCTGCGATCTTGCGGTCGTGACAACTGCTGCCCGCTCGATGAACAACCCGATGGAGCACGGCATAGGCGGTGTCATGGGCTGAGATATGGGCATACCCGTCTTGCGGCACGGTACAAACATTTGCGCTGAGCCGCCAAAGGCTCATAAAGCGTTAATCGCGTCGTGATACCGGGCGACCGTGGCCGACCAGGATGAGCCTGTTTTCCGACGACTGGCAGCGGCGCCGACCGCGGCGGGCCTGGCCACGCGCCTCGCCGTAGCCGAGCTCCGACGCCGCGGCATCGATCCGGCCCCTTTGCTCGCCCGTGCCGGACTGTCAGCGGTCGCCACCAATCACGACGGTCGGATCGATGTCAGGTCGCAGATCGAATTCCTCGAGCAGGCTTCGCGCACCCTCGGCGACGACTTCCTTGGCCTGAACCTGGCCGAGCAATTCGATCTGCGCGAACTCGGCATGCTCTACTACGTAGCCGCCTCGTCGCATTGCCTCGGCGATGCTCTACGCCGCCTCGAACGGTACGCCCATGCGGCGAATCATGCGTTGATCTTGCGGATGCACAAGGGCTCGACCTTCCGGCTCGCGCTTTCCTATGCAGGCGTGCCGCGGCACCTCGACCGGCACCAGATGGAGTCCTTCGCACTGACGCTCGTCCGGCTCTGCCGGCAACTCGTCGGCCACAGGATTTCTCCGCTCGTCGCGAACTTCGTCCACCAGCGCTCGGGCGATCTGCGCCGTGCGCGGAGCCTGCTGGGCTGCGACGTCAACTTTGGCGCCGACTCGGACGAGTTGATATTCGACCCTGCGCTGCTGGACCGGACGCTGGTGGCCGCCGATCCATTCCTGAACCGGCTGATGGTCGAGAATTGCGAGCAGGCGATGGCGGCCCGGCCCACCAACGTGGGCCCGTTCCGCACGATAGTCGAGAACACCATCGCGCCGCTCCTGCCCCACGCCGAGGCGAGCGCGAAGAAGGTGGCCGGCAGCCTCGGGCTGAGCGAGAGGACGTTCGCACGCCGCCTCGCGGCAGAAGGGCTCAGCTTCGGGGCCATTCTGGATGATCTCCGGCGTGATCTCGCCATTCGCCACCTGGAGGAGCCGGGCCTGCAAATCTCCCAGATCGCATGGCTGCTGGGCTTCCATCAGCCAAGCGCCTTCAGTCATGCCGCGCGGCGCTGGACCGGCAAGACTCCGTCCCAGTACCGGCGTGGCTTGTCATCGTCCTAGCAGATCCTGAGCGGCGGCTGCCACCGTTGCAGCCAATGTAGTTGATCGGCACCGCCAACGACTTGCGCCCAGCCGCCACTGTCCTTGCGTCAGTGCACAAGGCATCCACATGAGCGAAGAACGCCAGACCCACCGGATTGAGGCCAGTCACACGTGGCTCGACGCGGTCGGTTCGGGTTGGTGCAGGAAGAAGGATCGAGGATATACCATGGCATTGCAGGCGTTCGCCGCAGCGACTCGGGGCAATGAACTGAAGTCTGCGTTCCGGCAGTGTGCCGGGGCGCTGACGGCGGTGGCCGTTTTCTCGGGTATAGTGAATATCCTCGGCCTGACCGGCTCGCTCTACATGCTGCAGGTCTACGATCGCGTGATGCCGTCGCACAGTGTGCCTACGCTTGTCGGCATCACCATCATCGCCGTCTTTCTGTACGCGGTCTACGGCCTGCTCGATTTCGTCCGCCTGCGCCTGCTCGTTCGGATTGGCAACGCACTCGACCAGAAGCTGCATGGCAAGGCATTCGCAGCCTCGCTGCTGCTGCCGCTGAGGGCAGGACAAGAGGGATCGCGCATCCAGCCGATCCGTGACCTCGACCAGATCAGGAGCTTCGTCTCCGGAAGCGGTCCGACCGCCTTCTTCGACCTGCCGTGGATTCCATTCTACCTCGTCATCATCTACATGCTGCATCCATCACTCGGGCTCCTAGCGACGCTTGGAGCAGTGGTCATCGTACTACTGACCCTCGTCGCCGAAGGGCTCGCGCGCGCGCCGTCAAGGCGTGCATCCGAATCGATAGTTGCCCGCACTTCCTGCTCCGACGCGGGCCGCCGCAATGCCGAAGTCATCCGCGCTATGGGCCTCTCCAACCGCTTCGGCAGACTCTGGAGTGAGCAGAGCCTGCGCTTCCTGCAGGATCAGCGGAGGGTTTTCGACGTCATCGGTGCGACCGGCGCGCTTTCACGCACATTCCGCATGATGCTGCAATCGCTCATGCTCGGCCTCGGCGCCTACCTCGTTATGGCAGGCGAGGCGTCTTCGGGCGTCATTATCGCTTCCTCTATCATGCTGGGCCGTTCGCTTGCGCCAGTCGATGTCGCGCTCGCCAACTGGAAGGGCTTTATCTCTGCGCGAAGAAGCTACGAACAGCTATCCAGAACGTTGAACGCCTTTTTCGAGCAGCGTCAGCCGATGGCGCTGCCGCGACCGCAGCACACGCTGTCCGTCGAAGGCCTGACAGTTACTGCGCCAGGCCAGCAGAATGCTCTTATCCAGAACGTCAGCTTCACGCTGCAAGCGGGGACGGGGTTGGGCGTAATCGGGCCGAGCGCATCCGGCAAGTCGACCCTGGTGCGCTCCATTGTCGGTGCGTGGCCGTCGCTGCGCGGGACGGTCCGGCTAGACAATGCAGCGCTCGAACAGTGGGATCCCGAAGCCCTTGGGCGGGATATCGGCTATCTGCCACAGGCTATCGAATTGTTCGACGGAACCATTGCAGAAAACATCTGCCGCTTCGACAGGGACGCCGATCCCAAGGACATCCTGGCGGCGGCGCGGACGGCTGGAATCGACCGAATGATTCTCAGGCTGGCGGATGGGTTCCAGACGCGCATCGGCGAAGGCGGCAGCGCCCTCTCGGCCGGGCAGCGGCAACTCGTCGGGTTGGCGCGGGCACTCTACGGAGAACCTTTTCTGGTAGTGCTCGACGAGCCTAACTCCAATCTCGATGCCGACGGCGATGTCGCGCTCGCTGCCGCCATTCAAGGCGTGCGCCAGCGGGGCGGCATTGTCATCGTCGTCGCCCACCGCCCGTCGGCGCTGGCCAATCTAGATCAGGTGCTGGTCATGGCAGGCGGGACATTACAGGCCTTCGGCCCGAAGGAAGAAGTGCTTGCCAGCATCACCCGCCCGGCAGTCCATACGCAACAGCCAGCGGCTCATGCGGCCTTGCGGCAGACCTCGACTGTCGTCCCCTTACACGATCGAAAGTAACCTCGGTGATTTCAATGTCCATTTCAGAAAAGAATACGCATTCCGGCGAAGGCATCAGGGCCAACATCCTGTTCGGCCTGGCGATATCGATCCTGCTCGTGGGCGGTGTCGGCGCGTGGGCGGCAACGACATCACTCGCAGGGGCCGTCATCTCGTCGGGCACTGTTGTCGTCGAAAGCAGCGCCAAAAAAGTCCAGCACCAGACTGGTGGCGTCGTTGGTGCGATCCTGGTTCGCGAAGGCGACCGCGTCTCGGCGGGCGATGTCATTGTGCGGCTCGACGATACAACTGCCCGCGCCAACCTACAGATCATCGCACAGCAATATGACCGCACGCTCGCCCGCCAGGCGCGTCTGCAAGCGGAGCGGCTGGGCTTGCCCGAGATCAAGCTGCCCGACAGCCTTGCCAAGCGCGCCGGAGAGGCGGATGTGGACGCCTTGGTTGCCGGCGAGAAGGCGTTGTTCCAAAGCCGGACCAAGGCTTCGACAGGGCTGAAAGCCCAGCTCGAGGTTCGCTCTGAACAGTTGGCGAAGCAAATTGAAGGCCTGACTGCCCAGCGGGAGGCGACGGACAAATCGGCAGCGCTCGTCGAAAGGGACTACAACAGCCTTCAGACGCTCTATGAGCAAAAGCTCGTCTCGCTCGAGCGGGTAAGCACACTCCAGCTCGAGCTGTCGCGGCTCAAGGGCGAATCCGGCCGCCTTATGGCCGCCATCGCCGAGACAGAAGGCAAGATCAGCGAGACAAAGCTGCAGGCCCTCCAGGTCGACGAGGAGATGCGCAAGGACGTCAACGAGGAGCTGCGCGAGCTCGACGGCAAGGAGGTCGAGCTTGTCGAGCGCAAGGTGGTCGCGCAGGACCAGCTTGCCCGCACCGAAATCCGTGCACCCCAGTCGGGGTATGTGCAGGAGCTTGCCGTCCACACTGTCGGCGGGGTCATCGCTCCGGGCGAGACAATCATGTTGATCGTGCCCGAAGATGACAAGCTGGTCGTTGACGCCATGATCGCCCCCGCCAAGGTCGACGACGTTCGCCCTGGCCAGTCTGTGTCGATCCGCTTCTCTGCCTTCGACGCTGCCACGACACCCGAATGCAAAGGCACTGTGCAGAGAGTATCGGCTGACCTCATCAAGGACCCGCAGCGGCAGACTTCCTATTTTGTCGCGCGCACGACCCTCGACGACCAGCAGGCCTGCCTGAAGGACGCCAAGCGCCTGCAGCCGGGTATGCCCGCCGAAGTTCACATCCAGACCGGTGAGCGCAATGTCTGGTCCTACGCAATGAAGCCGCTATCGGACCAGGTGCATAGGGCGTTCCGAGAATAGCAGACCGCGCGGCTGGCCGGGGCCGGAACATAGGTCGCATTGGCGCTTTGGCAGCGAACCGGAAATTTTTGGCGTGCGGCGCCAAGACCGACCAGCCTGCGAAAGGTATTGGTCAGACTAGAAACTCTCATTCCCTCAAATTTATTGGAGATCATCTTGGCAGTCGTAGACACATATATACCATTGGACATGTTGAACGGATTCAACTTCAGCAAACTGCTCTACGCTGACAGCTACTATGGTAACTCGGGCTGGTTCACCGCCGGTCATTCAGATGGTACCAACGATACGCTCTGGGGCTACGGCTTCGCTTACGACATCAACGGCGTTCCGATGCGCACCGGCACCGTCACAGAGTATTCCCTGTTTGGCAACTGGTCGTCCGACTTGCTTATCGATGTGTCTGGAATCAGCGTACCGGCCAGCTTGATCATAGATGCTGCACTGTCGCCTTCAACTGCAGATGACGTCGCCATCGTTAGGACAGCGCTGGCCGGCGCCGACACCGTTTATGGCAGCGACTATGCTGACGTACTTGACGGCTTCGGTGGCAACGACACGATCTACTGCTACGCCGGCAACGACATCGCCTATGGCGAAGACGGCAACGACTATCTCAGCGGGATGGCCGGCAACGACTATCTCAGCGGGATGGCCGGCAACGACTATCTCAGCGGGATGGCCGGCAACGACTACCTCAATGGCGGTTTGGGCGCTGACACGATGGTCGGTGGCGCAGGCAACGATGTCTATATCGTCGATAATGCCTCCGACATCGTCAACGAGAGCCTCGCCGGCTCGACCGGTATTGACACCGTGCAGTCGTCGATCAGCTTCAGCCTCTCCGACACTGCGCACGTATTGGGCTCGGTCGAATACGTGACGCTGCTCGGGTCTGCCAACATCAATGGCACCGGCAACTCGATCGCCAACATCATCACCGGCAACAGTGGCAACAACATCATCAATGGTCTCGGCGGTGCCGATACGATGAGCGGCAGCACCGGCAACGACACCTATTATGTCGACAATGCCGGCGAGCATGTCATCGAAAAGAACGGCCAGGGCACCGACAATGTGCAGGCCTACGTCTCCTTCAACCTCTCCGGTCAGGAGTTGGAGAACCTGGCGCTGCGCAGCGCGGCCTCCATCAACGGCACCGGCAATTCCATCGCCAACATCATCACCGGCAATTCCGGCAACAACATCATCAACGGCCTGCTCGGCAACGACACGCTGTCCGGCAGCACCGGGCATGACACCTTCGTCTTCACCACGGCGCTGAACGCCTCTGCCAATGTCGACCGCATCACCGACTTCTCAGTGGTCGACGACACAATCCAGGTCGATAACGCCATCTTTGCAGCGCTTGGCGGCAACGGCACGCTGACGGCCGACCAGTTCGTCAAGAACACAACTGGCCTTGCGGGTGACGGCAACGACCACATCATCTACGAGACCGACACCGGCTGGCTCTACTATGACAGCAACGGCAGTGCCGTCGGCGGCTCGACCCATTTCGCCACACTGGCCGCAAACCTGGCGCTGACCAACGCGGATTTCCTGGTGATCTAGTCCCTCCATTTGGGGGCCTCTAGCTCCTCACCGCGCTGACTTCCCACCGCTGCAGGGCCCATCAAGCGCGTCCCCGCCTGCGGGAGGGAGGACACCGGCCGAGGCCGCCTTAGCGAGTTCGCAGGGTGCAGGTGCGAACGGCAACACCGCAAATTCGCGTTGGTTTCTTCCCCAGGGGCTCGGCAGCCAGGCTGCTAGCAAGACGGCCAGCCTCGCTTTGAACCCTATGATGGCGATGCGAATCGCGCGCCTGACAGGGGCCCCATAAGCCACCCCCACCCCCGCCACCGACAAACCCCGGGGGGGTGCCATTAGAACGCGCCGCGTAGGCAGACAGGCCAGCGCGCGTCAGCAACCGCGCGGGATCGATGTTGTGTCGCTCAAGCTCAGCAGAGGCTAAGCGCGCGGCCAGACCTGCCGCAGTCGGTATGGCTGCCAGTGTTCGAACGGCCGTTGCACTCTGTTCGACCACAGGCGCACACCTCTCGGACCCGCTCGACCCTCACATTATGAAGCTTGGCAGCTAAGCGCAAATACTTGTCGCAGCGTTGCAAGATCAATTCGGAAGAATCATCGATGCGAACGGTACGCAGGAAAAAGATCCAACCGCAGTCGCTGAACGGCTGGCGGAAACTGGGACGTGTTTTCGCGATCCTGTTCCTGCGACTGACAGCAGGACACCTGCGTCGAGGAGGCGGCGGCGCAAAGGGATCCAACTTTGCGCCGCTGTCCTCCGAGCCGATTAATCAAAGCATGAAGAAATTGGCGGGGACACGACGTCAGGCGGCGCCTAGGCAAGTCGAATGGACTATTCGCACATGACGATCTGCGCAGTGGCACCAATCAGCAAGATTTTGGCGTCGCGACCCAACGGGCTGTGCCACAGGGTTCCCATCTTGCTGGTCATTCAGGCTAACTGCTCCCGATCTTCATAGAGCTGTGACAAACCAAATGTCAGATAGATTTCGATTGGACGTCGCCCTCTACATTGCCCATGCGGCGTGTGTGGGACGCAAGACCACTTATGGAGAGTTGAGCGCCAAGTTTGGCGACCTGCCAAACGGCTGGGAGTCAATCCTTACAGTGATAGCTGGCCGGTTGCGCAAACATAGCTGCCCGCTACTGCCTGTGCTGGTGGTTGCTGTGGACACAGGGCTGCCAAGCGAAAAAACATATCACCAGTTTGGGCTGGAGGGCGTGGCTGCGACGCGCAAAGAACAGCAGAAGTGCTACGATTTCGACTGGTCTGAGTTCTTTTTCAGCCGGATCTCGAAGGCAAGTGGTTATGCACCCTGGGTATCGGGCTAGCGAAGGGTATCGGGCTAGCGAACCCGCAGCACCGACCTATGCGAACCGACAATTGACGCCGAGGCGCGGCATCCCTCCAGACAGAGGAACACGGACAACGGAGCCCGGCAATGTATTACGGTCCTAGCTCGTGGGTCCTGGCACTTTCTGACACCAGCAGCTAATCGCCGGCGAAGCTCGGATGCAATGGCGCGAGCCGTGTCAGCACCCTCCTCGTAGGCGTCAGCGTCTCTATTTCCATAGCAGGGGTTTCGAGGTTATCGTATGCAAATTCATCGACGACTTCATCGGCATGGCGCCGTTTCGCTTCGGCGAAAAATGGTTTCTCGGGCTCGGCAAAACCTCCCTGCCCCGCATCCGATTTCACGACCTGCGGCATACGCATGCCACGCAAATGCTTTCGGCAGGCGTTCACCCGAAGATAGCGAGCGAGCGCCTTGGCCATTCGAACATCGGCATAACGCTGGATCTTTACTCACATGTCATGCCCGGAATGCAGGCCGACGCAGCAGAGCAAGTTGACGTGGCATTGCAGGCGGCTATAAGCAGCGAGCGAAAAGGCAAATAGTTGCAAAGTGCGTTGCAAACGGCAAATTGTCGCCGACAGCAAATAGACAAAAGCGCAATGATTGCAACTACTTGGAGGAATGGCCGAGCGGTTTAAGGCACCGGTCTTGAAAACCGGCGTGGGTGCAAGCTCACCGTGGGTTCGAATCCCACTTCCTCCGCCATGTTTTTAAGCAAGACATTGATCATAAATCAGAAAAAATGCGGCGGCACGACCTGCCACACTCTCACTAGCCATTGAATTATCGGACATGGAGTAGTTGCGATGTCCAGTCATCTAGGACAACTGGCGCAGTCCAGGCACCTACCCAAAGCAGTCCAACCCGATGGCAAGAGAGGATGCACCCATGCCCACAAAGCAACGCGGTACATACGGAATTCAAGCGGGAATTTTAGCTGGTCCTCAAGAACAGCGTTGAATACAGTCGTGACCGTGACATAGAGTGTCAATCTAGGGGCGTGGGCATAGGATTTCGGAAACAAATGTTCCGCAATTGACCTGTCGGCGCGAAGCCGCGGAAAGCGATTGTATCTTTTGGAAGGTGGTTGTGGCCGATCATGATGGCGACAGGCATGGGTGGCTGTCACCAAGCCGAGAATTGGACGGCCGCCTGGTCAAAGACAGACCGGTCACGGAAAAGGCCTATGACTCGGAACCTCCTCTGCGTAGCAGCTATCATGATGGCATCCATTATCGGACCTCAGCCGGTACAATCCTATCCTCGAAATCCACAGCGCCCGATGAATGCCAAAACCTGCGAGCAGGCGCTGGCGCGTCTGCACGAGGCACGCCTTGGAAGCCCAATCATTTCGGCGGCGGAAAATCGGGAAGTCCTTCGCAGGGCACTCGAAGTGGCAGAACGGCTATGCGGCAAGGACAAAGTGAACGACGGCAAATAGGCCAGCAGGACATGCGGGTTGTGAGCCTCGTGCTCCGTTATCGATAATAAGCGGCGCGGCCGCAGGAAACGTAGAGGGGAAGGCAATGCCAAACGTCACCGAAACAACGGATGCGGCATCATCCATCGCCACCAGCTACACCCTGGCGGTCGGCCAGACAGCGACTGGCCATTTGTCTTCGGCCGGCGACCATGATTGGTACCGGGTGCACCTGGTGGCGGGCCAGACCTACACATTCGCGGAAGTCGGCGAAGGTGCGCGGGTCAGTCCGACTGTCGGCGACAATGTCGAGGATACGTTCATGGCCCTCATGAACGCATCCGGAACATTGGTTGCGTCCAACGATGACGTCATCCCGGGCCAGTACCGCTATTCGACGATCACCTACACGGCCTTGACCACCGGCGATTACTTCATCAATGCCGGCGCATATAACGATGATTACGTGGGGCAATATGGCGTTTCCGTAGTGAGCGGAACCCGGGCCAGCTACGACGAATTGATGGGGGCCGGCGCGATCCTGAGGCCCGGAAGCAGCTGGAGCACAGCGCCCGGGCAGCCGGTGAACGTGACATGGGCTGTGCGAATGACGGACGTCAATTGCACGGACTCGCAAGGGGATGCTGCCCCGTTCAGCCCGTTGAGTTCCGCGGAAATCGCTGCCGTCAAGTCCGTGCTTGCCATGTATTCGTCGGTCTGCGGCCTGACTTTCACGCAAGTCAACCCCGCTGGCACCAGCGACAACGCGACGATGCTGTTTGGAAACTACACATCGACGGCGGACCCTGCAGGAGCCTACGCAATTTACCCGGGAACGACGGCGCCAGGCGACATTTCCGGAGACGTGCATTTGAACACTGACGCCGTTAACACGGGAAATCTGCCCATCGGCTCCTACGACTACCAGACCATTCTGCACGAAACAGGCCACGCGCTCGGCCTTTCACATCCGGGCGAATACAATGCCGATACCAATCCGACCTACGGCAACGATGCCCAGTTCATCCAGGACAGCAACCAATACAGCGTGATGAGCTATTTCGACGAGACCAACACCGGCGCATCCGACTACAATGACTATCCCGACACGCTGATGTTGTATGACATTCTGGCTGTTCAGCAGCTCTACGGCGCCAATATGACGACGCGTACGGGCAATACCGTCTACGGTTTTGGTTCCAATGCCGGCAACGTGTACAACTTCGCCCTGAACCCCTCGCCGGCAATCTGCATTTGGGACGCTGGTGGTGTCGATACGCTGGATGCGTCCGGGTTCGGCCAAGCCCAAATCATCAATCTGGCCGCAGGCAGTTTCTCCGACATAGGCGGCGGCCACCGCAATGTTTCAATTGCCTTCGGCGCGACAATCGAGAACGCCGTTGGCGGTTCCGGCATTGACACGCTGATCGGCAATTCCGGCAACAATTTGCTGGACGGCAAGGGCGGCGCCGACACGATGCGTGGCGGCGTCGGCAACGACACCTACTATGTCGACAACGCCGGCGACCATGTCATCGAGGCCAATGGCCAAGGCACCGACAATGTCCAGGCCTATGTCAGCTTCAACCTCTCCGGCCAGGCGCTGGAGAACCTGGCGTTGCGCAGCGCGGCTTCGATCAATGGCACTGGCAATTCCGCTGCCAACATCATCACCGGCAATTCCGGCAACAACGTCATCGATGGGCTCGCCGGCGCCGATACAATGAGCGGCAGCACCGGCAACGACACTTACTATGTCGACAATGCCGGCGACCACGTCATCGAGCTCAACGGCCAGGGCATCGACAATGTGCAGGCCTACGTCTCCTTCAATCTTTCAGGCCAGGAATTGGAGAACCTGGCGCTGCGCGGCGCGGCCTCGATCAACGGCACCGGCAATTCCGCTGCCAACATCATCACCGGCAATTCGGGCAACAACGTCATCAATGGGCTCGGCGGCGCCGACACCATGAGTGGCAGCGCCGGCAACGACACCTACTATGTCGAAAACGCTGGCGACCATGTCGTCGAGCTCAACGGCCAGGGCACCGACAGCGTCTTCAGCTCTGTCTCCTTCAACCTGTCGGGACAGGAACTGGAGAAGCTGACGCTGACCGGCTCAGGCAATATCAACGGCACCGGCAATTCGATCGCAAACATCATCACCGGCAACAGCGGCAACAACATCATCGACGGCCTTGCCGGTGCCGACACCATGAGCGGTGCTCAAGGCAACGACACCTACTATGTCGACAATGCCGGCGACCACGTCATCGAGCTCAATGGCCAGGGCATCGACAATGTGCAGGCCTATGTCAGCTTCAATCTCTCCGGTCAGGAGCTGGAGAATCTGGCGCTGAGAAGCACCGGCAACATCAACGGCACCGGCAACTCGACCGCCAACATCATCTCCGGCAATTCGGGCGCCAACGTCATCAACGGCCTCCTCGGCAATGACACGCTGAGCGGCAGCACCGGCAACGACAGTTTCGTCTTCACCACAGCGCTGAATGCTTCAACCAATGTCGACCACATCACCGATTTCTCGGTCGCCGACGACACCATCCAGGTCCACAATGCGATCTTCGCAGCGCTTGGCGGCAACGGTACACTGACTGCCGACCAGTTTGCCGCCAACGCGTCGGGCGCCGCCAGCAATGCCAACCAGCACATCATCTACGAGACGGACACCGGCTGGCTCTACTATGACAGCGACGGCAGTGCGGCTGGCGGCTCAACCCATTTCGCCACGCTGGCCGCTAACCTCGCGCTGACAAACGCCGATTTCGTCGTGGTGTGAAGGTAGGAGCGGTTCATCGTTTCACTGAACGCAAAACCGCTCTTTCTCTTTGTTTGACACAATTCCGGACAGGAAACTGTTTCACACTTTTCCTGGAATTTCTCCGAGCGTAGCGGACACCGTTATCTATGATCCATATTGTCGCCGAATATTATCGTCCAACAACCTTGGGGGATGCGCGATGACTTTGACAAATGTGACCGTGACACAGGCCCGGAATGGGCTTGTTGACGTGGACGGTGCGAAGTGGTCCGGCTCGACGATCACTTACTCAATTCCAGGCGCCGGTTCACTCTGGGAGACAGATTATGGATCGGGAGAGCCTTTCGACGCTCAGTCTGGACCTTTCAACAGCACCCAGGCGGCGAGCTTTCGGACCGCCTTGTCTCTTTGGGACGCGTTGATCGCGCCTTCGATAACTGAGGTATCGGACGCAATCCCCGGGAAAATCCGCGTCGCATTCACCGACGTCACAGCGCGCGAGGGCTCAGGCATAGCCGCCTACGCCTATGGCCCGCCCCTGCCCGGCAACACGGCAATTGCCGTCAACGGCGACATCTGGGTCGACCAGACCTATAAGTCATCCAGTTTCGCTCAGCATACCTCTGATTTCCAGATTCTCATCCACGAATCCGGGCATGCCCTGGGACTGAAACACCCGTTCGAGGCGCCGACTGTGCCGGCGGGATACGACAGCAGAACCTACACGGTGATGAGCTACACCTCGGAAGACTATTTCTTCACTTGGTCAGACGGCGGCGGGGGCATCGCTTACAGTGTCGAGGGAACGTCGTCCTTTACGCCAATGGTGCTCGATATCATGGCGATTCAGTCCCATTACGGCGCAGATCCGACCACTGCCACCGGCAATACGGTCTATGCCTTTACCGACAATGGCTTGAATGGCAGGCAGGCGATCTACGATGCCGGCGGCACGGACACTCTAGACCTGTCCGCGCTTTCCCGAGGTTCTACCGTCGATTTGCGCCCCGGCGCCTATTCGGATCTCGACTACTACAATGTCGAGAATCAGATAGCTGACCTCACCGCGCAATTTGGTGGCTTTGGGGACTTTATTCGAAACACCCTGACTGATTCGACCACCCCGGCCTATGAATGGGAGCGAAATCTGGGCCTTGCGTTCTCGACAACGATCGAGAACGTCATCGGCAGCGCACATGCCGATACCGTCATCGGGAATAATGTTGGCAATGTCATCGACGGCCGTGGTGGCGCCGATATCATGCAAGGCGGCATCGGCAACGACACCTACTATGTCGACAATGCCGGCGACCTTGTCATCGAGGCCAATGGCCAAGGCACCGACAATGTACAGGCCTATGTCAGCTTCAGCCTTTCCGGCCAGGAATTGGAGAACCTGGCGCTGCGCAGCGCGGCTTCGATCAATGGCACCGGCAATTCCGCTGCCAACATCATCACCGGCAATTCAGGCAACAACGTCATCGATGGGCTCGCCGGCGCCGACACGATGAGCGGCAGCACCGGCAACGATACCTACTATGTCGACAACGCCGGCGACCATGTCATCGAAGCCAATGGCGGCGGCACCGACAACGTCCAGGCCTACGTCTCCTTCAGCCTCTCCGGCCAGGAGCTGGAGAACCTGGCGCTGCGCAGTGCAGCTTCGATCAACGGCACCGGCAACTCCATCGCCAACATCATCAACGGCAACAGCGGCAACAACATCATCAACGGCCTCGGCGGTGCCGACACGATGAGCGGCAGCACCGGCAACGACACCTATTATGTCGACAACGCCGGCGACCATGTCGTCGAGCTCAACGGCCAGGGCATCGACAATGTGCAGGCCTATGTCAGCTTCAATCTTTCCGGTCAGGAGTTGGAGAACCTGGCGCTACGGAGCTCGGCTTCGATCAACGGAACCGGCAATTCCGCTGCCAACATCATCACCGGCAATACCGGCAACAACATCATCGACGGCCTTGCCGGTGCCGACACGATGAGCGGCGCGCAAGGCAACGACACCTACTATGTCGACAATGCCGGCGATCATGTCATCGAGCTCAATGGCCAGGGCATCGACAATGTACAGGCCTATGTCAGCTTCAACCTCTCCGGACAGGAGCTGGAAAACCTGGCGTTGCGCAGCTCGGCTTCCATCAACGGCACCGGCAATTCGACTGCCAACATCATCACCGGCAACACCGGTGACAACATCATCGATGGCCTTGCCGGTGCCGACACGATGAGCGGCGCGCAAGGCAACGACACCTATTATGTCGACAATGCCGGCGACCACGTCATCGAGCTCAACAGCCAGGGCATCGATAATGTCCAGGCCTACGTCAGCTTCAACCTCTCCGGGCAGGAGCTGGAGAATCTGGCGCTGAGAAGCGCCGGCAACATCAACGGCACCGGCAATTCCATTGCCAATGTCATCACCGGGAACAGTGGCGCCAACGCGATCAACGGCCTCCTCGGCAACGACACGCTGTCCGGCAGCACTGGCCAGGATACCTTCGTCTTTACCACAGCGCTGAACGCCTCGACCAATGTCGACCGCATCACCGATTTCTCGGTGGTCGACGACACCATCCAGCTCGACAATGCGATCTTTGCCGCGCTCGGCGGTAACGGCACGCTGACGGCCGACCAGTTCATCAAGAACACCACCGGCCTTGCCGGCGACGTCAACGACCACATCATCTACGAGACCGACACCGGCTGGCTCTACTATGACAGCGACGGCAGCGCCGCTGGCGGCTCCACCCATTTCGCCACGCTGACCGCCAATCTGGCGCTCACCAACGCCGATTTCGCCGTGGTCTGATCCGCTCGAAGATAGAGCTCCCACGCAATCGCAGGCGCCCGATTACGGCGCCTGCGATTGCGTGGGCGTGTCTCCTGTGCAGCCCGTTCAAGCGTTGAATGGCACGGCTTTTGAGCAGGTTTCTTCCAGCCGGCTGGTGTTTCGGCAGTTTGTTGCCTAAAAATAATACTCGCACAATACTGGATGGGGAAAGTCATGGCCAATCAGAGTGCTGTCGAGCAGGCAATCCTGGAACTGATCAATCGCGCGCGGCTCGATCCCGCCGCTGAAGCCGCACGATATGGCATAAGCCTCAATGAGGGGGTCCCGGCCAACGAGACCATCTCCACCGCGATGAAGCAGCCGCTGGCGATGAACGACACGCTACTCGGCGTGGCGCGGGCTCATAGCCAGGACATGATCAACAACGACTACTTTTCGCACACTGATCTGAGCGGCCACGACCCATTCGATCGGATAACGGCCGCTGGCTATGACTGGGATACAGCAGGCGAAAACATCGCGTACAGCGCTACTTCCGGTACTCTCACACCGGCGATGTCTCTGCAGCTCCATCAACTTCTGTTTGTCGATTCGAACTACCCTGGCCGCGGCCACCGGGTCAATTTGATGGATCCGGACTATCAGGAGGTCGGTGTCGGCCAGGCCCAGGGCGTCTATCAGGGCCTCAACGCGACGATGCTGACGGAAGATTTCGGCCGCCCAGGCGCCAACCACCAGTTTCTCACTGGTGTCGCCTTCAACGATACCGTGACGGCCGACCAGTTCTATTCGATCGGCGAAGGCCGCGGCAACATAACGGTCTCCGTCAGCGGCGGACCGAACACGGCCAGCGGCAGCGCGGGCGGCTATTCCGAGGAGCTGACGGCCGGTCTCAAGACCGTCACGTTTGCCGGTGGCGACCAGGTGACGCCGGTGGTTCTCACCGCGACGATCGCTGCCGGCTTCAACGCCAAGATCGACCTGATGGGCCAGTCGACCATCCGCACGTCGGTATCCGTGACAGCGGTCAACGGCATTTCATCTATCGTCGGGCTTGGCACGAATGCCTTGACGCTGATCGGCACCGACGGCACCCAAGCCATATATGGTTCCTCGGGCGGCGACCATTTGGACGGCAAGGCCGGCGATGACACGCTGGATGGCAAGGCAGGTGCCGACACCATGTATGGCGGGGCCGGTAACGACACATACTTCGTCGACAATGCCGGCGATATCGTCAGTGAAAGCACTGCCGGGGCCAACGGCTCGGATGTCGTCAATGGCTACATCTCGATCAACCTCAGTGACGGCAACCACTTCACGGGCAACATCGAGAACGTCGCACTGCGCAGTGCGGCCTCGATCAACGCCACCGGCAACAGCCTGGCCAACGCGCTGAACGGCAATTCAGGCGTCAACACGCTGAGCGGCCTCGGTGGCAACGACACGCTGGACGGCAAGGCGGGCGCCGACACCATGCAAGGCGGTATCGGCAACGACACCTACTATGTCGACAATGCCGGAGACCATGTCGTCGAACTCAACGGCCAGGGCACCGACAATGTCCAGGCCTATGTCTCCTTCAACCTTTCCGGACAGGAGCTGGAGAACCTGGCGCTGCGCAGCTCAGCGAACATCAACGGCACAGGCAACTCGACCGCCAACATCATCACCGGCAATTCGGGCGCCAATGTCATCAACGGCCTCCTCGGCAACGACACGCTGAGCGGCAGCACCGGCCAGGATACCTTTGTCTTCACCACGGCGCTGAATGCTTCCACCAATGTCGACCACATCACCGACTTCTCGGTCGCCGACGACACCATCCAGGTCGACAACGCCATCTTCACAGCGCTTGGCGGCAACGGCACGCTGACAGCAGACCAGTTCATCAAGAACACCACCGGCCTTGCCGGTGACGGCAATGATCACATCATCTACGAGACGGACACTGGCTGGCTCACCTATGACAGCAACGGCAGTGCGGCGGGCGGCTCGACCCACTTCGCCACCCTCGCCGCCAATCTGGCGCTGACAAACGCCGATTTCGTCGTGGTATAAGGAGGTCATGCCGGTCCCCCGAAGCGGACCTCGCCGCCGCCGCCAAAGTGCATTGCAACAATTCCATCCCGAACCCTCGCTGGCTAACTACAAGTAAGAACGGTCAGTTGTGCTGTTTCAGGAAACCTCGTAAATATAGGTTGGGGTTGTTAATCTTGGGTGGGAGAACGTCATGGCTGTTGTCAGCGGTGGTACGGTTTTTGGACTGAATTTCGATACGCTGCAGGTGGGAGCACTGGTCGACTACGACTTCGAAGACCCGCAGCCTCTCTATGCAAGGTTTTTTGACGACGCGTCGAATTACACACTCTTTCAGGGCTCTGGATTCACTTATAACGCCGGCGTCCCTACCGGTGGGACCGTGACATCCGTCCAGTATGTGGTGGCTGGCAGCACGGTGCTGCAGGTCACGGGCCTGAACGTAGCAGCCACCGACGTTGCGAGCTTCGTCTTCAGCAATGACACGATGGGTCTGCTCAATCTCGCGCTGAGTGGCAATGACACGCTGAACGGAACGCCGCTGCACGACGTGCTCTATGGGTTCGGCGGCGCCGACACCATCAATGGCGGCGCCGGCGCCGACACGATGAGCGGAGGCACAGGCAACGACACCTACTGGGTCGACAATGCCGGCGACGTTGTCCTCGAGGCCAATGGCCAGGGCACCGATACAGTCAACAGCACGATTTCCTTCAATCTCTCCGGTCAGGAGCTGGAGAACCTGACGCTGCGCGGCGCGGCCTCCATCAACGGCATCGGCAATTCCATTGCCAACATCATCACCGGCAATTCAGGCAGCAACATCATTAACGGCCTTGCCGGTGCCGACACCATGAGCGGCGCGCAAGGCAACGACACCTATTATGTCGACAATGCCGGCGACCATGTCATCGAGGCCAATGGCGGGGGCACCGACAATGTGCAGGCCTATGTCAGCTTCAACCTATCGGGACAGGCTCTGGAGAACCTGGCGCTGCGCGGCGCGGCTTCGATCAACGGCACCGGCAATTCCGCTGCCAACATCATCACCGGCAACAGCGGCAACAACATCATCAACGGCCTTGCTGGTGCCGACACCATGAGTGGTGCTCAAGGCAACGACACCTATTATGTCGACAATGCCGGCGACCATGTCATCGAGGCCAACGGCGGTGGCACGGACAATGTCCAGGCCTATGTCAGCTTCAATCTTTCCGGCCAGGAGCTGGAGAACCTGGCGCTGCGCAGCGCGGCTTCCATCAATGGCACCGGCAACTCGACCGCCAACATCATCACCGGCAATTCCGGCAACAACATCATCAACGGCCTGCTCGGCAACGACACGCTGTCCGGCAGCACCGGGCATGACACCTTCGTCTTCACCACGGCGCTGAACGCCTCTGCCAATGTCGACCGCATCACCGACTTCTCAGTGGTCGACGACACAATCCAGGTCGACAATGCGATCTTTGCAGCGCTTGGCGGCAACGGCACGTTGACAGCGGAACAGTTCGTTAAGAACACCACCGGCCTTGCGGGTGACGGCAACGATCATATCATCTATGAGACGGATACCGGCTGGCTCACCTATGACAGCAACGGCAGTGCGGCGGGTGGTTCCACCCATTTCGCCACGCTTGCCGCAAACCTGGCGCTGACCAACGCCGATTTCGTCGTAGTCTGAACGTTAAGCGGGGGCATGTGGCAATTCAGATACAGAACCGCGGCGGCTCCCGTCCTGCCCCAGCGGGATTGTCCGCGCCCAGCCGTGCGCTAAGGTCGTGCGCCGCGGCATTGGTTTGCGTCGCCGTTTTCTCGGGAATGATCAACCTGCTTGGTCTGACCGGCTCGCTCTACATGCTTCAGGTCTATGACCGCGTCCTGCCTTCGCACAGCATTCCGACCCTGACAGTGCTCTCGATCGCCATGGCGGGACTTTACATCGCCTATGGTCTGCTTGATCTCCTGCGGCTCAGGCTGCTTGCACGGATCGGCAGGCGTTTCGACACCAGCCTGCAGCCCGCTGTCTTTGCTCTCTCGGTCTCGCTCCCTCTCAGGTCCGGTCAGGAAGGCACACGGCTTCAGCCGATCGGCGATCTCGACCAGATACGCAGCTTCATCTCGGGATCGGGCCCGACAGCCTTCTTCGATCTGCCCTGGCTGCCCTTCTATCTGGTCGGCATTTTTTTCCTCCATCCGCTGCTGGGAGCGCTTGCGACGGCCGGCGCGATCGTGAGCGTCTTGCTGACCCTGGTTGCCGAAGGCTTAAGCCGAGGGCCCGCCAAACGGGCGATGGAATCGTCCATTTCCCGCAAGCAGCTTTCCGATGCCGGACGCCGGAACGCGGAGGTCGTTCGTGCACTTGGCATGGGACCTCGCATCAGCGGTCTCTGGCAGGGCCGGAGCGAAGCCTATCTTGCCAATCAGTTGCGCATTTCCGACGTTGTCGGCGCGACCGGGACCGTCTCGCGGACGTGGCGAATGATCCTGCAGTCGCTGATGCTCGGACTAGGCGCCTACCTGGTGATTGAAGGCGAGGCATCGCCTGGCATCATGATCGCGACGTCGATCATGCTCGCCAGGGCACTGTCGCCCGTCGATCTCGTCATTGCCAACTGGCGCCCATGGGTTTCCACCAGACAGAGCTATGGCCGGCTCAAGCAGATGCTGCGCAACGCCGATGCACAAGAAGCGCCTCTTACGCTTCCGCGGCCTCGGGAGACACTGTCGGTCGAGGCGGTCTCGGTTGGTGCTCCCGGCCAGCAAAAACCAATCATCCAGAATGTGGCGTTCTCGTTGCAGGCGGGAGCCGGGCTGGGCATCATCGGAGCAAGCGCGTCAGGCAAGTCCACGCTGGCGCGTGCGCTCGTCGGTGCATGGACCCCTCTCCGCGGCACTGTGCGTCTTGATGCGGCCGCACTCGATCAATTCGATGAAGAAGCGCTTGGACGCGACATCGGCTACCTGCCGCAGGACATCGAGTTGTTTGAGGGTACCGTTGCCGAGAACATCAACCGCTTCAACGCGAACGCGAGCGCGGATGCGGTTGTTGCGGCGGCCGAAGCTGCCGGGGTCAAACAGATGATTCTCCGGCTGAGCGACGGTTTCCAGACGCGCATCGGCGAAGGCGGCTCAGCACTTTCCGGAGGCCAGCGCCAGATGGTCGGTCTGGCGAGGGCATTGTATGGCGATCCGTTCCTCGTCGTTCTCGACGAGCCGAATTCCAATCTGGACGGCGAAGGCGACATCGCCCTGGGCGCAGCCATAAAGGGCGTGCGCGATCGAGGTGGCATCGTCGTCGTCATCGCACATCGGCCCGCGGCACTGGCGAATATCGATACCGTGTTGGTCATGGCCGGCGGAACGGTACAGGCGATGGGACCGCGGGACGAAGTGCTGGCAAAGATGACGCGCCCAGCCAATGTGCGGCCGGAACAGGCCCCGGGCGGCGAACGCGCACCAACTGTCGTCACCTTGCATGACAGGCGGCCATGATGAGCCTCGCACCCACGCAAACGGCCGACCTGACGCGTTCGCACGCAGCAACCCTGCCGGCATCGCAACTCTCGTCGATGCGTGGTGACGGAGTTCGATGGACCATTGGATCCGGCCTCGTCGTTGTCGCCGCACTTGTTGGCGGCATCGGCATCTGGGCCGGGACCACATCCCTTGCCGGTGCGGTCATCGCCAGCGGAACGGTGGTGGTGGAATCGAATGTGAAGAAGGTGCAGGAGCAGACTGGCGGTACCGTCCGCGAAATCCTTGTGCGAAATGGCGACAAGGTTACGGCCGGCCAGGTCCTGGTTCGCTTCGACGACACGGTGGCACGCGCAAATCTCGGCATCATTGGCCAGCAGCTGGACCGCGCGCGGCTGCAAATGACCCGCCTGGAGGCGGAGACCATTGGCCGCGACGAGATGATCATCCCGGACGATCTGTCCGCCCGCGCCAGCGATCCCGCAATGGCGATCCTCATTGCGGGTGAAAACGCGCTGCATCGAAGCAACATGACGCTTCTGGAAAGCCAGAAGGCGCAGCTTGGAACCCGCAACGATCAATATCGAGAACAGATCGAAGGCCTCAAGGCCCAGCGCGACGCGGCCCTCGAAGCTCTTGACCTGGCGACCAACGACCTCGTCATCATCCAGGATCTCTACGCCAAGAGGTTCGCATCGCTGGATCGCCTGACCGCTTTGAAAACGCAGACCATCCAGCAAAAAGGCGAGGCCGGAAGGCTCCTGGCCGCGATCGCCGAAGTGGAAGGGCGCATCAGCGAGAACGCGCTGGCCAGTATCCAGCTCGACAACGACTTCCGCAAAAGCGCCAACGCTGACCTGCGCGAGGCCGAAGGCAAGGAGGCCGAACTGGTCGAGCGCAAGCAGGTGGCCATGGACCAGCTGGACCATATGACGATAAAGGCCCCGCAATCAGGCGTCGTGCAGGAGCTTGCGATCCACACGGTTGGCGGCGTTGTCGCGTCTGGCGAGACCATGATGCTGATCGTGCCTCAGACGGACGATTTGGTGATCGATGCCCAGGTTCCGCCCTTGCGCATCGACGATGTCAGCCTTGGCCAGGCGGTCGTCATCCGCTTCTCGGCCTTCGACCGCAACACCACGCCGGAGTGTCACGGGACGGTCGATCGGATCTCCCCCGATCTGGTCAAGGACACAGCCAACCGGACGGCCTATTACGAGGCCCGCATCAACATTACAGACGAGGCGGTCTGCCTGAAAACGGCAACCCGGCTCATTCCGGGCATGCCTGCCGAATTGCATATCCAGACCGGCGACCGCACTGTCTGGTCTTATCTGATGAAACCCATCACCGATCAGCTCTCCCGGGCCTTCAGGGAATAATTGCCTGCAAGATCGCGGGCGCGGGTGCCTTCAGCTCGGACCGGCGTTAAGCGCGAAGCACCGAGCCAACAGTTGCTGACCGTTATGGATCCATGGGCCGCCCTGACGCAGACGCGTGAGCCCTTGAGCGGATTCTACCCCTGCCCTGTCAAGAGCGACTGACGTCTGCCCTGCGGCCGTTTTTCAAAGACGACAATGCTGTCATAGACACAGATTGAGTCTGTTGCATGGGTGAAGGCGTTCGGCGGCAAGGCGCCGCGCGCGTGATGCGCGTTGATCTCGTCGAGCTTTCCCTTGGCGAATTCCATGAACGATCCCGGCTTGCGCAGCCCTCCGCCATAGTCGTCCCAATAGCTCGTGTGCGTGTCCTCGACGAAGTAGATGCCGTTCGGCTGCACATGATGGTAAAGATGCTCGAAGGTCGCGATGACGTGATCCATCATGTGGCTGCCATCATCGATAACGATGTCGATGGGGCCATATTTCTCGACGATCCGATCGAGCAGTCGAGGGTCGTCCTGACTTCCAATGAAGACCTCGACCCCTTCGGACTCGTGCGCCTTGCATGCAGGATCGATGTCTACTCCGACGATTCGCGCGCCCTCGCCGAAATAAGCACGCCACATGTCGAGCGATCCGCCCTTGTAGACGCCGATTTCAACGACGACCGGCCTCCGGTTTCTGAACCGTTCGAAGTGGCGCTCGTAGACGTCGAAATAGTGCAGCCACTTGTAAATCTCCTTGCCGCTGTTGTTCAAAAAGTACTGATGCAGGAACCCGCCCATCATAGCCTCTTCATCAGCTTCGCAATTTGCCGCCGCCAGCCGCCTTGATTGTGCGAGCTGCCTTGATGGGGCCAACTGCCTTGATCGTGATTGTCACCCCCCTTGCCGACGAGGTTGGCCCTAATCCGCGCAAGCACCGGCTCCCATTCGTTTGCAACCAGGCCAAGCGCTTCGCCAAGGTTTGCCTCGATCTCGGCAAATTCCATGTTTGCAAAGCGTTGGCCGGCGTTGGCGATCCACGAACGATCGTATCTGCGCTTGCCGAAGCCGGACATGACAGTGAGCCCGGTCCAGGGCGTGGCAATGGTGAACACGTCGAGATCGGGGCGCAGCGTCTTGAGCGCCGGAACCAGTTTCCAGACGTCGCCGGTGTGGAATTGCGTCGTCGGCGGAACCCTTTGCGTCGCGTCGTCCAGGGCGGCGGTGTCGTGCACGAGCAGAACCGAGCCGGCGTCGCAGTAGCGTTCAAGGTTGGCAAAGTCGCGCAGCACCTGGTCGAACGTGTGCAGACCGTCGATGAACCCGACGCCGACCGGGCGGCCGGCAAGCAGGGCGTCCGCTCCACCGCGATCGAAGAAGGCGTCACTCGTCTCCGGAAAAATGTGCGTTTGCGCGCCGAGCGCCACCGTGGCGCGTGGATTGGGATCGATGCCTATTGCAAGGGCTGGTGCCTTGACCTTGGAAAGCGAGACGCCGTCAAAGACGCCTATCTCCACCACCACGGCGGGCTTCAGTTCCGCGTAAAGACGCTCCAGCCAGTCGTAGTAGGACGGCCCCGACATCCGCATACTGGCCAGCCCGGCATGGGCACCCACGCTGTCGGCGGCAAGCGCCAAAGCGTTGCGGTACTGAATGTCGGCGGTTTCGTTCTCGCCGATGACACGATGCGCATCGCCGATCGCCGTGAAATAGGCGGCATCCCGATGCTCATTGTACCGCGAAAGAAGGCCGGCGGACAAAAGCACGCGTGATGTTGCCAACTCGGCGGGTGCATGGCTGCTTGCCATGCGGGCGACGTCTGCCGCCGCCTTGTAATTCCCGCGCTCCAACTCGACCTTGGCCAACTCGACAAGCGCCGCGGCTGCCTGGTTGGTCGGCGCGGGTTCTTCCGACGGTTTCAGTTGCGCCCTGAAGCCCGCGGCCGTGGCTGGCCCGGCGCCGTGTGGAGACACAATCAGGGCGCGGGCAAGGTGCGGCGCAAGCGCTGGTGGCAGCGATCCCACGAACGCCGAGGGGGCGTGAAAGCTAAAGTCCGCGCGCCCCCTCAACGCGTCCCTTTCGGCCTTCCAGAGGAGCCAGTGTTTGGGCTGCTCGACGGTTGCGTTGGTGGCGACACCTCCGTGCAACTGGTGAAATGTAGCCTCTCCCAGGGTGAGGATGAGCTTTGCCCGCGGCATCTCCATCGCACGTTCGAGCGTATCGATGTTGACGAAGCCGCCTCCCGGGTAGGTGAAGCGCTCATCCATGCCACCGATTGCCTGCCAGCTCTCCCGGCTCATGAACAGGGCATTGGCTTCGGATATCGGCGTGAACCACGGATCGACCGACGACTCATCCATCGTCCCGATCTCGAACAGCCGATACCCATCTTCCGGCCATCGGATCGATTGCAAAAGCGAATCCTCGATGGCCTTCGTATAGCCATTGCTGCGGGCATTCACCTGGGTGTCGCTGCCAAGATACCAGCCAGGCGCGGCCACGACTGCCGTCGGAGCCATGCCCAGGCCGATGCGAGCGAAATGCACCAACCCGGGTGTCACGATCCGCGCGCCGTCGATCATCACGCCGATGTTGTCCCCCCTCGCCTCCCTTATCCCGCGATTGACGGCAGCCGCGGGCGACGGCAATGCGTCGTCGATGCGCAGCAGGCGAAAGTTCGGCCCATAGTCCGCAACCAGCCCCTCGCTAACGGCTGGTGACGATCCGTTGTCGACGACGATGACCTCGTAATCATCCGTCGTCACGTCTTGCTGGTAGGGCGTTGCGAGCGAACGCAAGGTTCGCGGCAGTTCTCGGGGAATGTTGTAAGCGACAACAACGACGGACAGGGTGTTCGTTTTCATCGCGATTCCGTGGCTCAGTTGTCAGCCATTGGCTTCTGCCACCAACCGCCCGTCCAGTCTATCTCGTGGATCTCGGCTTTGATGCCGTTGCGCGTGCGGTAGTCCTCGACCGCTTGCCGGCATGGCCCAAACGCCATGTCATCGATGATCGCGAACCCGCCGGGGGACAGCCTTGGGTAAATCGCTTCGAGGCTGTCCATCGTCGACTCGTACATATCGCCGTCCAGTCGGATCAGGGCGAATGGACCGGCTTTCAGGCCAGGCAAGGTGTCTCCGAACAGGCCTTTGACGAAGACCACCTGGTCGTCCAGGAGGTCATAGGCGGCGAAGTTGGATTCGACCTGTGCCTGATCAATCGCAAGCTGCCGGTATTCGTGCAACCTGTCACCCAGGTCGGCCGGAAAATTCTCGGGGTCCGGCGGTGGCAAACCGTCGAACGAGTCCGCGACATACACCTTCCTGTCCGTGATCCCGTTGGCGGCCAGCACGCCTTTCATCAGGATACAGCAGCCACCGCGCCAGACGCCGGTCTCGATCAAATCCCCGGGCACGTTTTCATCGATGACGCGCTGGACGAGGTCGCGGACATTTGTCAGGCGCCTGACGCCCGCCATCGAGTGAGCAACCGTCGGCCAATCGCGGCCCATGAGGCGATCCTCGCGATTGAACGGGGTCGACTCTCCGATTTTCGACGGATCGATCACCTGCGAACCAGAGCCGTAGATTGTGTTGGCGATGATCTTGATCAGGAGATCAGTATAGAGGCGGTTCATCGTCGACCTTTCAAGGCGCGCAACTGTTCATGGCGAAATACGCTGTTGCGGATATCCAGCCGAAGTGCAACAGGATTTGCGCGATCCAACCCGTCGCGCCATGCAAGCGAGCGGCGAATTATTGTCCAATGGGAGCCCCTGAATGCTAACCGCCAATCAAGCGATGGGCATGATCGAGAAGCTCGACATTGCTGTTTTCCAGGTCGATACCGGAAGCACGCTCAGTGACCGCACAAGTTTCCTGCGCGTGCAGAACTTCGCGCGATCGATGCTCGGCCGCTACGTCTATCTCGAGGTTGGCTCGGATATCGGCGGCAGCCTGCTGCCGCATTTGATCGATCCGGCCTGCGAGGCGGTGATATCGGTCGATCTGCGGCCGGCGACCCAGCCCGACGAACGTGCCGAGGTTTTTCACTACCCAGACAACACGGCGACCCGGATGGTCGCCTTGCTGTCGGACAAGCTTCCGCCCGACGCAATGGCCAAGCTGACCACCATCGATAGCGACGTTTCCGATGTTCCTCCCCAGTCGATCGAGCCCAAGGCGACGCTCGCGCTGATCGACGCGGAGCACACCAACACGGCCTGTTTTTCGGACTTTGTCGGCGTTCTCCGGCTTATGAAGCCGGACTGCATCATTTCCTTCCACGACGCCAACCTGATCGCGGACGCGATTGTCAATGCCGAGCGCTTTCTCGATCATCTCGGCATCGAGCATGAGACGGCGTTCCTTCCCGACACCGTGGCCGTGATGGGCCTCGGCAGGCTCGCATCCGCGGTCCGGGATCAGCTCCAGCCTCATGCCTTGGACCGGGAGACTTCCCTGGACCGCTGGCAACGGCAGCTATGGTCTCACATAGCCAGCGTGCACTCGCGGCAAAACGATGCCGAGCTGGAGCACCTGCGCTCGGACAATTCGCGGCTGGTCGAGGAGATTGAACATGCGCGAAAGGCAAGCCGGGACGCGCAGGCTCGCCAGGACGCCATAACCTCCAGCACGACCTGGCGTGCATCCGCCCCGGTAAGGGCGGTGGTCGATCGCATCAAACGCGGCTTTGCGCGTTAAACTAGCGAATCACCGGCTTTCCGCGGGTGACACGAAAGCCAGGGCGATAGAGGCGGGTGAATGGATATCTTTGGTATCAAGGCGCTGTTGATCTGCGCGCTGATCTTCATTCCGTTCGAACATCTTTTTGCCGAGCGGCCGCAAAAGATCCTCCGCGAGGGCTTTGCCGTCGATGTGATCTACCTTCTGTTCAACAGCTTCATCGTAAAGGCAGCCGTCGTTTTGATGGCGGCTGGTGTCCTCGGCCTCGCGGCAATGCTTGTCCCGCAATCGATAACGCAAGCGGTCGGCGGCCAGCCCGTCTGGCTGCAGGTTGCGGAAATTGTCCTGATCACCGATCTCGGCGTCTACTGGGCACATCGCGCCTTTCATAAAATCCCTGCGCTTTGGAAGTTCCATGCCATTCACCACGGCATCAAGGAGTTGGACTGGCTCGGTGCTTTCCACTCTCACCCGGTCGACATCATAGTCACGAAGGCAATATCGCTGACGCCGGTCTTTTTCCTTGGCTTCTCGGAAGCCTCGATCGCCATCTTTTCGGTCATCTATTTTTGGCACACGATGCTGGTCCATTCGAACATGCGGATTTCGTTCGGGCCCTTGAAGTGGCTGATCGCCAGCCCGCAGTTCCATCGCTGGCACCATGCCAATCAGCGCGAAGCCTATGACAAGAACTTCGCCGGGCAGTTGCCCTTCCTCGACGTGCTGTTCGGTACCTATAATGCTACCGGCAACAATGTGCCGGAGAAGTATGGCGTCGATGATCCGGTCCCTTCGACCTACTTTGGTCAGATCGGCTATCCGCTCCAGCCTCGCAGGCAGCGATCTAATCCAGCAGCACCGAGCACTGAAGCGGAAGGCTGACGTCGTAAGGCGTCGAGACAGGTTTGCCACCTTCGCGAGCGCCACTATGGTTCTTTGAAAGAGAAAACCCCACCGGCAGGGACCAGACGGGTCATCTTGGGAGGACGCGCAACGCTGCATTCGTCATTCGCGCAGTGGTTAATTATCGCGCGATTGCGACACTGATGCGACACAAGTGCATCAGTCGTCTCTAATGTTCGGACGACAGCGCCACCTTTTTCATGATCAAAGCCCGCGGTGCCGGGCTCGCAGGCTTCCATGTCCTCAACGGCTGTTCGGCAAAGGAGACCGTCTCCTGCTGTGCGCCGGCAGGAAGGCTTTTTGCGCCGAATCGGCTAAGTCTCCTGTGTATGAACGAGACCTCACTTTATGCGCCGGTGAAGCGGTTCCTCGAAGGCCTCGACTTCGTCGTGAAGGGTGAGATCGGTGGCTGCGACATCGTCGCGTTGCGCGACGGAGAGCCGCCCATCGTCGTCATCTGCGAGCTGAAGCTGCAGTTCAATCTTGAACTCGTGCTGCAGGGCGTGGACCGCGCGACGGCCTGCGACGAGGTGTGGCTGGCCGCGCGCATGTCGGCCCGGGGCAAGGGACGCGAAGGCGATGCGCGGTTTCGCAATCTCTGCCGCCGGCTTGGCTTCGGCCTGCTTGGCGTGACCGCGACCGACCGGGTCGAGGTGCTTCTCAGCCCGATCGCCGTGGCGCCGCGCAAGAATGCGCGGCGGCGCTCTCGCCTGGTCGACGAGCACCAGCGCCGTCGCGGCGATCCCGTTGCGGGAGGAGGATCGCGCAATCCTATCATGACCGCCTATCGCCAAAGCGCGCTTGCCTGCGCCGCCGCCATGGCGGATGGACCCAAGCGTCCGCGTGATCTGACGGCGCTGACGCCGATCGCGCCGAAGATTCTGCGGCACAATGTCTATGGCTGGTTCGCGCGCGTCGACCGCGGTCTCTACGATCTCACGGATGCCGGCCGTGCCTCGTTGATCCGTTGGCCGCAACCATCGCATGATGAATCTCGACACGCAATTTTGAACGAACCGGCCATTTGATTGAAGGGTCCTGCAGGCTTCGGGGCCCTCCCCTTGGTTGATTTTTCCGGTAAAATATGATGCTTGTCCCACCCATGAAGAAGCTCTGCATGATGGCCCTGGCGTCCGTGACACTGGGTTTTGTGTCCGTGACACTGGGTTTCCCGGCCAACGCAATGGACAATGCCTTGCGCGCCGGCCTGTTGAAACTCGACCCCCAAACCCGCCTTGAACAGCGTTGTGATGCCGAAGTCCTCGACCGGATCACCCATGACGATCGCAAGTTCAAGGCGGATCGCGTCGTTGCCTACGCCTTCGCGACGCCGGAGATGGGCGCCGATGCAATCAGAAGTCCGGGTGCTGCATTTCGCAGCAAGGGGCAATGGTACCGGTTGAAATTCAAATGCCAGACGGCGCCCGACCATATGGAAGTATTGCAGCTCCGCTATCGGATCGGCGACGAGATTCCGGAAGCCGAGTGGGCAAAGTATAATCTCTACGATTGATTGGCAGTCGGCGGCGGTGGTTCTGCCCGGCTACGGGCGCGTGCACCGGCTCCCTCAACGCGGCTTCAGTGCAAAGATGGTTTGATCACGTCGCCGTGAGTGATCCCTTGACGCCAAGGGACCACCAAGTTAGGGCCGTCCTGGATAATCGACGAACACTCGGCAAATCAGCAAGGGCTTCCGGTCGATGGACATTTTCAGCGCTGCCAGCCTGACCGCCCTGCTCCAGGTCATCGCCATCGACCTCGTGCTTGCTGGCGACAATGCGATCGTCATCGGCCTTGCCGCTGCCGGCCTGCCGGCCGAACAACGCAAGAAGGCGATCCTCATCGGCGTGCTGGCGGCAACGGTGCTTCGCATCGGTTTTGCCGCGGTTACCGTCAAGCTGCTGGCGATCGTCGGCCTGCTGCTGGCCGGCGGCATCCTGCTGCTGTGGGTCTGCTGGAAGATGTACCGCGAGCTGCGCACGTCGCATGCCGACGAGCTGGAAGCGACCGAGGCGCTGTCGAACTCCGATCTCAACAGCGACAAGATGGTCGCCGGCAAGACGAAGCGCAAGACGCTTGGCCAGGCAGCATTGCAGATCGTCGTCGCGGACGTGTCGATGTCGCTCGACAACGTGCTGGCGGTCGCGGGCGCTGCGCGCGATCATTTTCCGGTGCTGGTCATCGGCCTTGTGCTATCGATCGCACTGATGGGGCTCGCCGCGACTTTCATTGCCAAGCTGCTGCATCGCCACCGCTGGATCGCCTATATCGGCCTGCTGATCATTCTCTATGTGGCAGTGGACATGGTCTACCGTGGTGCGGTGGAAGTCTGGCCGCATGTAAACAACGTGGTCAGCTGAGGCGGCTGCCGGCTGCGTCTTCGATCCGGAAGAGCATGGACGCAAGCGCAGTCGCCGTGCGTTTTGCCGCATCGAAGGCGTGCCCATACCAATGCCGCAATAAGTGTGGTACTGCGCCGGCAATCCTGAAAAGCCCGGAAACCCTATATGTCCGCTCCTCGCGTGAGTTTTGTCAGTCTTGGATGCCCGAAAGCCCTTGTGGATTCGGAACGCATTATCACGCGCCTGCGCGCCGAGGGCTACGAGATCGCACGCAAGCATGACGGCGCCGACCTTGTCGTGGTCAACACCTGCGGCTTTCTCGATTCCGCCCGCGACGAGTCGCTCAATGCCATCGGCTCAGCGCTGTCGGAAAACGGCAGGGTCATCGTCACCGGCTGCCTTGGTGCGGAGCCGGACGTCATTCGCGAGAGGCACCCCAATGTGCTGGCGATCACCGGGCCGCAGGCCTATGAGAGCGTGATGGCCGCCGTGCATGAGGCGGCGCCCCCGTCGCACGATCCCTATATCGACCTGCTGCCGCCGCAAGGCGTCAAGCTGACCCCGCGCCACTACGCCTATCTCAAAATTTCCGAAGGCTGCAACAACCGCTGCACCTTCTGCATCATCCCGGCGCTGCGTGGGGATCTCGTCTCGCGGCCCGCGGCCGACGTGCTGCGCGAGGCCGAGAAACTGGCCAAGGCCGGCGTCAAGGAGATCCTCGTCATCTCGCAGGACACCAGCGCCTACGGCATCGACATCAAGTACCAGACCAGCATGTTCGGCGACCGCGAAGTGCGGGCGAAATTCCTCGATCTTTCCGAGGAACTGGGCAAGCTCGGCATCTGGGTGCGCATGCACTACGTCTACCCCTACCCGCATGTCGCCGATGTCATCCCGCTGATGGCCGACGGCAAGATCCTTCCCTATCTGGACATCCCGTTCCAGCATGCTTCGCCGCAGGTGCTGAAGAACATGCGCCGGCCCGCCCATGGTGAGAAGACGCTCGAGCGCATCCGCGGCTGGCGCGAGGTCTGCCCGGATCTCGCCATCCGCTCGACCTTCATCGTAGGCTTTCCCGGCGAAACGGACGAAGATTTCGAAATGCTGCTCGACTGGCTCGACGAGGCCAAGATCGATCGCGCCGGCTGCTTCAAATACGAGCCGGTCCGGGGCGCCCGCTCCAACGACCTCGGTCTCGAACAGGTCCCGCAGGAGATCAAGGAAGCGCGCTGGCACCGCTTCATGCAGCGCCAGCAGAAGATCTCGGCGACGCAGCTTGCCAAGAAGGTCGGCAAGCGCCTGCCGGTGCTAATCGATGAGGCGCACGGCACATCGGCAAAGGGCCGCACCAAATACGACGCGCCCGAGATCGACGGCTCGGTGCATATCCAGTCGCGCCGTCCGCTGCGTGCCGGCGACATCGTCACCGTCAAGATCGACCGCGCCGATGCCTATGACCTCTACGGTTCGGCGGTCTGACGCGGCCGTATTTACTACACCTGGCGATAGTTCAGCCCGCTTAACCCGTTCAGCCGCGATCCGCAGTATGGTTTCCAGACCGTAAATGCGGAAATTCGGATGGACGTCAGACCTGCCAGGCGGGACAACATCGCGACGCTGGACCTGCTCAGGCTGGCGGCGGCGCTGGCCGTCGTGCTGTTTCACTATTTCTTTCGCGGCGCGGCCGCCGAAGGCTTCCTTGGCGAGGCGTATCCACAAGCCGCACCGTTCGCCATCCATGGCTATCTCGGCGTCAATCTGTTCTTTCTGATCAGCGGTTTCGTCATTGCCTGGTCGGCGGAAAACCGGCGCTGGGAGCAGTTCGCGATCGCACGCTTCGTTCGCCTCTATCCGGGTTTCCTGCTCTGCATGACGATCACTTTCGCGACTGTCGTGCTTGCCGGCGCACCACTGCTTGCGGCCTCCTTCGCCCAGTATGCCGCCAATCTGTCGATGTTCGCGCCAGCCTTCGGCCAGCCCTTTATGGATGGCGTCTACTGGTCGATCGTTCTTGAACTGGCTTTCTACGGTTGGGTGACGCTGGCCCTGTTCACCGGGCTCTTCCAGAGACGCAAGCTGGAATTGATCTTCATCTGGCTGGCGATCTCGGCCTTGAACGAATTCTTCCTCGGCAGCGGCGCGGCAAGGCTGCTGTTCATCACCGAGTTCGCGCCGTTCTTCGCCGCCGGCGTGCTGGTCCACCACCTCCACGCACATGGCCGTTCCCTGCCCGCCTTGCTGCTGCTCGCGGCATCGTTCCTGATCTCATGCGGCACACTGTCCGTGACGCAGCACTGGATGCAGGATCACTATGGCATTGCCGTTTCGTCGGCCAATCTCGTCGTCGCCAATGTCGTCATGCACGCGGCCTTGATCGGCGCGGTCCTGTTGCGTCATCGTCTGCGATCCTCGGCGCTCACTCTGGCGCTGGGTGGGCTGACCTATCCGCTCATCGGCTACCTCGCCATCAATGCCGCAGCTCCGCTGGTCGGCAAATGGTTCGCTGCCCTTGGCTGCATCGCACTCATGCTTATTGTTTCGTGGGGGATCTGGAGCGCCTGCGAACGACCGGCTCAGCGGCTGCTCAGGATTTGGCTCGGCCGCGCGGTCGATGCCGGATTGGCGAGATTTCGTCACACCCAGGCCACGACGCAACCCGCCGAATGAAAAAGGGCGCCCTGCGGCGCCCCTTTCCTTTTCGGTCTCTCGCGCCGTTTACTGCGGCAGCTTGTCGTCGACACCCTTCACATAGAAGTTCATGCCGAGCAGCGTGCCGTCATCGGCGACCTCGCCATCCTTCAGCCACGGCGTGCCGTCCTGCTTGGCGACCGGTCCGGTGAAGGGGTTCCAGCCGCCGGCGATCTTCTTCTCGGTGGCTTCGGCCATCGCCTTCACGTCGTCGGGCATGTTGGTGAAGGGGGCGAGCTTGACCGCGCCGTCCTTGATGCCGAGCCAGACATTGTCCGGCTTCCAGGTGCCGTCGAGGGCCGCCTGGACCCGGCTGATGTAGTATGGACCCCATTCGTCGGTGAGCGAGGTCAACTGCGCGTTCGGTGCGAACTTGATCATGTCCGAGGACTGGCCGAAGCCGTGCAGCTTGCGTTCCTCGGCCACCTGCAGGGCAGCCGTCGAATCGGTATGCTGGACGATGATGTCGGCGCCCTGGTCGAACAGCGCCTTGGCGGCGTCGGCTTCCTTGCCCGGGTCGAACCACGAATTCACCCAGACGATCTTGGCCTTGAAATTCGGGTTGATCGACTGTGCGCCGAGCATGAAGGAATTGATGCCCATCACCACTTCGGGGATCGGGAAGGAAACGATGTAGCCGGCGACGCCGGCCTTGGATTCCTTGGCGGCGATCTGGCCGAGCACATAGCGGCCTTCATAGAAACGCGCATTGTAGATGCCGAGATTGTCACCGGTCTTGTAGCCGGTTGCGTGCTCGAACATCACCTTCGGGAATTTCTTGGCGACCTTCACTTCCGGGTCCATGAAGCCGAAGGAGGTGCCGAAGATGATCTTGCAGCCTTCGCGCGCCAGACGCTCGAAAGCACGGTCGGCATCGGGGCCTTCGGAGACGTTTTCGAGATAGGCGGTTTCGACCTTGTCGCCGAGCGCCTTCTCCACCTCGAGACGGCCCTGGTCGTGCTGGTAGGAATAGCCGAAATCACCGATCGGGCCGGTGTAGACCCAGCAAGCCTTCAATTTGTCGGCTGCCTCTGCGGACGCCGCCAGCGAAACTGCCGCTGTCGTGGTCATCAGGGCAATAAGCAGTTTTTTCATTGTGTTACCTCTCTGTGTTAAGCCTTGGAGCTTCCCGTTTGTTTTTATTGTCAACGATCCGGAACGAATGGCTGCCCCAAGGAAGCCGGTGTGTTCATCATCGTCAGACGCTTGTTGCGCGAGATTAGAACGAGAACCACGACGGTTGCCAGATAGGGTAGCGAAGAAAGAAACTGTGACGGCACTGGAATGCCAAAAGCCTGTGCATGAAGCTGGCCGATCCACACCGCGCCGAAGATGTAGGCGCCGGCCAGCACCCGCCATGGCCGCCACGACGCGAACACCACCAGCGCCAGCGCGATCCAGCCGCGGCCGGCTGTCATGTTCTCGACCCATTGCGGCGTGTAGACAAGCGAGAGGTGGCCGCCGGCCAGACCGGCACAGGCGCCGCCGAAGATCACCGCGAGATAACGATAGCGGATGACCTGGATGCCCAGCGCATGGGCCGACGTATGGCTGTCGCCGATCGAGCGCAGCGTCAGTCCGGTCCGGGTCTTGAACAGGAACCACATGACGGCTGCTGTCAGCGCGATCGAGATGTAAAAGATCGGATCCTGTCCGAACAGCAATCTGCCAACGACAGGGATCGAGGTCAGGCCGGGGATGTCGAGGTTGGGCAGCCGTTCGCCGGGCTGGCCGACAAAGCTCGTCCCCATCATGCCGGAAAGGCCGAGGCCGAGCAGCGTCAGCGACAGGCCCGTCGCCACCTGGTTGGTGGCCAGCGACAGCGTCATGACGGCAAACAGCAGCGAGAACACCGCCCCCATGACGATCGCCGCCAGGAGGCCGATCCAGGGTGATCCGGTGAGATAGCTGGCGCCGAAGCCGCCAACGGCACCCATGATCATCATGCCTTCGACGCCGAGATTGAGCACGCCGGAGCGCTCGACCACCAGTTCGCCGATCGCGGCGATCAACAGCGGCGTTGCCGCCGTGGCGATGGTCAGAAGGATGTTTATGGTGATGTCCATCAACGGGCTTCCTTCAACTTTGGCGCGGCTTCAAGCTTCGCAGCACTTTCCGATTTGGTCAGCGCCAGGCCGATCAGGCGAATGCGGTAGTGAATGAGCGTGTCGCAGCCGAGCACGAAGAACAGCAGCATGCCCTGGAACACCCGCGCCACCTTGTCGGAGATGCCGAGCGCGCTTTGCACCGCTTCACCGCCGAGATAGGTCAGCGCCAGCACCAGGCCGGCGGCGACGATGCCAAGTGGATTGAGGCGGCCAAGGAACGCCACGATGATGGCGGTGAAGCCGTAACCGGGCGAAATGACAGGCTGCAGCTGGCCGATGGCGCCCGAGACTTCCGAGATGCCGGCAAGGCCCGCCAGGGCACCCGACAGTAGGAAGGCGAAGAACACCATGCGGTTGAGGCCGAAGCCGGCGAAGCGCCCTGCCCGCGGGCTTGAGCCCAGCACGCGGACTTCAAAACCCTTCAGCATGCGGCTCATCAGGATCCAGACCAGCACCGCGGCGACCAGCGCGAAGACAAATCCCCAGTTTGCCCGTCCGGCATCCGGCATCAGCTCCGGCAGTACGGCGGAGTCGTTGAACTGAATGGTCTGCGGGAAACCATGGCCCTGGGGGTCGCGCCATGGTCCGCGCACCAGCCAGTCGAGGAAGAGCTGGGCGACATAGACCAGCATCAGGCTGGTCAGGATCTCGTTGGTGCCGAAGCGCGTCTTGAGCAGAGCCGGGATCGCCGCATAGGCTGCACCGCCGATCATGCCGAGCAGGAGTATCAGCGGCAGCACCAGCGGGCCTTCGAACTGCGGAAACAGCACCGGAATGATCGAGCCGACAATACCGCCCAGGATGAACTGGCCTTCGGCGCCGATGTTCCAGATGTTGGCCTTGTAGCAGACCGACAGGCCGACGGCGATCAGGATGAGCGGCGCCGCCTTGATCGCCAGTTCATGCAGCTGCCAGACCTGGCTGACCGGCTCGATGAAGTAGATCCGGAAAGCGGTCAACGGGTTGACGCCCAGCAGCGCGAACATGATGGCGCCGGCGATGATCGTCAGGGCGAAAGCGAGGAAGGGCGACAGGGCCGAGAACAGCACGGAGCGCTGCGGGCGTTTGACGAGTTCGAGGCGCATCATGCCGTCTCCAGCGTATGTTCGGCGTGGCCGGGCTCGGCGCCGCCCATCAGCAAGCCGACCTTCTCGAAGGTCGCTTCGGCGATCGGCAACGGCTTGGACAGCTCGCCATTGTGCATGACCGCGATCGCATCCGATATCTCGAACAGCTCGTCGAGATCCTGGCTGATCACCAGTACCGCCGATCCGCTGCGCGACAGTTCGATCAACGCCTGGCGGATGTGAGCGGCGGCACCGGCGTCGACACCCCAGGTCGGCTGGTTGACCACCATGACGCTTGGCCGGCGGTCGAGTTCACGGCCGACGATGAATTTCTGCAAATTGCCGCCCGAAAGTGCCGCGGCCTCCGGATCCGGCGCGCTCTTGCGCACGTCCATCGCCACGATGATGCGTTGGGCGGCGGTGTAGATGGCAGCGCTCTTGACCATCCCGCCGGCGCCGACAAACGCCTTGCCGTCGGTGGCGTGTCGTGACAGCAGCAGGTTCTCGGAAAGCTTCATGCGCGGCGCGGCACCGTGGCCGAGGCGCTCTTCCGGCACGAAGGCAGCGCCCAGCAACCGACGTCCGGTGATGGTGAGGCCACCCGCGTCCTTGCCACGGATGCGCACGGAAGCGGCATCCTGCTGCAACACCTCGCCCGAGACGGATTCGAAGAATTCGCCCTGGCCGTTGCCGGCGACACCGGCAATACCGATCACCTCGCCGGCGCGGACGTTAAGGCTGATGCCCTTGAGCGGTATGGAGAACGGCGTTGCCGGCTTGCGGGTGAGGTTGCGTATCTCGAGAAGCGGCTGCGCCTTGTCGATCCCCTCGACCGGCGCACGCACCACGGCCTGCACTTCGTTGCCGACCATCATGCGGGCCAGCGACGAGGCTGTTTCCTCGCGCGGATTGCAGTGGCCGACCACCTTGCCATGCCGCAACACGGTGGCGCGGTCGCAGATGCGTTTGACCTCTTCAAGCCGGTGCGAAATGTAGAGGATGGATTTGCCTTCCGAGCGCAGGCGCTCCAGCGTCTCGAACAGCTTGTCGGCCTCCTGCGGCGTCAGCACCGAGGTCGGCTCGTCCAGGATGATGAGCTGTGGCGTTTGCAGAAGGCAGCGGATGATCTCGATGCGTTGCCGTTCGCCGACCGACAGGTCGCCAACCAGCGATTCCGGATCGAGCGGCAGGCCGTAGCTGTAGGAAAGCGCCCTCGCCTTCGCCGCGATGCTGCTGATCGGCGAACCGTCATCCAGCGACAGCGCGATGTTCTCGGCCGCGGTCAGCGCCTCGAACAGCGAGAAGTGCTGGAACACCATGCCGATGCCGAACTTTTTCGCCGCGCCAGGGCTGGAAATCCTGACCGCCTGGCCGTTCCAGAAAATCTCGCCGGAATTGGGCTCCAGCGAACCGAACAGCATCTTGACCAGCGTCGACTTGCCGGCGCCGTTTTCGCCGAGCAAAGCGTGGATTTCACCCCTAGCGATGTCGAGATCGATATGATCGCACGCCGTCAGGGTGCCGAATATCTTGGTAAGACCACGGACCTCGAGCAGGTTCGTGCCGTCCTGATTTGCACTCACAGTGCCTCCCATCTGGTTAGCCAGATATGTTCTGTGTTCCCGCAAGCATGGTAGGCGCGGCCTGCTCTCATCGGAAAGCGGCACGCGTCTTGAAAGAGCTTCAAGAATTTCAGCGGAAATTCAACGGATAGCAAGGCAGAAGGGACTAAGGGATGAGAATGGTGGTCCCTGTTGTCCTGCGGCCCTCGAGGTCGGAATGCGCCTTGCCGGCGTCCTTGAGTGCGTAACGCTGGTTGATCTTGATCTCGACGGCGCCACTGAGCACGACCTCGAACAGGGCCGCGGCGGAGGCCTCGAGGTCCTCGCGTTTCGCATTGTAGACGAACAAGGTCGGCCTTGTGGCGAACAGCGAGCCCTTCTGGGCCAGCAATGACATGCTGAACGGCGGGATCGATCCCGAGGACTGGCCGAAGCTGACGAACATGCCGAGCGGCTTGAGGCAATCGAGCGACGCTGGAAACGTGTCGTTGCCGACCGAATCGTAGACGACGTCGCATTTCCCGCCGCCGGTGATGGCCGCCACGCCGGCAACGAAATCCTGCTCCTTGTAGTTGATGACGTGATCGAAGCCGTGCGCCTTGGCGAGCTCGATCTTGTCGGCTGAGCTGGCCGTGCCGATGACGGTCGCGCCGAGATAGCTAGCCCATTGCCCGAGGATCAGCCCAACGCCGCCGGCGGCGGCATGAAACAGAATCGTGTCGCTTGCCTTCACCTTGAAGGTGCGCCGCAGCAGATACTCGGCGGTCATGCCTTTCAGCATCATCGCGGCCGCCTGTTCGTCGCTGATGCCGTCCGGCACCTTGACCACGTGGCCGGCCGCAATGACGCGTTGCTCGGCGTAGGCGCCGCCGACATTCGTCGCATACGCAATGCGGTCGCCCGGCTTCAGCCAGTCGACGTCCTGGCCGACTTCCAGCACCACGCCTGCAGCCTCGCTGCCCGGAACCAGGGGGAATCCGCCAGGCGGCGGATAAAGGCCCGTGCGGTGATAGACATCGATGAAATTGAGGCCGATCGCCGTATGCCGGATCAGGATCTGCCCTGAACCCGGACGGCCGGGATCGGTGTCCTCATAGGCCAGGACTTCCGGGCCACCATTGGCGTGGATTCGGATCGCTTTGGACATGGGCTAAACTTCCTTGGGCTGATCAGGTTTTTTTGGCACCGAGATTTGGAAAGAACTGCATGACGCCACCGATGCAGGCAAGGTAGAGCCCGGTAATTGAGATGCCGATCTTGGTGAAGGTGCTGACCTGTTCGCCCAGCACGCCGATCTGATCGTAGAAGGCAGCGAGTGCCGCCTGCGCCAGCGCCAGCGCGCCGAAAGCGCACCACAAAAGCGTCATCGCGAGATTGATGCGCCGCAGCCGCACCACCCGCACCGGGTGGATGAAATTGATCGGCACGAAAGTCAGAATGCCGGCCACCACCACCACCGCGAACGAAACCCATTGTCCCGGCTCGATGACGAACAGCGTGAACACCACCATGTTCCAGACCACGGGGAATCCCTTGAAGAAATTCTCCTTCGTCTTCATGCCGGTGTCGGCGTAGTAGATGGCACTGGAGACGACGATGATCGCCGCCGACAGGAACGACAGTCCCTCGCCCATGAAGCCGCGCTGATAAAGCGCGAAGGCCGGGATCAGGACATAGGTCACGTAGTCGATGATGTTGTCGAGCATTTCGCCCGACCAGGTCGGCAAGATCTCCTTGACCTCGAGCTTTCTGGCGATCGGCCCGTCGATGCCGTCGACAAACAAGGCCAGTCCGAGCCACCAGAACATCGCGGTCCAGCGCTCTTCGCTCGCGGCCACCAGCGACAGGAAGGCCAGGAACGAGCCCGAGGCGGTCAGCAGATGGACGGAGAACGCCCTCGCCTGCGGCCAGGTGACTTTCTTCTTCGGTCGCGGAATCCGGTCCCTGATCTTCTTGGCCGTTGTGTTCTTGCTCACGGGCCCCGCCAATCCAGCTTGCAGATTTCGGCCGACCGGCCGGCGAAATTCCAGTTTCGGCCGAAAGCCCGCATCTTGCTCTTGTCGGACCTGGCAACGATGATCTCAGGTGCGATCCAGTATTCCGAATTGCTGATCACCGTATCCTTGTCTCGGTCCTTGCCGGGGATCGGCGTTACCGCCCCGTCGATGATCTTCGGTATCTGGAAGATGCGTGTCCTGTCACGCGTCTCATAGGTGATCGGCACTTGTTCGACACCGAGGAATTTGCCGACAAGGATGGAAAGCAACGAGGTGGTCCCGCCCGCCTTGCCGGTGAAAATCTTGGCCAGCGCCTTGACCGCATAGACCGATGCGCGCTTGTCGATGAACAGGCCGGCGGTCCAGTTGCCGCGGCTCATATAGCCGGGGATTTCCATGATCAGTCCGAGATTGAGCCCCGACAGGTCGACCTCGCCGAAATGGCCGGCGTCGATGCGGAAGCCGGCCCAGGTCTGGCAATAGCCTTCGGTCGGCGGATGACTGCCGAGCGACAGCACGCAAGGGCAAAAAACCGTGCAATTGCAGGAGAGTACGAGCTCTCCTTTCATCGCCCAGCTCTGGTCTGACATCGATTTTCCCCCACTCATCGCGAGACTACTAGCAGCGCTGCTGCCCAGACAAGCAGTATCGCACCGGCCAGCCGGGTTGGAACCCTGCTCGCCGTCTGTTTTTCGATCAGGGTGAACAGCCCGATCAACGCCATCCAGAAGACGTTCATCACCCCGACGGCGAACATCACCAGCATCAACGCCCAGCAGCAGCCGAAGCACCACAGGCCTTGCGCGACGCCAAGCCGGAAGACGCGGACGGGCCTCGCGCTCCAGTTCGCAAACAGGATCGAGAAAGGGTTCCTGCATTTCTTCAGGCAGGCTTCCTTCAGGCCGGTGAATTGGTAGAGGCCCGCAATCAGCAGAGCGAGCGCGCCGGCAATACCGACGACGGGGTCGAGCATCCCGCTGGGCGAGCCGGATGCATGAATGGCCAAGGTCAGCACCGCGAACATCATCGAGGCAGCGAGCCAGACATTGAGGTAGCCGGCAACCAGCACCAGTGGATGGACGACCGGCTCGCCCTTGATGCGAGCCGTATCGGCGATCTCGCAATAGGTGCGGACCATCGGTGCGGCCGAAGGCAGCATGGTGGCGATCGCCATCAGGAACCACATCAGGATGAGTGCGCCGGCTTTGAGGCCGAGGCTTCCGTCGAGCGGCGCCGGCGACAGGCAGAGCGCGAAGAACCGCTCCAGGAAATCCGGCAGCGGCAGCCGCGGCAGGTTGCGCAGAAGCGCGTCGCCAGGGGCGCTGACGCCGGCAATCCGCCCTTCGGCGCTGCGGATTGCCATCGCGGCAAGCAACAGCCAGGCAAGCAGGATACAGGCGCCGACAACGACGTTCACCGTCACGCGGGGACTGCGGGCGATGTTCGCCATGGCGCGGCCGGCGCGGTCGAGATGGCTGAAGTCGTCTTGCTGGCCGGTCATGACATCCGAATGAGCCGAATCGCCGCGTTGATCAAGCGGCATGAATTGACCTATATGCTGGACCGATTGGCAGGGTCGTGTGGCCTGCCTCGCATTGCTAGCCGGAAGCCGATCTTGGAGCATCGAGAAACTGCGCGGATACTGGTTGCTGGCACGGGGCCGGCAGGGCTGATCGCGGCGCTCGCTTTCGCCGATGCGGGTTTCCCGGTGACACTTGTCGGGCCCGAAGCTTCTGCCCCCGATGGCCGCACGACAGCCCTGATGAACCCCGCTCTGCAGGTGCTTGCGCGGCTGGGCGTGCTCGAAGACATCAAGCCCAAGGCGGCGCCCTTGAAGGTCATGCGTATCGTCGACGCGACCCGCCGGCTGATCCGTAGCCCCGTCGTCACCTTCCGCGCCAGCGAGATCGGCGAGGACCAGTTCGGGTTGAACCTGCCCAACAGCGTTCTCAATCCGGCACTCGCCCGCACGATTGCCACGCGTGCCAGCATCGACTGGCGAAGGTCGATGGTGGCGAGCTGGCATCTCGAGGCCGAATTTGCCCGTGCCGTCCTGACCGACGGCAGCGCAGTGGACGCTTCCCTGGCGGTCGCCGCCGACGGACGGCTGTCGCCGGCGCGCCAGGCGGCCGGCATCTCGACCTCGGCTCGCTCCTACCCGCAGGCAGCTTTTGTCCTCAATTTCCGTCATAGCGGCGATCATGCCTTCACCTCGACCGAATTCCACACCGAGACCGGTCCGTTCACGCAGGTGCCGCTGCCCGGCAATCGCTCGAGCCTGGTCTGGGTGGTGAAGCCCGAGACCGCGACGGAACTCGCCGCATTGGACGATGCAACGCTTTCCCTGCGGGTCGAACGGCAGATGCAGTCGATGCTGGGCCGGGTGACGGTCGAGCCGGGCCGGCAGATCTATCCGCTTTCGGCGGTGACGCCGCTGCGTTTCGCGCGGGAGCGGGTGGCGCTTGTCGGCGAAGCCGCCCACGTGTTTCCGCCGATCGGCGCGCAAGGCCTCAATCTCGGTATCAGGGATATTGACGATCTTGTTGGTATTGCTGGTGAAAATCGCACCGACCCCGGCGCTGCCAAGGCCCTTGCAGCCTACGATTTCAAACGCCGCCCGGATATTCTGGCGCGCAGCAGTGCGGTCAATCTGCTCAACATGTCGCTGCTTTCCGACATGCTGCCGGCGCAGATGGCCCGTGTTGCCGGGCTCGGCGTGCTCGTTGGTTTCGCGCCGCTTCGCGCCTTTTTCATGCGCGAGGGGCTTCGTCCCGGCAGCGGCTTTGCGGCGCTGGCCGGCGGCCTGCGAAAGCCGGCGCGCTGATAGCGATCTTCCCAACATTCCGCCAATCCGCGTCCTCGGAAAATGTCGACATTGGCGGCATGCGGCAAAACCTTTTCGCCGCGTCCTGCGTAGCTTCAAGGCGCGACCAAAACGCGTCGGGATTGAATTGATGCCCAGTCTGCGCCAAATAAGTCTAAGGAATTCAGTGGTGAGTACGATGAAAACAGCCAAATTCGCAATCGGACAGGTGGTTCGCCACCGGCTGTTTCCCTTCAGGGGCATCATTTTCGACGTCGATCCGCAGTTCGCCAACACCGACGAATGGTACGAAGCCATCCCGGCCGACGTGCGGCCGCGCAAGGATCAACCCTTCTATCACCTGCTCGCCGAGAATTCGGAAACCGAATACATCGCCTATGTGTCCGAGCAGAACCTGCTCGAGGATCAGTCGGGCGAGCCGGTCCGGCATCCGCAGATCAAGGAGATGTTCGATAAGAGGCCGGACGGGCGCTACGAGCCGAAACGGCAGTCGAGGCATTAACCGACTAAACGACAGGCGCAAAAAAAGCGGGGCATGACCCCGCTTTTTTGTTAGGCCGACAAAAACCGGCTGATCAGTTGGCGGTCTTCGCCTTGTCCTGCTCTTCCTTGAGCTTCTTGGCGAAATCCTGGTTGTTCTTGGCGACGAAGTCCTGGAGCTTCTTCTGCCGGTCTTCGATATCGGACTGCTGCAGCGGCGGGCCGTCATAGGCGCCGCTGAAACCCTGCAGGGCGATCTTGATCGGGTTCTGCTGGTTCTGGAAATTGACCGAGGTCAGCGTGATCGCCTGACCCTTCTTGAAGGCACCGACGAGCTGGTCGGTGAGCGGAACTTCGGCCACGCAACGATCCGGGAAGCAAATGACGTAATCAAGCTTCACGGCCTTGCCGGTATCGATCTGCAGGCCAATGCCGGGAGGCACCAGACGGCCGGTCGGCACCGTCACCTGGAACACCTTGCGGTTCACCTTGCCCTTCAGCTCGATCAGGCTGACGCCGGTGATAAGCTGGCCGTTGCCGGCCGTGGTGATGTTCTGGACGTTGCAGATGTCGACGTCTTCCTGCTTGGTGCAAGCCTTGAACCAGCCTTGCGGAATCTGCTGTTGCTGCTGTGCGGAAGCAGCGGGAAGCCCTGCGCCCAGAAAGCCGACCACGCCAGCGGCCATGACCGACAGGCGGTACGCGTTGCTGTTCAGGCTCGTCATGTCGTGCACTTCCTCTCAAATGATCCCGGGACCGGCTTCTTCGTGCCGTGTGGTCCAGCTACCTGTTGCCAAAATGAGGCAACAGAATGACTTCGGGGGGCGTGTTACACTGCAAGCGATGTCGAATCCAGCCCGCCACTTGTAATTCTTGATGACGCCATTGGCCGGCACGCAGGTGCCTCATGCTAGGGTGCGCACCGAATCATCAAGCCGACCCAGTAAGGAGACGGTCATGGGCCGCGTTCTTGTTTGGCTGATCACCGCGATATCGCTTCTCGCCCTTTCGCATCAGCCGGCCGCGTCGGAGCCGAAGCACGCCATCGCCATGCAGGGCGAACCGGCCCTGCCGCCCGACTACACGCATTTCGACTACGTCAATCCGGACGCGCCGAAGGGTGGCTCGATCACCTATTGCGTCGTCGGCAGCTTCGACAATCTCAATCCCTTCATCCTCAAGAGCCTGCGCACGACGGCGCGCGGCATGATGGACCAGACCTACGGCAATCTCGTCTTCGAGCCGCTGATGCAGCGCAACTACGACGAGCCCTTCAGCCTGTACGGCTTGCTGGCCGACACCGCCGACATGGATCCCGAACGCAAGAGCATCGAGTTCCATCTCAACCCGAAGGCCAAATGGTCCGACGGCCAGCCGGTGACGCCGGAGGATGTGCTGTTCACCTACGATGTCTATACCGACAAGGGCCGTCCACCCTACAGCGCCCGCATGAGCTTGATCGCCAAGCTCGAAAAGACCGGTGACCACAGCGTACGCTTCACCTTCAACGACAAAGCCAATCGTGAGACGCCCCTGATCATCGCGCTGACGCCGATCATACCCAAGCATGCCTTCGACAAGGACACGTTCGACAAGACGACGCTGAAGCCACTGATCGGCAGTGGCCCCTATACCGTTGCGCAGGTACAGCCTGGCCAACGCATCGTTTTCAAGCGCAACCTGGACTATTGGGGCAAGGACGTCCCGGCCAAGCGCGGTTTCGACAATTACGACCAGATCACCATCGAGTATTTTCTCAACGCCAACGCCAAGCTCGAAGCGTTCAAGAAGGGCCTTTGCGCCATCGACGACGACGGCGATCCGGTCAAGCGCGAGCGCGACCTCGATTTTCCGGCTTTCCACAAGGGCGACGTGGTCGCCGAAACCTTCGACACCGGCATTCCGCCCGTGGTGACCGGTTTCCTGTTCAACATGCGGCTGCAGAAGTTCGCCAACCCGGTCGTGCGGCGAGCGCTCGGCATGCTCTACGACTTCGAATGGGCGAACAAGAACCTGTTCGGCGGCAAGTACGCGCGCGCGATGAGCTATTGGCAGAATTCGGAGCTTTCCGCGCTTGGCCATCCGGCTGACGACAGGGAAAAGGCGCTTCTGGCGCCCTACCCCGGCCGCGTGCCGGCCGATGTCATGGATGGCACGTACCGGCCACCGGTTACCGATGGTTCAGGGCAGGATCGCAAGGTGCTGAAAGCGGCCTTCGGTCTCCTGAAAAGCATCGGCTATCACGTGCAGGACGGGACAATGCTCGATCCCGATGGCAAACCCTTTGGCTTCGAGATTCTGGTTGCTTCGCAGGACGAGGAGCGCCTTGCCGGTATCTATCAGCGCACGCTGGAAAAGATCGGCATCGACGTCACCATTCGTAGCCTCGACGGCGACCAGATCCAGTCGCGCAAGCAGCGCTTCGATTTCGAGGCCCTGATCGGATCGAGCGGCTTCAACAATTCGTTGTCGCCCGGCATCGAACAGCTTGGCCGCTGGGGATCCGAAGCGGCCAAGGCCGAAGGCTCGTTCAACCTGGCCGGTGTCGCCGATCCGGCGGTCGATGCGGCGATCGACGCGATGCTGCGCGCGCGTTCAAAGGAAGACTATGTCGCGGCCGTCAGGGTTCTCGACCGGCTGCTGATCTCCGGCAACTACATGGTGCCGACGCAGTACAACACGCAGCAATGGATTGCCTACTGGAACTACCTGGAACATCCGCAAAAGACGCCCATATTTGGGTATCAACTGCCAAGCTGGTGGCGCAAGCCAAACTGAGGATTTCAGGAGATCGAGATGAGTGAGCTGAACGCCATCACCGTCGACGTGGTGTCCGACGTCGTCTGCCCATGGTGCTTCATCGGCCAGAAGCGGCTCGATAAGGCGATATCAGCTGTCGGCGACACCGAAGTGCATGTCCGCTGGCGGCCGTTCCAGCTCGATCCGACCATTCCGCCGCAAGGCAAGGATCGCCGCGACTATATGTTGGCCAAGTTCGGCAGCGACGAGCGCATTCGCGAAATTCATGCCCGCATCGAGCCGCTGGGCGAAGCCGAAGGCATTTCCTTCGCCTTCGACGCCATCAAGGTGGCGCCAAACACGCTCGATGCGCACCGCCTGATCCGCTGGGCCGGTGCCGCCGGCGAAGCCGTGCAGAACCGGCTGGTGCGCCGCCTGTTCCAGCTGAATTTCGAGGAAGGCGTCAATATCGGCGACCATGCCGTTCTGGTCGAAGCGGCGCGCGAGGCCGGCATGGACGCATCCGTGGTCGCCACGCTGTTGCCGACCGAGGCCGACGTCGAGGCGGTTCGCACCGAGATCGCCACCGCCTCGCGCATGGGCATAACAGGCGTGCCGTGCTTCCTGATCGAGGGCAAATACGCGGTCATGGGCGCACAGGACGCCGACACCCTGGCCGATGCCATCCGTCAGGTGGCTGCCGCCAAGGCGCGCGGCGAATTGGAAAAGGTCGGCTGAGACCGGCTACCCTGCCCCTATGCGACGCGAGCCGGCGTCACTTCACGGTCACCTTGGCCTTGCTGATGAAAAATCCATGGCCTTTCGTGGCCGTGCAGGTCAGTCCCTTGGTCGACGATTCGCACGAGAACGGCCCCCGCGCTCCAGCTTTTGCCGTAAGCGAGCTTGGTGACATCGCTGCAGCATGACTGCTCGCCGGGGTTCTTGATCAAAGTCGCCGGCCCCTTGGGTCCCAGGATGATGGTGACATAGCTCGGCGCGACGCGGGAGCAACTGAGTTCCGGGCCGCCGTCCTGTGGCTCATAGGTGCTGGTGCCGCCCTTCGGGGTGTAGATGCAGCTAATGTTGCCGGACGGCGTGTTGAACTCGATCTGGCCCTCGGCGCTCGCCGGAATGCTCTGCTCGGCGGCCTGCGCCAGGGGGTGCCATGCAAGGAGGAACAGGGTTGCGGCTGCGCGTACAAGCATTGGAAGCTTCCTCGTTGGAGAACCGGACATGCATGGGTGCCGACAGTGCCCGGCAAGGTTCATTCCCGAACGAAGCAATTGTCAAATTAGGTTTCTGACCTGACCCTACAGGGCCGGATGCGCAGCGCGGCGCGGCTGCCACAATGACCGTTTCCAGTCACTTTTCAGCCTCCGACAGGGTTAGACGGCAAGCCCGGCGAGGTCACGAACGGCACATTTTCCGAAGATTCGGTCAGTCCGCAGTCGGGAAATTTACCAGTCAATTAGATTTTCGAGTTCACAAACCCGTGTGAAAACCTTCCCTAAGGGAAACTTCACCGATGACCCTCCCGCATCCATCAACAATTTGAAATCAATAGCGATATTCTGTTTTTTCCGATCAATTTGACGGCGTTTCGGTCCTGCAATCTGTTGCCTCGCGGCAACGGTCCGCCGGGGTAATCCCTTTGGCCAGCTTTAAAAATTAATAGAAAATGATCAATTGGTGTTACCATCCGTAACAAAACAAAAAAGGTTTGGGCGGGATCGTGATTCGGGTCGGTAGACCAACGCAAGAGTCAGTACCGGAAAAAACACTTCGCGATGCCGCAAGGCCATCGCATCTGACGCCGGTATCGTCGATGCGTACCTTCTGGGGGCTGATGAAGGCCTACTGGTTCTCCGAGCGCTGGAAGGAAGCCTGGACGCTCACTATTGTCATCGCTCTGCTGACGGCGCTTTCCAGCAAGGCCGGCGTCTGGTTTGCCCTGGCATTGGGCGAGTTGGGCAACTCGATTGCCTTCTTCCACGATGCAGCCAACACCAGCCCGCTGCAGGCAATTCTGACCAATGCCGGCATATTGGTTCTGTTGGTCGTGCTCAAGGATGCCGGCTTCACCGGCGTGCGTGGTCTTGTCTCGGCAACCCTGCACCGAAAGTGGCGTGGCTGGCTGAATAGCCAGTTCAACAAGGCTCTGCTCGACGGCAATCATACCCACTTCCATGCTCAGCATGGTTCGGCGGCCGGCAGTATCGTCGCGCCCGACAACATCGACCAGCGCATCCAGGAATCGATCAAGGACATGACGGGCGGGGCGATCGGTCTCGCCATGGGCGTTCTGGGTGTCGCGACCTCGCTCTACTTTATCGGCGAAAATCTGATCGGATCCTCGGTTGAGGTCAAAGGACTAGAGTTCCTCGGCGGTTATGGCAGCGCAGTGCTGGCCTTCCTCGCCGTCGCCATTTACGTGCCGCTGAACACTTGGATTGCGGTCAAGCTTGGCCGATTGCTTGAGCGGCTCAATATCCGCATGCAGCAGGCCGAGGGCAGCTACCGCAGTGAACTGACAACGTTCCTGCGCCGCAGCTTCCATGTCGCGGCCTCGCATGGCGAAGATGTGCAGAAGTCGATGCACGACAAGCTCTACGTCGATATCGACAAGACTTGGGGCAAGCTCAATGTCGTCAACAGTAGCTACACGTCGTTCGAGCTGATCTACAACTTCCTCGGCGCCCGGATCGTTGCCTATGGTCCCGGTCTGGTGTCGTTCATACACAATCGCTTGGACTACAAGGGCTACATAACCGGCTCTGAAATGGTCGCCCAGCTGATCAGCCAGTGTTCGTGGTTCATCCACGTCATGCCTGCCATCGCCACGCTGCGTGCCAACAGCCAGCGCGTTACCGAACTGGCGAACGCGATCGAGAACGTCCAGCATCCGCAGGCGTTCTACAGCCAGACCGGCCGCTCCGACTTCCATTACGCCAGCCAGAACCCGGTTTTCGGCCTGACCATCCAGAAGCTCGAACTGGCGCATCAGGGCGAGGACGCCACGCCGTTCCTCAGTGCCGCCAATTTGCGCTTCCGGCGCGGCGAATGGACATTCCTGAAAGGTGAATCCGGTTCCGGCAAGACCTCGCTGATCAAGGCGATCAACGGCCTGTGGCCCTATGGTCATGGCACCATCGTCTTCCCCGAAGGGGTGAAGAGCTTCTATGCCGCCCAGGAGGTCAAGCTGCAGCAGGTGACGCTGAAACAGCTGGTCTGCCTGCCGGGCTCCGAGCACAATCATAGCGACGCGGATGTCGCGGCGGCGCTGTACAAGGCCGGCCTTGGCGACTTCATCTCGCATCTGGCCGACGCAAGCCGCGAAGGCAAAAGCTGGGACCAGGTTCTGTCGGGTGGCCAGAAGCAGAAGCTGGTGGTGGCGCGCATCGTGCTGCAGCAGCCGGGGCTGCTGTTCCTCGACGAGGCGACGGGCGCGCTCGACCCCGAGGGCAAGATTGCCTTCCACCAGGCCATCAAGGACAACTGCCCCGATGTCACCGTCATCAGCGTCATGCACGAGGCGGTGGCGCCGAGATCGCTGACCGGCGCAGAATTCTACCACAGCATCGTGGCGATCGCCGACGGCGTCGCCACCAAGAAGCCCCTGGTTCCGACCCTGCCTGTCGAACTCACCACGATTCTTGTCCAGCCAAGGCCGGTCGAGGACAAGTGGCTGCGCTTCTCGCGCCGGCTGAAGCAGAAATAGCGGCAGTTGGATCTCGTGCGGCCGCGCAATGCGGCGGCCGCCGATCACAGTCTCGCGATTGGTGCCATTCGGCGCCGTTTTTCGTCCCACCGCGATTGACTCGGCAAGGCGCGCACCTATCTTGCGCCGGCTTGCCGATAGTCAAACGCGAACCCGCAAGCAGAAAGGTCACAGCGCCATGCCTGGCGACAGTCACAGTCGAACGCAACAGCCGTCCGTCTAGACGTGACCTGAATGGTTCATGTCCTGCCGGACGGCAAGGAGTGAGCCATGAACGAATTTACCCCCGTAGCGAGCGACGAGGCCGTCGCGATCGCCCGTATCCTAGCCAACGATCACGTCGCCGACATTGTCGAGGCCCTGAACAGGGAGCCGCGAGAAAGCGCGACGGAACTGCTTTGTGAAGTGACGTTCGAGCGGCTGGTCGAGATATTCGACCAGCCTGAGCTCGACCGCGCGCCCGAACTCATGGAGGCGCTGCCGCGCGCCAAGGCGGGCAAGCTGCTCACCGCCATGTCGGAAGACCGCGCCGCCGACATCCTGCGCGAGCTGGACGAGCCGGCTCGTTCCGAGCTGCTCGGCGGGCTTGCCCCGCCGCTGCGCGCCACGCTGCTTGCCATTCTGGGTTATCCCGAAGGCAGCGCCGCATCGATCATGACGACGGAGTTCGTCAGCGTGCCGTCGGACTGGACCGTGGGCCGTACACTCGACTACATCCGCAAGGTCGAGCGGACGCGCGAAACCGTCTACGCGATCTACATCGTCGATCCGCAAACGCACCTCCTGATACGGTCGACCGGCCTGCGCCGGCTGATCACCGGGGAGCCGGAGGACTCGATCATGACGGTGGCGCCGGATCGCGCGCCGGTGACTGTCACCCCGCTGACCGATCGCGAAACCCTGGCGCAGACGATCTCGAAATACGATCTGCTCGCCGTCCCGGTCGTCGACCACGGCAAGATCCTCGGCATCGTCACCATCGACGACATCATCGACACGATGATCGAGGAGACGACCGAGGACGTGCACCGTTTCGGCGGCATGGAGGCGCTCGACGAGCCGTACATGAAGATGAGCTTCCTCGCCATGATCAAGAAGCGGGGCGGCTGGCTGTGCGCGCTGTTCATCTCAGAGATGCTGACGGCCAACGCCATGCAGAGCTACGAGGGCGAGCTGGAAAAGGCGATCGTGCTGACGTTGTTCATCCCGCTGATCATGAGTTCGGGTGGCAATTCCGGCTCGCAGGCGACCTCGCTGGTCATCCGGGCGCTGGCGCTGCGCGAGATCGGGCTGCGCGACTGGTGGCGGGTGGCGCTGCGTGAACTGCCCACCGGCCTCGTGCTCGGCGCCATGCTCGGCGTGGTCGGCATCGGCCGCATCGCGCTCTGGCAATATATGGGCTTCTACGACTATGGGCCGCATTGGCCGCTGATCGCCACGACGGTCGGCGCCGCGCTGGTCGGCATCGTCACCTTCGGCTCGCTGTCGGGGTCGATGCTGCCGTTCGCCCTGAAACGCATCGGCTTCGATCCGGCCAGCGCATCGGCCCCGTTCGTCGCCACGCTGGTCGATGTCACCGGGCTGGTGATCTATTTCTCGGTGGCGCTGGTGATCCTGCGCGGCACGCTGCTGTAGCCGTTCCCTAATCTCCAACGTGGCAAGACCCTTGCCACGGTGGAAAATTACATCCCGGCATGGGCGGTCAATGCACCCGCGCGCCGTCCTTCACGCGATAGGTCGGCTTGTACATGGTGACGAGTTCTTCCGCCGCGGTCGGATGCACCGCCATCGTGCGGTCGAAATCATCCTTGGTCAGCCCGGCCTTCAGCGGAATGCCGAGAAGCTGCGCCATCTCGCCGGCATCCGGTCCCAGGATGTGCGCGCCGAGCACTCGCTTCGAAGCGCCGTCGACCACCAGCTTCATCAGCATCTTCTCGTCGCGGCCGGACAGCGTATGCCGCATCGGCCGGAACGTGGCGCGGTAGATCTCGATGTCGGGGAAGCGTTTGACGGCATCATCCTCCGACAGGCCGACCGTGCCGATTTCGGGCTGTGAAAAGACGGCTGTGGCAATGGTGTCGTGGTCGGGCGCCGTCGGATTTCCCTTGTAAGCGGTTTCGATGAAACACATCGCCTCGTGGATCGCCACCGGCGTCAGCTGCACGCGGTTGGTGACGTCGCCGATCGCCCAGATGTTGTCGATGTTGGTGCGCGAGTATTTGTCGACGGCGATCGCACCGGTCTTGGTCATCTCCAGGCCGATGCCTTCCAGGCCCATGTTCTCGGTGTTGGGGATGCGGCCGATGGCCAGCATTACCTGATCGACCGTCAGCACTTTGCCGCCGGTGACGATTGCGTCGAGCCGGCCGTCCGGCCGCTTGCGGATCCATTCCGACACGGAATGGCAGAGGATCTCTATCCCCTTCTTTTCCATTGTCTCGTGCAGCATGCGCCGCAGGTCCATATCGAAGCGGCTGAGGATCTCCTTGCCGCGATAAACCAGCGTGGTGTCGACGCCGAGGCCGTGGAAGATGTTGGCGAACTCGACGGCGATGTATCCGCCGCCCTCGATCATGATCGCCTTGGGCAGCTGCTTGAGATCGAAAGCCTCGTTGGAGAAGATGCAGTGCTCATGGCCGGGCAGCGCCGGATGCGGCGCCGGGCGGCCGCCGGTGGCGATCAGGATCTGGTCGGCGGTGACCGTGCGATCCTCCCCCAGGAGATGCACGACATGCGGATCGACGATCATGGCGCGCGAGTGAAAGGCCTCGCCGCCGGCGCCCTCGACATTCCTCTGGTAGATCGCCTCGAGCCGGCTGATTTCGCGATCCTTGTTGGCGACCAGCGTCTGCCAGTCGAAACTCGCCTCCGGCACCGTCCAGCCATAGCCGGCGGCGTCGGCGAAATGCTCGGGAAATTGCGAGGCATAGACATAGAGCTTTTTCGGCACGCAGCCCCTGATGACGCAGGTGCCGCCATAGCGGTATTCCTCGGCGATGCCGACGCGCTTGCCGAGCGCCGCCGCCACGCGCGCTGCCCTCACCCCGCCCGAGCCGCCGCCGATGACGAAAAGATCGTAGTCGTAACCGGCCATCTGGCGGCTCCTCAAGCTTCAGAAATCCAGTGACAGGTAGGCCGCCAGGCAGCAAAAGAAAAGCCCGGACAAGCCGGGCTTCATCGATGGCCGCAAGGCCATTTGGAAACGCAAGATCAGTTCTGCGTGTCGTCTGCCGGAGCCGAACCATCGGCGGGTGCGGCGCCATCCGCAGGCGCGGCTGCGTCCGCGGGTGCTGCGGCAGGGGCTGCCGGCGCCTTGGCCTTGGCGGCCGCGGCCAGCGTCTCGCCGACCTGCTGGGCGAGATCGCGCGCGAGGCCGTTCTGCCAGATGTCGGCTGCCTTGACCAGTTCGCGGGTCACGGTTGGGCCGCTATCCAGCAGTTTCTTGCCCGAATCGGAACTGTAGAACGCGGCGATATCGGTCAGTTCTTTTTCGGAGAATACTTTTGCGTAGGCGAGTGCGGCTTCCTTCTCGAGGTCGGCGCGGCGCGAGGCCAGCGCCAGCGCCTTCTCGTTGATGGTCTTGCCGATCAGCTCCTGCATGTCCGGGTTCTTCTGGATGAGCTGCGATTCGAGCGCGGCTGCCGCCTGCGGCAGGATGTTGTCGAACGGGTCGGTCGCGTGGATCGCCGCGACCGCCGCGCGGGCGGCCTTCAGGTGCGAGTCCGTGACTTCTTGCGAAAACGCCGGCGAAGAGAGGGCGAAAACGGCCATAGCCGCCAGAACGGCGCAAAGGCTGCGAACCCGGTTATGCAACATCATGATCGGTAGAACTCCCTGGTTTTCGGGCGGCATGGACAGTTTGGATACCGTCGCCGCCGGCGATGATGGCCGCTGACGCCAGCCCGATGAAAAGACCATGCTCGACCACGCCCGGAATGGCGTGGAGAGCATTCGAAAGCGCTCTTGTATCCGGAATGCGGCCAAAAGATGCATCGAGGATAAAATGGCCGCCGTCTGTAACAAAAGCCTGGTCCCCCGTCATCCTCAATATGACCGGACCGGAAAGACCGAGCTTTTCAGCCGCCGCGCCGATCGCGATTTCGGTCGCGCGCAGGCCAAACTTATTGACTTCGATTGGCAGTGGAAAACGGCCGAGCGTGTCGACCATCTTCGACTGGTCGGCAATGACGATCATACGCTGCGAAGCGGCTGCGACGATCTTCTCGCGCAACAGCGCGCCGCCGCCGCCCTTGATCAGTGTCAGTGCCGGATCGACCTCGTCGGCGCCATCGATTGTGAGATCGAGCTGCGGCGTTTCCTCCAGCGTCGACAACGGCACGCCAAGCTCGCGGCAGAGCGACGCGGTGCGCTCCGAAGTCGGCACGCCGATGATCGTCATGCCGGTGGCGACCTTCTCGGCAAGCAGCCGCACGAACTCTTCGGCGGTGGTGCCGGTGCCGATGCCGAGCCGCATGCCGTCGCTCACATAGGCGAGCGCTGCCCGCGCGGCTTCGACCTTCAACTGTCTTGCATCCATGCCGCTTGCTGCCCCGGAAATTCGCTGCTGGGCTCCTAGCATTTTTGCCGGGCGGGTCAAAGCCTTTGGCAGCGGCGTACGCCCTGGTGACGAGCAGCACGGCTGTTCTGCGCAACGCGCGGTCAGGGGCAATGCGTCCGGCAATTGAGATAGGAATTTTTTCTTGACCTGGTGAAGGCAGCTGTGCTACATTTCTATCCATGGTGCTGATTTGCGCCAACGACCCGCCGCCATGGCGGGTTTTTTCATGTCCGGCGGCAAGCCGCGAAATACCCGGTCCGGCGGGGCTTTCTTGCCAGAACGACCCGCCCCGCTTGCCCTATCCCGCTTGCCTTGACGCGCCGCAGCCGCTATCGCCTGCCACTTGCATGAACTTGGCCCAGGACTGACCATGACTCGCCCGATCATCGTGTTCGACCTCGACGGTACGCTGGTCGATACAGCGCCGGACCTGCTCGACAGCCTGAACCACAGCCTTGCCGCCAGCCACATCGCGGCGGTCGATGAGGCCGGCTTCAGGCGCTTTGTCGGTCACGGCGGCCGCGTGATGATCGAGCGGGCCCATGCAGCCCAGCAGCGGTCGCTCGATGTCGAGGAGCACGACCGGCTGCTTAAACTCTTCCTCGACCACTACACCCTCAACATCCCCGGCAAATCGCGTCCCTATCCCGGCGTCGTCGAGGCGATCGCCCGCTTCGAGAACGCCGGCTATCTCCTGGCCATCTGCACCAACAAATACGAAGCCAACTCGCTGGCGCTGATCGAGGCGCTCGGCCTGACTAAGCATTTCGCGGCAATCGCCGGACAGGACACGTTCGCGTTCCGCAAGCCCGACCCGCGCCATCTGATCGAGACCATCAAGCTGGCCGGCGGCGATCCGCATCGCGCGCTGATGGTCGGCGATTCGCAGACCGACATCGACACCGCCAAGGCCGCCGGCATTCCTGTCGTGGCGGTCGATTTCGGTTACACCGACCGCCATGTGCGCGAATTCGAACCCTCGGCGGTGATCTCGCATTTCGACGCCCTGACGCTAGATCTGGCGCAAAGGCTGATCGCCGCCGCGGGGAACTGACCGGAAAGCAGCCGGCGTCACGTCGAAGACGGGTCCACGGGACAACAATCCGATCCTTGCCGGAACGCCTGACGCCGCCTTGACTTCCCGCACCTGGCTCCCTTATATCGCGGCTCGCTTGGCCTTCGGGCAACGAGCGGGCGATTAGCTCAGCGGGAGAGCACACCCTTCACACGGGTGGGGTCGCAGGTTCAATCCCTGCATCGCCCACCAATATCCCTAGGAAAGTCAGCAGCTTACTAACGTGTTGGCCAAATCGTCGATCTGGGCCTTTTTCGTTTCGCCACTATGTCGCCACCAATTCGACGATAGTTTTCGACACCCGCGTCGGGAACTGAGCAGCTGGCTTCGCCTCTTTCACGGCGGTATTCCGTCCCGAAGGCCCGAAATGCTCCGCTCGTTGGTACGCTCTCACCTGTAATCGATTCGTTGATTGCCAGCCGTTTGCTTCTGCGCGCCAGGAGTGAGGCTCCGCAAGGCGTAGGCTTAGGTAGCGCCTCAACGTCCGCCCATCTCTGTGCTACATTGCAATTTCAACACGCTCAGGAAGTGTGTGCCGAACACGGGCTGGAGCCGGAACTACCGCCGCGCTTTCGTTATTGGATTGAGCCGGGAGGAGGATCAAGCATGTCTGACCGCGCCGACGTAGGCCCTCTGCAACTGGGCGAACGTGCGCCCAACTTCGTACTCGACGCAATTACTCGCGAGGGCAAGATAGCTATCGACGATTTCCGCGGCGAGAAGGCAGTGCTGGTTGGGCTGTATCGAGGTCTGCATTGTCCGTTTTGCAGGCGTCATATCGCGACGGTTTCGCTGCTCACACCAGCCCTTAACGCAAAGGGCATCGAAAGCCTCACGGTGGTGAACACACCCATCGAGCGGGCGCGCCTTTATCTCCGGTACCATCCGATGGTTGGTTTGCTTGCTGCATCCGATCCGGAGCGCGTTTCACACCGCGCCTTTGGATTGCCCAATATGCAAATAGTAACTGAGGGCGAGAGCGCATTGCCGCACAAGGTCTCGATGAGCGATGTGAAGGCGATGCGGCTCAACGTGCCGGGCGAAATGCCTGAGCCGATGGATCCGTTTGCCACGCTCGAATATCTGAACAAAAAAGACAATTACGAAATCACTGAAGCGGACCAGCAAATGATGGCGACCGGCGTGGGCCAGCTCACCGGCCAGTTCCTGCTCGACCGCAACGGCGTCGTTCGCTGGACGTTCTCCGAAGTTTTCGATGGCGGCTTGGGCGCCCACCCGAACTCTGAGGCGATGATGTCGGTCGCGTCGCATATTGGTCAGTAGCGGCGCAGTTGCGGACATCGGCTGCGCGGATAGCAGGTGTTATGCAATCCGTTAGTTCGAGCCGGTCGCCCCGCTTGGGGCAGTCGCTTCGACGACGGGCTGAAGTGCGGTGGGAATTCCAGTATGAGCGGCCAACCACGCGCCAGCGCGGAAAGACAATTGCGTCGAGCCCGCGATCAGCGCTTCATCGAGTGCAGGATGGCCTGCATGTGCTCTTCCAGGTCGAGTTCACCCCGAGCCTCAGCGGTCAACAGGTACTCGGCCTTAGCCCGTCGGTCGCCTCGGCTGATCGCAGGATACGAGCAGATGGCCAGCAATGCTTCCTGTTCAATCCGGTCTGCCGTCTTGCATTCGTTGCTGCTACTGCCCGCTTGATGAACAACCCAGTGAAGCCCGACATAGGCGGCTTCATGGGCTCCGATCAGCGCCCGCAATTCGGGCGAGGCGCCTTCCCCTTCAGCAAGCGTCGGTTCAACGACCGAGGCGACGGCGGCGAACGCGAGAAGTGTACGGCGGGTGACTTCGGGCATGCCTCATATCCCTGCTGTCTGATCATGCGGACATACTATAGCACCGGCGCAACGGTTCGGAGAGATGCTCTGGGACGCGACCATACTGTCTGCTGACAAAATGTATTCACTCCCGCAGCTCGCCCTCCGGGGTTGGCTGGTTGAGGCCCTGAAAACCGAAAGTGCCGCGCGCTGGGGGCCACAAGCCACCCCTCACCCCGCCTGCCGATTAACCCGGGGGCGACAACATCGCCCGCCGGGTGCCTTCGCACTGTCAACCGCGCCCCAGCGCCAAGTGTGGCCTTAAGTCGCAATAACTGGCTTCCGAAAGCAGGGCCTCGGGCTTCATTGACGCTGCGACCAACACCATATGGTGATCCACAGCCCTCCAAACGAGAGAAGCTCGCCCTGACGCGGTCGCACTGCGGCCGTCAGCCGGCAATGGCTTATGAACCAGGAACCTGAAAACCATGCCTGAAAATAAAAGACTAACTTCGAGAGACGTCCCCCTCATTCAGCTAGGCGTCTATCAGTGCCGCTTCCCGGTGAGCGAAGACCCGTCAGTACCCGGCGGTTACCGTTTTTGTGCTGGGCCAACTTCGCCGGATCGCGTCTATTGCGATCACCACCACAGCATCGTGACCGCCGTCGACCCTCGTCGAAGCCGTTCAGGTCTCAACCCCGCTCAACGACGCGCCGCGTAAGGTAAGCGGGCGGCCTCCCCCGACCGCAAGCGCGACAAGGGGAGAGATTCAGCAGAATTTCAGAAATCTTCCGGTACGCGGCCGTTCCTAGGCTGCATTGTTCTGAAGAACGAACCGGATGAGGTCGAACATGTCGCTGAGTGAGAACACGCGCCAAGCCGCCCGGCAGGAACTCCTGGAATTTGCGTCCAGCGTCATGGTTGGGTCCCCTTGTGCGCCCATGCCTGGAACAATGTTCGAAATGCTGGAGATCATCGCCGTGGAGAGGCGGATGACTTCCAGCCAAGGTGAAGGCAGGTCAAATTCCTCTGATCCCTTGACGTCCGAGCCGATTGAGACCCCAATCAGGCTGCGTTTGGTCGAGCTGGTCAGATCGGCATTCAATGTCGCAAGAAAACGGTGGGCCCATACTGGCACTTGGCAGTTGCGAGCTTGATCTTGCCCGCGGGCTGCTTGTCCGCGATGGAAAACCTGTTGCTCTGCGCTGCAAGGCGTTTGATCTGTTAACTTACCTCAGCCGGAATGTCGGGCGTGTCGCGACCAAGTCTGAACTGATGTCAGCGGTATGGCCCGATGTCTTCGTGACCGAGGACTCACTGACGCAGGCGGTCAGGGAGTTGCGAAAGGCGCTGCAGGACGAAAGCCAAACCATTATCCGCACGGTTGCCAAACGCGGCTACGTCCTCTCTCTTCCCGATACGCCAAGACAAGAGCGCTCTGGACAGCCGAGCGTTGCGGTACTGCGCTTCAGCAATGAAGGTGCGCCGGACGACGCCCCTTTGGTCGACGGTTTCGCCGAGGACATTGTCAATGCGTTGGCTCGCTTCGGAACGGTCGTAGTGCTGGCGCGCAATTCCGGATTTGCATTTGTCTCCGATTCCGCTTCCGATTGGCGTGCCGTTGGCGACAGCCTCGGCGCAACCTATCTGGTCCGCGGCAGGGCGACGACCCGCGCAGACGGCATGCGGGTCACCGTCAGTCTCATGACCGCCTCGACGGGTGAAGTCCTCTGGAGCGATACCTTTTCTGCTTCTGGCGGCCAGATCTTCGAAATGCAGGAAGAAATCGCCAGCCGTGTGGTGAACCGGCTGGTCGCTCGGCTTGACGACGCGGGTGTCAAGCAGGCAACCCCGAAGCCTCCCGATAGCCTGGCCGCATATGAGCTTCTCCTGCGTGGACTGGCCCGGCTGCGCGGCTATGGCGATGACGACAATCAGGCCGCGCGCGATCTCTTTCAGGCTGCGGTCGACAAGGACCCGACCTATGCTTTGGCGCATTCCTACACCGCGCTCGCCGATCTCATTATCGGTGGCTATGCTGAGACATCCCCGGCGTTGCTTGCTTCATTGATCGACCGCGCGGAGTGCGCGGTGACCCTGGCGCCGGAAGAGCCACGCTGCCATCGCGTGCTTGCTCAGGCTTTGCTCTCTGCCCGTCGGTTCGAAGCGGCCGAACATCACCTTCAACGCGCGTTCGACCTCAACCCATATGACGCCGATACGATTGCGCAAATGGGGTACTTGCTCACGATGAGAGGCAGGCCGCTTGAAGCACTCGTGGCGATTGACAGTGCGATACGGATCAACCCGATCCATCCTGATTGGTACCACTATGATCGCGCCATCGCCCAATACTCAGCTGGAGATTACAAGGCCGCGCTTGTAAGCATGTCCAAGGTCCCACCGAGGACCCCCTGGCGACTGGCAAGGCTGGCGGGGTGTCACGCTCAACTCGGCGAACTGAAGGAAGCTCAGCGCATTGTGGCAGAGATCAAGCGGATAGCGCCTGACTACTCGCCGCTTGAGTTTGCGCAAACCGGAATCGCCTTCGAACATGCGAGTGATGTCGAACACCTCATTGCCGGCGTCGCCAAGGCACTCGCAGCGTATGAGGACCAGAGCTAGGGCCGCCACCCGGGCCGACGTGGACGCAAACAAGAAATCCATCGAATGCTGTGGCAACTGCTGGGCTGCCCAAGCGCGCCTGCTTTCCTCAACGTCCCAAGCCAATGCAATAGAGCTAGCAACTGCAGTCCGCCCCTTCCCCGCCAAAATTCTTCTGGGCGAAATTCAGGGCGCTGCTGTAGCTCGTGTAGCTCTGGAACTGACAGACGTCGGAGCCGTTCCGCACCTTCATCTGGTCGAGATCCCAGAACGAAACCGAGATGCGGTCGTAGGCGCAATAGACGGTGTAGCGTTCAGGCTCCAGCGCCCTGGCTTTCTGCACGGGCATGCAAAACGGCCGGGATGGAAAGCACCGACAGTGCAAGCAAGACGATGTGACGCGTGCGCATAGTGACCCCCAATGAACCGCCAACATAATATGGCCATGAATACTGAAGCGGCGCATCGTGGTTTTTTTGGCGCATGGGTTTTTCTTCCGAAAACTGCAATCGGTGAACTCAATCGCCACGCACTTCAGCTGCGGAACAAACCGGCATGGCAGCGAGTTTCTGTCCGACGAGAACTTGAGGGAAAGCCATGTCCAGATTTCTGGTGGCGACGAGCGTCGCCGTTCTTCTCGCCGGCGGGCCGGCCTTTGCCGCGGATGAGCCCCTGTTGCCGCCGCCCAACGCCAAGAAACTGTCGGAGATCCTCGCCAAGGTCGAGAAGCGCGACGGCTTTCGCTATGTCAAGGAAGTCGACTGGGACAGCGGCGCCTACGTCGTCACCTACTACACGTCTGACAAGGCCAAGGTCGAAATCACCTACGATCCCGTGACCGCCGAGCCCAAATAGGGTTCGTCGGCAAGTGTCCGTATCTGACGCGGCGCACTGGATCCCCAATTGTCGAAGTCGGCGCCGCCCCTCATCGCCCTGCTGGGCACTTCTCCCCGTATAGTGACGGGGAGAAGGGAGATGGCCGCAACGCCGGCTCCTTTTTGCAACGTCGACAATTGGCGAAACCATCGATGACAGCGCCCTCTCCCCGTCACTATGCGGGGAGAGGATGCCGGCAGGCTGGTGAGGGGCAGCGCCAGCGTCCGGAAAAGGGTGACGGGGACGAATTCGAAACCTGAAGCGATTGCCCTAGCCTCGCCCAAAATTGTCCATTCTTGAGGTATGACATGCATGCCAGGGCGTGGGCTGCGCCTTGGGCAATCGTGGCTTGGGGGCAATCATGCGATCTTCCGTTCGAACCCGTCTTCTGGCCGTGCTGGCCTTCATTCTGGCTGGCGGCATCCTTGGGGCCGCTCCGGCGCGGGCCGATGGGCCATCCTTCGACTGCGCCAAGGCAAGCCGGCCGGCGGAAAAGGCGATCTGCGCCGATCCGCAGCTGTCGGCCATCGACCTGCTGGTAGCCAAGGCGTTCAAGGGTTTCGAGCCGGCGTTCGGCGGCGACAAGCGCAAGATCGCCCGCGGGTTGAATGCCGACCGCAATGCCTGCAAGAGCGACACCGCCTGCATCGTCAGCGCGCTGAACAACGCGCTGCAAACCTATGGCGCTGCGCCGCCATGGGTGCAGGACTACAACATCGCGCTGATCGGCAAGAAGGCGCTGGAGGCCGCGGCGCGAAACCCGAAAGAGATCGATCAGCCGCTGCCCTCGGCAATCGGCCAATGCGCCTCCACCCATATCAAGACGCTGACCACGCGGCTTGGCGACGATCCGCTGGAAACGGCCAACCCGGATGGCGGCAGTGCCGCGACATTCACCAATCACGGCGGCGCCGTCTCCTATGATCGCGACCCTGGCCTGGCCGCCTCGAAGGTCGGCGACGCGGCCGTCATGTGCCTGATCTCGATTCCCAGGGACTGCCCCAAGCACGATGAGCGCGGCCGCGTCTACTACGGCATCGATCTCGCCATCAAGGCGTCGTGGGCGCTGCCGGACTCGGAGCATATGTGCGGCGGCGCGTGAATGCCGCTTCGTGTTCCGCGTGGCGCTGCCCTCACCTGCCTGCCGGCATCCTCTCCCCGTCACGACACGGGGAGAAGTGCCCGGCAGGGCGATGAGGGGCGGCGCCGACCTCCGCAATTGGTGGTCTCCGCCGTAAGTCGAGCTTGTCATTGGTCAGAAGCGACTACCCTGCACCATCTTGCCCCTCCCCTTGCGTCAGTCTCGCTTTGATGGCTGACTGCGGCCCACAGGCGCCGCATGGGGGATGGGCATGGCGACGGCGAAGCACGTGCTGAAGCGTATACTGATGATGTTGACCGGCTACCTCGTATCGGTGCTGGTCGGCTTGATCGCTGTCGTGGCGATCTACGCCGCGCTCAGTTCCCTACCCAACGCGCCCGCCTATTTCGACGTCATGGGCGTCTCGCCGATCGCCGTCCTTGTGGTTCCGCCGCTCGGCATGTTCGTCTATTTCCTGACGATTGTCGTGACCGCACTGCAGACGCTCATCTTCGCGCTGATTGCCGAACTCTTCTCGTTACGCAATTTCCTGCTGCACATGTTTTTCGGCGCCGCGGCCGCCGCCTGCGGGTTCTTCCTGATCTGGCCAAGTTCAGCGGAGGACATGGACCCCGAGCGCTGGGGCGACATCGGCATCATCGCCGCGGCCGGCCTTGTCGCCGGTTTGGTGTACTGGCTGATTGCCGGACGGGACGCGGGTTTCAGGCGCCCGCTGTTCGAGCGCTGATGCATGTCGCCCAAAACTGCGCAGCGGGTTTGGGACAGTGACACGCATAAAAACAAAGACTTAAGCCGTGTCGGCTGAATCCGTTTCAGCCGACACGCTTTAGAAGTCGAAAAAGGCCGTTGCTCAACTCGACGGCGAGCGCACCGCCTCGGTGGCATCCAATGCCTGCTTCAGCCGCGTATCGCGGTCGTAGACGTCGCCGAAATATTCGACCTTGCCGGACATATCAGGCCAGGCGGTGAAATAGGCGACATAGACCGGGATCTTGCGCGTCACGTCCTCGGTCGAGTGTCCGTGCTTCAGCTTCTCGGCGATATCGTCGACCGAGGTGCCGAGCACGGCAGCCGCCATGCCGCGCGGATCCTGCAGCCGCACGCAGCCATGGCTGAGCGCGCGCATATCCTGCTTGAAGAACGATTTCTGCGGCGTGTCGTGCATGTAGATCGCGTGCTTGTTGGGGAACAAGATCTTCAGCTCGCCCAGTGCATTGGCTTCGCTCGGCTGCTGGCGCACGCTGTAGGGAATGTTGGCGCCATAGGCGCCCCAGTCGACCGCCGACGAAGGGATGCGCTTGCCGCGCGAATCGGTGACCTCGTAGCCGGCCCGATCGAGATAGCCGGGATCGCTGCGCAGCCTGGGCAGCATCTCGTTGACGATGATCGACTGCGGCACGCCCCAATAGGGATGGAAGTCGACCTGCTTGATCTGGTTGTAGAAGAAGGCGGTCTGGTTGGTGGTCCTGCCGATGACGGCACGCGTCTTCAGCTTTTCCTCGCCATTGTCGATATAGCTCGCGGTGAAGGCCGGCTGGTTGATGAAGACACGCGGGCTGCCGAGATCGGAAGGCAGCCAGCGCAGTTCCTCCAGCGCCACCTCAACCTTCAGCAACCTGTCGGCCTTGGACGTTCCGGCCAGCGTCGCGACGGTGCGCGGTCCGATGACGCCGTCGCCCTTCATGCCGGCTTTCTTCTGCACGGCTTCGATTACCGGAACCAGTTCCGGGACATAGACTTCGCTGGTGGCCAGCCTCGCCAGGATCTCGCCATAGGCGCCACCCATCTCGTCATCGAGATTGCGGGCGATCAGGGTCAGCAGCTTCGGCAGTTCGGGACTGGTTTCGCCCGGCTTCAGCAGCAGCTTGGGGTCGACGACGATCTCGTTCTCGGCGCTGGCCTGCAGGGACTCCAGTTCGACGCGCAGCGCCTGGTATTCCGCATTCTGCGGATGCCGCGATTCGAGATAGGTGCGCACCTCCTGGGTATGCGCCAGCGTTTTCAGCACGCCTTGCAAGTCGAGCGGCTTGGCCGGGAAATCATAGTAGCCGGTCATGCGGTTGGGCTCGACCCGGCCGTTCTGGGCATCATGAGCATAGCGCAGCACGCGGGCCGACAGCGCCATCTCGAAGCGGACGAGCTCTTTCATCTGTGCATTGGCGTCGGCCGGCGAGGCGTTGGCGGCAGGCACGTTGACCGTGTAGTCGGCCGGTTCAAGGCCGTAGCTCGCTGCCTCGCCCAGCACCCGCACCGCATCCTGCGCGCGGCTGTTGACGCCCGTGCCCGTCACCCAGATGAAATCCGGATTGGCCGAGTAGTAGGCGATCAGCGCCTTGGCGATATCGGGCTCGGCATAGAGTTCGTAGTCGCTCAAGCCGGCAATCGCGTCGTGGAAGGCAGCCCCCGTGGCTGAGGGCACGAATGCGGCATCCTGCGGGGCCGCCGGCATTGGCGCCGCGGTCAGCGCCGAAAAGTCGATGCGCACCAGCCGATCGGCCTTGTAGGTGTAGTAGGACGGGCTGCTGATTTTTACGCCGCCGCCACCTGGCACTTTCGGCTTGTGCTTGGGCGGCGCGGGTGGAAACTCACCTTGCGGCTCGTGCCTGACGCCACCTCCGAAAAGCATCTCGAAGAGCCCTTGCGCGCCTGCCTGTGGCACACCGAAGGCCAGCGTTGCCGAGATCGCCACCAGCGGCATCACGGTTGCTTTGTTTCGGAGGAATTTCATGAATCACCCGCCCGGCTGTAACCGGTTCCCGTTCCGCACCGTTAAGACGATCTCGCTCACCGCATGGCGGATGTAAGGCGCGACTATACTGATTCATACTGATTTCGTTAAGCTTCCATAAATTTTGGAACGCTTGTTGCAGAACGGTTTCACAACATCGTGACGGCCGGAGCGAAGTGTCTCCGCTCCGGCCGGGGGAAATCCTGCGGGGATCAGGCGTTGGCGCCACCGTCGATGGTCAGCGCCGCGCCGGTGACGAATCGGCCTTCCGGTCCCGCGAGCCGGGCGACCATGCCGGCAATGTCTTCGGCTTTGCCAAAGCGCGGCGTTGCCATCTTCTGGCGCTGGTGTTCGGCGTGCGGGCCATCGGCCGGATTCATGTCGGTGTCGGTCGAACCGGGGTGGACGACATTGGCGGTGATACCGCGCGGGCCGAGGTCGCGCGCCAAGGCCTTGGTCAGGCCGACCAGTGCCGCCTTGCTGGCCGAATAGGCGCCAAGACTTGTGTCGGTCACCCGCTCGGCAAGATTGCTGCCGATCGAGATGATCCTGCCGCCCTCGCCCATATGCACTGCCGCCGCCTTCGAGGCGACGAACGGCGCCCTGAGATTGACCGACATGGTCTCGTCGAAATCGGCGAGCGACAGGGTGTCGATGGGTGCGGCGCGCCAGATGCCGGCGCTGTTGACAAGGATGTCGAGCCGGCCGAATGCGGTGACGGCATCATCGACGGCCTTGTCTATGGCCGCGGCGTCGCGGTTGTCGGCCTGGATGGCGATGGCGCGGCCGCCCTTGGCCTCTATCTCGGCAACAACCGAGCGGGCCTGCTCCTCGCCATGCACATAAGTCAGCGCGACACAGGCGCCATCGGCCGCAAGCCTTCGCGCAATCGCCGCACCGATGCCGCGACTGCCGCCGGTGACGAGCGCGGCCTTGCCGTTCAAGCTGTTGGATGACATTTGCTTCTCCTTTTTGTAATGATCGATACATAAATACCTGTCAGTCTTGCCCGCCCGCGTCAACTGAATTATGTATCGATCAACACAGAAAAGAGCGTCATGTCGGAACGAGGCCGCCCCCGCACCTTCGATCGAACCGCAGCCCTGCACCGCGCGATGGAGGTTTTTTGGGCTCGCGGTTACGAAGGCGCATCGATGAGTGAGCTGACCGCCGCCATGGGCATCAACTCGCCCAGCCTCTACGCCGCCTTCGGCAGCAAGGAGGCGCTGTTCCTCGAGGCGACCGATTTCTATTCGCGCACCGAGGGTGCCGACATCTGGCTGGCGCTTGAGGAAGCACCGACCGCGCGTCAGGCGATCGAACAATTTCTATGCCTCACGGCGAAAGCCTACGCGCAGACCGATCGCCCGCAGGGCTGCCTGATAACGCTCGGCGCTTTGCACCAGGACTCCAGCCGCGGCGCCATCTGCGACGATCTGCGCCGTCGTCGCGCCGAGAATCACGCCGCCCTGCGCACACGTCTCGAACGCGGCGTTGCCGAAGGCGAACTGCCGGTCGGATTCGACTGCAGCGCTGCCGCCACCTTCTACGCCACGGTCCAGCACGGCATGTCGATCCAGGCTCGCGACGGCGCCTCGCATTCGGCGCTTCTGGCAACCGTGGCCGGCGCGATGGCGGCGTGGCAGACGATGGCCGGCACCGACAGAGCGTGACAAACGCCGGCCATTGTGCTGCAAATCCAGACAGCCAGCCGGTCGGGAGGACAAGCCTGTGAAAAAAGGGTATCGCGAACTGCTGGATGAGGCGAATGCCGAGATCGAGGTGGTGTCGCCGGAGGAAGCGGCAGGGCTGCTTGACGATGAAGACACCATCTTCGTCGACCTGCGCGATCCGCGCGAGGTCGAACGCGACGGCAGGATTCCCGGCGCCAAGCATGTCACCCGCGGCATGCTGGAATTCTGGATCGACCCCGAAAGCCCCTATCACAAGCCCTTCTTCGCTTCGGGGAAGAGCTTCGTCTTCTTCTGCGCCGGCGGCTGGCGCTCGGCGCTGGCCACCAAGACGGCGCAGGACATGGGACTATCGCCGGTCAAGCACATCCTTGGCGGCTACACCGCCTGGAAGGCGGCCGGACTGCCGGTCGAGCCCGGCGGGAAGAAGAAATAGCCTCGATGGCCGTTCAGTGCAGCAGCGACGGCTCGCGATGCTCGCCGACGAAGCCGACCGCGCGTCCGACCACGCCCTTGTCCGCAAGAATGCGACGGTGGCCGAGCCCGTCGGCCCAGTAGAGCCGCACATGGCCGCCGGCGTCGGCATAGCGTGTTGCATGGTCGGCCGGAACTTCACGGTCGTCCGGTGCGTGGATGACCAGGGTCGGCACCGGCGCGTGAGCGAGCTGGCGGTCGCCGGTGAATTCGTGCAGCGGCCGGCCGGAAAGATGTTCGACACGGTCCGCCATGGCGGCCTGCGAGCGAGGTCCGACATTGAGCATGCGGCTGAAGTCGGCAAAGATCGCCGGCAGGGAACTGGGCGCTGCGATCAGCACCAGGCGTCCGGCCACCAGCGGCGGGATGTTCTTGACCGAGCCGGCGAGGGCATTGGCGGCGACAGCGCCACCGAAGGAATGGCCGACAACAGCCACGAAAGGGCCGAACCATTCGCCGGCGACCCGCACCGCATCCACGGCATTGACCATGTTCAGCCGTCGGCCCTGCGACTGGCCGTGGCCAGGCAGGTCAAGCGAAACCACCCTGTAGCCGGCCGCGCGATAGCCTTCGATCAGCGCCCGCATATATTCGGTGCGCGAACGCCAGCCATGCACGACAAGCACCGTGCCGGCCGCCGCCCTGCCCGGCTCCGGCCGGAATTCGTGCACCATGACGCAGCCGGTCGCGGTCTTCAGCCGGTGATGGCGCGCCTCTCTCATGAACCCGGCCGCACGGTCCACGGCGCGGCGCTCGCCATCGCTGAGCGCCTTCACATTCGGCGTGCGGCAGAACAGTTCGAAAGCCGCGCGTCCGGTCAGGCGCGGCGCAATACGCTCAGCCGCACCAAACACCCGCCGGATGACCTTCAGCCCGATTGATGCCATAGTGAGAATCCATCCATACGTTCAAGCATGAACATAATAGTTCAAAGATGAACAATAAACAAGAGTTACCTTGGGACAGCCCGCGTTTTCGCAACTGGGTCGCGGTGGCGCGCGCCTGCCATGTGCTTGAACGCACGCTGGCGACGAAACTGGCGCCGCTCGACCTGAAGCCGGCGCAGCTCGACGTGCTGATGAACCTGTATCGCCACCCCGGCATGTCGCAGCACGACCTTGCCCGCAAGCTGCTCGTCGGCCGCTCCAACATCACAATGCTCTTGCCGCAGCTGGAGGCGCGTGGCCTGCTGCGCCGCGAAGGCGACGAGAAGGACAAGCGGATCCTGCGGCTTGCACTGACCGAAGCCGGCGAGGCGCTGCTGATGCAGGCGCTGAAAGTGCACATGGCGCTGATCGAGAAGGCGATGAGCCAGTCGACGCCGGAACAATGCGACATGATCGGCGAGCAGATGCGCAAGATTTACGATGTGCTGAAAGACGCCTAGCCCTTTCAGCCCCGAAACCTACCACATCGTCTTCTTCGCCCGCTCCGGCCATTCCTTGTCGTAGGTCTCGCCGTCGATATTCCTAAGGCTGGTGATTTCCAGGATCTGTCCGGGCGTCGGCAGCGACTTCGGGTCGACATGCCTCGCCGGGTTCCACAGCTCGGAGCGGACGATGGCGCGGGCGCATTGGAAGTAGACCGTATCGATATCGACGACGGTGACCGAGCGCGCCGCCTTGCCGTCCACCGTGAACGATGCGCACAGCGCTGTATCCGTCGTGATATGGGCCCTGCCGTTGATGCGCAGCGTCGTGCCGGAGCCCGGCACGAGAAACAAAAGACCGACGCGCGGGTCGCGGATGATGTTTTTCAGCGAATCGGCGCGGTTGTTGCCGCGACGGTCCGGCATCATCAGCGTTTTCGGATCAACGATGCGCACGAAACCGGCGAGATCGCCGCGCGGCGAACAGTCCAGGCCCTCTGGTCCGCTGGTTGCCAGCGCGACGAACGGCGAGGCCTCGATGAAGGCTGCGTATTCCGGAATGACGTGATCGAGTTCCTTGACCAACGAAGCCTCGCCTGGAACGCCATAGAGCGCCTCGAGCTGCTCGACCGTGGTGATGACCGACATCTTCCTCGTCTCCAAACCTTTGCCGGCGCTACCCCACATCGATGACGTTTTGACGACAGCGACGGCCTAGCGGTCCCGGCTCAAGCCCTTTTCCGCAAGCTCGGCGAGATAGGCATTCCAGCGCTCGTCCTTTTCGTGGCCGAGCGTGTGCAGGTAATTCCAGGTGAAGATGCCGGTGTCGTGGAAATCATCGAAGGTGATGCGCACCGCATAATTGCCGACCGGCTCGATCTTCAGGATCGCCACATTGCGCTTGCCGGGGACCGTCACCCGTTGGTCTGGCGAATGGCCCTGCACTTCGGCCGATGGCGAAGCGACACGCAACAGCTCCGCCGGCAGTTCGAACGGCCGATGATCGGGAAAGGTGACCGACAGCAGTTTGCGATCCTTCGAGACCCGGAGTTCCCTGGGTGCGGTCATGATGTTCGATCCCGTAGCAATCCACCCTTCCCTACGCTGCTTCGCCGGAAGGGAAAAGGCCGTTGAGGTGAGCCGACATGCGATGTCGGCCAGGGAATGTTACCAAAGATCGAGAAGCGGTATCTTGAATGGCAGGCCGGATCGTATCACATAGCGGTATATAACGATGCCGCTCACGGCCACGGGAATTGCTTGAAGCATGGACATGATCGATCCTTTTGGGCGCACCATCAGCTATCTCAGGGTGTCGGTCACCGACCGCTGCGACTTCCGCTGCACCTATTGCATGGCCGAGGACATGGCCTTCCTGCCGAAGAAGGACCTGCTGTCGCTGGAAGAACTCGACCGGCTGTGCACGGTGTTCATCGAAAAAGGCGTCAGGAAACTGCGCCTCACCGGCGGCGAGCCGCTGGTTCGCAAGAACATCATGCACCTCGTGCGCCAGCTGTCGCGGCATCTCAAAAGCGGCGCGCTGGAAGAATTGACGCTGACCACCAACGGCTCGCAGCTGTCGCGCTTCGCCGCCGAGCTCGCCGATTGCGGCGTCGAGCGCATTAACGTTTCGCTCGACACGCTCGATGCCGACAAGTTCCACAAGATCACTCGCTGGGGCCATCTCGACAAGGTCATGCAAGGCATTGATGCAGCACTTGCGGCCGGGCTGAAGGTCAAGCTCAACGCGGTGGCGCTGCGCGATTTCAACGACGCCGAACTGCCCGACATGATGCGCTGGGCGCATGGCCGCGGCATGGACCTGACGGTCATCGAAACCATGCCGATGGGCGAGATCGACGGCGACCGCACCGACCAGTACCTGCCGCTGTCGCTGCTGCGCGCGTCGCTGGAACGCCAGTTCACGCTGGCCGACATCCCCTTCAAGACCGGCGGCCCGGCCCGCTACGTGCATGTCGCCGAGACCGGCGGCCGGCTCGGCTTCATCACACCGATGACGCATAATTTCTGCGAGAGCTGCAACCGCGTCCGGCTGACCTGCACCGGCACGCTCTACATGTGCCTCGGCCAGGAGGACGCCGCCGACCTACGCGCGCCCTTGCGCGCGTCCGAAGGCAATGAGCTGGTTGCCGAAGCCATCGACGAGGCGATCGGCCGCAAGCCGAAGGGCCATGATTTCATCATCGATCGCCGCACCAGCCGCCCCTCCGTTTCGCGGCACATGAGCGTCACCGGCGGCTGACCTTTTCGCGAAATTCATGCAGGATCGCCTCCGGGTCATTGGCTTCGAGGTGGGATATGCTGAGTCGTTCGTCATTTCTGGCGGCTGTCGCAACAATTGCGGCGACCAACGCCGTCGCCGCGCCATTCACTTACACAAATGAGCGCTTCGGCACCGTCTGCACCTTTCCCGACGACATCTTCACCGACCGCCAGCCCGAGCCGGACAATGGCGACGGCCAGGAATGGCTGAGTGCCGACGGCGCCAGCCTGATCTGCTCGGGCATCCTCAACATCGACGACGACACGCCGAAGGGTTTCGTGGCGGCGGAGAAGGCCAGTAGTGAACCCGGCTACAAGGTCACCTACAGCAAGGCCGGCAAGGACTGGGCCGTGCTGTCGGGCTTGAAGGATGGAAAGATCTTTTACGAGCGACGCCTGTTCGGCCGGGATGGCGTCATCCGCACGGTCTGGGTCGATTACCCGCCCGCCCTGAAGTCGAAATACGATCCGCTGGTCGGCGCCATCGCCAGCAGCCTCAAAGGACCATGAGCATTTTCGGCCACACCGCCGACAAATCTCTGTTCACGAATGTTCGCCTGATTTACCGGTGGAGTTTTCCCGCTTAGCCTCCGTCTCGTAGCGGTCTTTCGCTCTGGGGGAATACACCATGCGCAAACTTCTTCTTTCGTTCGCATTGCTTGGCCTCACGGCCTTGCCCGCTGCGGCCCAGTCGATCGGCGGCACCTATACGGTCGCCGGCACCAATTTCGACGGCTCGGCCTATGGTGGCGAAGCCACCATCACGCTGACCAGCGGGACGACCTGCGCGATCCATTGGGAGACGGGGGGCTCGTCCTCCGACGGTATCTGCATGCGCAACGACGACGCCTTCTCGGCCGGCTATGTAATGGGCAAAGACATCGGCCTTGTCGTCTACAAGGTCGAGGATGACGGGTCGCTGCACGGCCTGTGGACGATCGCCGGCAAGGAAGGCAACGGTACCGAAATTCTGACGCCGAAGAAATAAGGTCTGCCGCGTTGCGGGCGATTGATCTTCTGGGCCACGACCAAGCCCGTGGCCCAGCCCTTTGCTGTTGCTGTTTCATGCCTGGCTGCTACAGGCTTTATGCAAAGCAGAGCCGGTAGTCATCTTGCCCCTTTCTCCAAACCTTCGCGGCGCGTTGTTCATGGTGGTGGCGATGGCCGGCTTCACCCTCAACGACGCCATCACCAAATACTCGTCGCAATCGATGAACATGGCGCAAGTCATGCTGATCAGGGGAGCGTTTGCCACCCTGTTCGTCGGCTCGCTCGCCTGGCAGCGCGGTGCCCTTGTCCGGCTACGCTCGATGCTCGAGCCAATGGTGGCGCTGCGCGTCCTCGGCGAAGCCGGCGGCACGGTGACGTTCCTGATCGCGCTCGCCCATTTGCCGATCGCCAGTGTCTCGGCGGTCCTCCAGGCGTTGCCGCTGGCGGTGACGATGGGCGCGGCATTGGTCTTCAACGAGGGCGTCGGTTGGCGGCGCTGGCTGGCCATCGCCATCGGATTTGCCGGTGTGCTGGTCATCGTGCGGCCAGGTTTTGAAGGGTTCAGCGTCTACTCGCTGGTGGCGCTGGCCTGCGTTGCCTGTTGTGCGGTACGCGATCTTGCCACCAAGCGGATTCCCAAGGCCATTCCGACGCTGCTGGTGTCGACCGCCACCGCGTTTGCCATGACAATCCTGGGCGCCGCGTTGCTTTCGCCGATGGGGGGCTGGACGCCGATGACGGGAAACAGCACAGCCTTGCTGGCGCTCGCCGCGGTGCTGGTGCTCATCGGCTACCAGTTCATCATCATGGCGATGCGGGCGGGCGACATCTCCTTCATCGCGCCGTTCCGCTACACGGCCCTGATCTGGTCGATCCTGCTTGGCCTGTTCGTCTTCGCCGATATTCCCGATCTGCCGATGATCGTCGGCGCCACGATCATCATCGGCTCCGGCCTCTATGCGCTTTACCGCGAGCGAGTGGTCGGCCGGCGCAAGATCGTTGCCGAGAGCACCGGGCCAAGCATGGTCCCGGATGGAATCTAGTCGGCCCTTGTGATTTCCGACGGCTGGCGTACAGGCTCGGTGGCATGAAGCGAGATGTTGCAGGGATCATTCTGGCCGGCGGCCAATCAAGACGAATGGGCGGTGGCGACAAGAGCCTGTTGCCGCTTGGCAGCGGTCGCGTGCTTGACCAGGTCGTGTCGCGCCTTGGCCCGCAGGTCGCCCCCCTGGCGCTTAGCGCCAACGGCGACGCCACGCGCTTCTCACGCTACGAGCTGCCAGTGCTTGCCGACACTGTGACCGGTTTTGCCGGCCCGCTTGCCGGAATCCTGACCGGCCTCGAATGGGTCGCAGCCAACACGGCTTGCAAGACTGTCGTCACCGTTGCCGGCGACACGCCCTTCCTGCCGCTGGATCTTGTCGAACGACTGGCGACAGCCACCGATCAGCGTCCCGGTTCGATTGCCGTTGCTTGCTCGACCGGCAAGCGGCATCCGACCTTCGCGCTGTGGCCGACGGACTGCCGCGACGCCTTGCGGCACTTTCTGGTCGTTGAGGATATCAGGCGTGTTTCGGCCTTCATCGACCGGCATGGAGTTGTCGAGGTGGAATTCCCGGTTCCGCAATCCGCAGGCCAACCGGTCGACCCTTTCTTCAACATCAATGTGCCCGACGATCTTGTTCAGGCCGAACGTTTGTTGCGGAGCATGAAATCATGAACAGACGCGTCTTCGGCATCACCGGCTGGAAGAATTCCGGTAAGACGACATTGACCGAAAGGCTGGTCACCGAACTTGTCCGGCGCGGCTGGAAGGTGTCGACTGTGAAACACGCCCATCATGACTTCGACATCGACAAGCCGGGCGCCGACAGCTTCCGCCACCGGCAGGCCGGCGCCACCGAAGTCGCGATCGTATCCGGCAATCGTTGGGCGCTGATGCACGAACTGCGCGGTGAGAATGAGCCGACACTGGAGGCGATCCTGTGTCGGCTCGCGCCGTGCGATCTGGTGCTGGTCGAAGGCTACAAGCGCGAAGCCCACCGCAAGATCGAAACCCGACGGCTGGAAGCGAAGGACTGCACGCCGCTTTCGGCAACGGATCCGAACATCGTCGCCGTCGCCGCCGATTTTGCGGCCGAAGGCGAGCTCTTGCCAATGTTCGATCTCGACGATGTGGAATCAATAGCCGACTTCATCGAGCGGGACACTGGGCTCGTTGCTGAGAGCTAACGCAGCGGCAGAATAGCCTTGCCCATTTTTGTGGTTTTGCAGTTGCTTTTTTCTTGGAAAGAGTGGGAGTATCGCGCCAGCGGGCGGTCAAAAGCACCGCCCCACAGAGCCGTTTGGAACGACGGCCGGGACCATAAAGAGAGGACTATCATGCGTATTGCACTGCGTATCGCGCTTGCCGCATCGGCTGCGCTGCTGACGCTCGGCGTAGCCCAGGCCCAGGAAAAGACCCTGAGGATCGGCACCGAAGGCGCCTACCCACCCTTCAACAACCTCACCGCCGATGGCCAGCTCGTCGGTTTCGATATCGACATCGCCAAGGCGCTTTGTGACCAGATGAAGGTCAAGTGCACCTTCGTCGCCCAGGATTGGGACGGCATCATCCCCGCTCTCCAGGCCGGCAAGTTCGACGCCATCGTCGCCTCGATGTCGATCACGCCGGAGCGCAAGGAGAAGGTCGACTTCACCAACAAATATTACAACACGCCGTCGGCCCTGGCCGTGCCTAAAGACAGCACGCTGAAAGGCGTGACCAAGGCAGATCTCGCCGGCAAGACCATTGGTGTCGCCACCACCACCACGCATTTCAACTATGCCTCGAAGACTTACACCGACAGCACGGTCAAGGGCTATCCGAGCAGCCCCGAGGAGCAGGCAGACCTTGCCAATGGTCGTCTCGACGCCATTGAGGACGATATTGTTGTGCTTCAGCAGTGGCTGGATTCGCCTGATGGCGCATGCTGCAAGATTCTCGGCCAGCCGTCGCCGCAACCGGTCGACATCTTCGGACCAGGCGCCGGCATTGCCGTACGCAAGGGCGAGACCGATCTCGTCAACAAGTTCAATGCAGCCATCGATGCTATTCGCGCCAACGGAAAGTACAAGGAAATCAACGACAAATACTTCAAGTTCGACGTCTTCGGCGCCGAATCCTGATAGTATGACAAAGGCGGCGGGGGTCTCCCGCCGCCTTTCCGGTCTTCTGTGATCGCCGTGGAGACAAGACCAGTCAATGCCAGCCCAGAGCTTATGGACACTTCTCAGTTGGGGACCCGATGGCTGGCTTGATGATATCGCTTATGGCGCCCTGGTTACCGTCGCGCTTGCACTCGCCACGCTGCCGATCGGGCTGACAATCGGCTTTTTCATTGCATACGCCAAACAGTCCGAAGAACCCTCGCTGCGCCTCGCCGCCAACATCTACACCACGGTCTTCCGCGGCCTGCCGGAACTGGTGACGCTTTTCCTGTTTTTCTTCGGCGTGCCAATTCTGCTGCAGCATCTCATCCGATATTTCCGGCCCGACGCGACCATCGACGTCAACGGCTTCGTCGCCGGCATGATCGTGCTTTCCCTGATCTTCTCGTCCTATGCCAGCGAAGTTTTCCTGTCGGCATTCCGCGCCATACCGAAAGGCCAGTATGAGGGCGGCTATGCCATTGGCCTTTCCAACTGGTTGACCATGCGCAAGGTGATCTTGCCGCAACTCCTTCGCATCGCGTTTCCCGGACTTGAGAACTGCTGGCTTAGCCTGCTCAAGGATACGTCGCTCGTGTCGGTCGTCGGTCTCGCAGAGACGCTGCGCAATGCCGGTGTGGCCGCTCGCGTCACCAAGCACTCGTTCCTGTTTTACAGCGTGGCGGCCCTGGTCTTTCTCGGTCTGGCCATAGTGTCGTCCTTCGCCACCAGCGCCATCCTGCGCTCGCTCGGCCGGCGGGAGGCACAACGATGAGCGCTACAGCGACCATGGTCGAGCGGCCACCGCCGCGGGCGCGGGGCTGGCCGCGTCCCCGCATCGCGGGCTACGCGCTCGTCTGCCTGTGGATTGCCTTCGGCCTGGGCATTGTTGCCTATCTCGTCCTTGCCTGGAATCCGGCCTTCTTTGCCAAATATGCGCCGGCCTATCTGAGAGGGCTTGGGGTCACCCTGTCGCTGGTCGCCATAGCGATGGTGCTTGGTGCGATACTGTCGCTCCCTGTCGCCTACGGCCGTATGTCCAGCAACCGGATCCTATCCGGCCTCGCCTATTGCTATGTCTACTTTTTCCGTGGCACGCCGCTGCTGGTCCAGACTTTTCTGGTCTATTACGGCGTTGGCTCTTTCCGGCCGCAACTCAGCGAATTCGGCATCTACCTTCCCGTGTTTAGCGATGGGCTGACCGTCGCCCGATTCACGCTTTGGGATTTTTTCAAGGATGCATTCAACTGCGGCGTCTTTGCCTTTGCGCTCAACACCGCCGCCTACCAGGCCGAAATCCTGCGCGGCGCCATCGAGAGCGTGCCCAGGGGCCAATGGGAAGGTGCAGCTTCCCTTGGCCTGCACAAATTGCAGACGCTGCGCAAGATCATCCTGCCGCAGGCATTGATCGTCGCCTTGCGGCCCTATGGCAACGAACTCATCCTGATGATCAAGGCTTCGGCCATCGTCGCCATCATCACCGTCTATGACCTGATGGGCAACGCAAAGCTCGCCTTCGCCAACTCCTTCGATATTCAGGCCTATATCTGGGTCGCCGTCGTCTATCTCGTCATGGTCGAGATATTGCGTCATGGCATCGAATGGATCGAGCGCCGGATCACCATCCATCTGAAGCGCTGACCAATTCCATATTGCCTGCACCAGTCGATCAGCCCACAGGCGTCTTGACGAATTGAGCGCAGAGCCTATGCATGTCGCCCAAAAGTGGCCCCGGTTTGGGGCAACGACATGCATAGAAACAAAGTCCTAGGGCGTGTCGCTTGAATCCGTTTCAACGCGACGCGCTTTAGAACTTTCGCAGCAAATTTCGTTTCCGTCTGAAGGGTAAAATCATGGCATCTGTGGCATTTCTCGGTCTTGGCGTGATGGGTTATCCGATGGCCGGGCATCTCAGGAACAAGGGTGGCCATGACGTCACCGTCTACAACCGCACCAAGGCCAAGGCAGAGCAATGGGTTGGCCAGCATCGCGGCAGCCTCGCGCCGACACCGGCGGAGGCCGCCGAGGGCAAGGATTTCGTCTTCTCCTGCGTCGGCAATGATGACGACCTGCGTTCGGTGACGACAGGTCCCGAAGGTGCCTTCAAATCGATGAAGAAAGGCTCGGTCTTTATCGACAACACGACGGCCTCGGCCGAGGTCGCACGCGAACTGGCGGCGGCCGCGCAGGCCGGTGGCTTTTCGTTTCTCGACGCGCCGGTTTCCGGCGGCCAGGCGGGCGCCGAGAATGGCGTGCTGACCGTCATGGTCGGCGGCGAGCAGGAAGCTTTCGACAGGGCCAGGCCCGTCATCGATGCCTATGCCCGCATGGTCGGGCTGATGGGGTCGTCGGGCGCCGGCCAGCTCACCAAGATGATCAACCAGATCTGCATAGCCGGACTGGTGCAGGGGCTGTCCGAAGGCATCCATTTCGGCAAGAAGGCCGGGCTCGACATCGAGAAGGTGATCGAGGTGATCTCCAAGGGCGCTGCCGGCTCCTGGCAGATGGAGAACCGTCACAAGACGATGAATGCCGGCAAATATGATTTTGGTTTTGCCGTCGACTGGATGCGCAAGGACCTCGGCATCTGCCTCGATGAAGCCGACCGCAATGGCGCCAGACTGCCAGTGACCGCTCTCGTCGACCAGTTCTACAAGGATGTCCAGGCGATGGGCGGCAAGCGCTGGGATACGTCTTCGCTGCTGGCGCGCCTGGAAAAATAGGCGGGATGGTCGAGCTATCGCCCCAATCCAGCGCCGACGAGATCGTCGCGCATTTGCGGTCGATCGGCTCGGAGGACAATCGCCGCGGCATGCTGCGCTACGGCATCAAGATCGAACGGGCGCTCGGCATTTCGCATGGCATGCAGCGGCAGATTGCCAAAAAGATCAAGCGCAACCACGAACGCGCGTTCGAGCTTTGGCAGACCGGCATCATGGAGGCGCAGTTCATCGCTTCCGTCACCGCCGACCCGAAGCGGTTTAATGCAGCGGATGCAAGGCAATGGGCATCGAGTTTCGACTCCTGGGATATCGTCGACGGCGTCTCAGATCTCTTCGTCGACACGGACGCCTGGAAAGAACTGATCGGTGAGTTCGCGGCAGATGAACGGGAATTCGTTCGACGCACGGCTTTTGCAATGATGGCCTGGTCCGTCGTCCACCGGAAGAAAGAGCCGGAGGCGACCTTTCTCGCCTTCCTGCCGATCATCGAAGCGCATGCCACCGACGGTCGCAACTTCGTGAAGAAGGGCGTCAACTGGGCCCTTCGTTCGATCGGCAAGCGATCGATGCAAATGCACGGCGCTGCCCTTGCCGTCGCCGAAAGGCTCGCGCAATCGACCGACAAGACGGCGCGCTGGATCGGCAAGGATGCTGTGAAGGAACTATCGGATGCCAGGACGCTCGAGCGCCTCGCCGCCAGGAAAGCCTGACGGACCTGAAATCCGCTTCACGGAAGTGACGCGCTCGACGCGCGCCGATTTCGAAAACCTGTTCGAACAGCCGGGCGCCCCGAAATATTGCTGGTGCATGGCCTGGCGCTATCTGCCCAGCCGCGAGCAAGTCGAGAGCGACGAGAAAAAGCGGGCCATGATGGCGCTTGTCGATGCCGGCACGCCGGTCGGCATCCTCGCCCATCTTGACGGTAAGACCGTCGGTTGGTGCTCGGTCGCGCCACGCCAGACCTATCGCAAGCTTTCGCGCCAACAGGACGACAGCGAGACCGATATCTGGTCGATCGTTTGTTTTTACGTGCCAAGGGCCCAGCGCGGTGGCGGTTTGGCTGCCGCACTGCTCGACGCGGCCATCGACCACGCCTTCGCCAAAGGGGCCAGAACGATCGAGGCTTATCCGGTCGATCAGCCGTCGCCCAGCTACCGTTTCATGGGTTTTCGAGACATGTTTGCGGCGCGCGGCTTCCACGAGATCGGCATGGCCGGTTCTCGCCGACATGTGATGCGGCTCGAGCGTTGACGTCATTGGCCGCGGCGTCTTTACTCCGACCCAAAGGAAACGGCCAATGAGCAACCAGATCAGATCAACCATGGCGCTCGCCGCTGTACTGTTTGTGTCCCTTGCAACCGACGCCTCGGCCGAGACCGCGCATATATTCTGGAAGGATCTGCGCCCGGCGACCCAGGCCGCCGCCGAAGGCGCCGGACTGCCGATGATCGCGGCAAAAATGCCCGACCATGGCGAGACGCTGTCCCTTGACCTGCAGGACAAGACCATTCAGTTGGCCGGCTATGCACTGCCGGTCGACCGCGACGGCGATCTTGTCTATCAGTTCCTGCTGGTGCCGTGGACGGGCGCTTGCAGCCACATGCCGACGCCGCCGCCCAACCAGATCGTGCTGGTCACGCCGGCCCACCCTTACAAGATGTCGGAAACTTACCAGCCGGTCTCGGTTACCGGCGCGCTGAAGCCGGATATGGAAAAAAGCCAGCTGTTCATTCTCGATGGCGTAAGCGTCATCCAGTCCGGTTACGCCGTGCGCAAGGCCGATGTGGTGAGCGTCGACAGCGTGCCTGACACGATCACGCTGCCAGTGAACTCACCCTGGAGTTTCCTCAACAAGAAAAAGAACTGAGACGTCCCGTCGGCTCAAGCTGCGTTGGCGCCCGATTCCTTGTCCAGCACCATGTAGTCGAGCGGGATTTCGGTCGTGTACTTGATCTGCTCCATGGCGAAGGACGACGACACGTCGCGGATCTCGATCTTGGCGATCAGCCGTTTGTAAAAGGCATCGTAGGCGGCGATGTCGGGCACCACGACGCGCAAGAGATAGTCGACATCGCCGCTCATGCGGTAGAACTCGACCACTTCGGGAAATTCCTGGATGACCTCGGAAAACCGCCGCAGCCATTCATGGCTGTGCGAATTGGTGCGGATCGACACGAAAACGGTGACCCGCACATTGACCTTCTCATGGTCGAGAATGGCGACGCGCCGCTTGATGACGCCCTCTTCCTCGAGCTTCTGGATGCGCCGCCAGCAAGGTGTCGTCGACAGCCCGACTTTCTTGGCAACGTCGGCGACCGCGAGTGTCGCGTCCTCCTGCAAAAGGCGGAGAATTTTTCTATCGAGGCGGTCCATCTTTTTCTCTCCGGGGGAATAGATTAGCTATATTCCGCCTTATCAAGACCTTTCACAAGAAAGAAATTCTGCCGATTGGGCGAAAAGCGAGTGATTTCTTGCTGAAAGGTCAATCGAGACGATAGCGGATTTCCGATCTCAGGAATGGCAGCAAATCCATTTCAAACCACGGATTCTTCTTCAGCCAGCCGGTGTTGCGCCACGACGGATGCGGCAGCGGCAGCACTTTCCGACTGCCGGGCGCGTTCCAGATGGCACGCCAGTCCATCACCGTTTCCGTCAGCGAGGGCCGGCGGGTGGCACCCATGTGCCAGAACTGCGCGTAGATGCCGATGGTCAGCACCAGGTCGATCCGGGGCATCAGGGCCATCAACGGCGCGCGCCATGCCGGCGCGCATTCGCGCCTTGGCGGCAAGTCTCCACCCTTTGCATCCTGGCCGGGAAAGCAAAAGCCCATCGGCACGATGGCGAACTTCTCGATGTCGTAGAATTCCTCGCTCGTCACCCCGAGCCAGTTGCGCAGGCGGTCGCCGGAGGCGTCGGTGAACGGCATGCCTGTGATATGCACCTTGGTTCCCGGCGCCTGGCTGGCGATCAGGATGCGTGCGCTGGACGATGGTCGCAACACCGGTCGCGGTTCGTGAGGCAATGGCTTGCCGATCGGATTTTCGACGCAGATGCGGCAAGCGCGAACCGTCTCGGCGAGGCTTTCGAGCGCATCCTCGTTGACCATGATCTCGTCCGAAAACCGGTTTCCACTTTCCGGGATCATGGTCAGGCGGCGGCGCTCGGCCGGCTGGAAACTGCCTGATGCCAGCGCAGCACATTGGCGCATCCGTCCGGCACCTTGATGCGTGCCGGCTTCATGAAGTCGACGGCGATCAGGCCGGTGATGTCGGCTATCGAATAGCTGTCACCGGCGATGAACTCCCTGCTGCCCAGTTCATCGTCCAGCAGCCTGAGGAATTCTACGGCCCTGGGCTTGTTGGCCTCGCCCCATTCGGGAATCTGCGGAATTTCCCATTCCTTCATGGCTGGATGGATGTGACGGAAGGCCTGTGCGACGCAACTGAGCAGGTTGAATTCCATCCGTCTCTGCCACATCTCGACTTGCGCCTTGCCGAGCGCGCCACGCCCGAACAGGGCTGGTTCGGGCTGCAACTCCTCGAAATAGCGGCAGATGGCGACGGATTCGGAGAGGATGATGCCGTCGTCGAGTTCAAGAACCGGCAGACGTTGCAAAGGGTTGCGCGAACTGACCGCTTGCTGCTTATGCTCCAGTGCGCCCATGTCGACGGACACCAGCGGAACCGCGATCCCCTTCTCGGCCAGGAAAACGCGGACCCGCCTCGGATTGGGTGCGCGGCCACCGTCGAACAACTTCATTCCCATCCTCCCGGTTTCCCAACAACTATAGAGTTCAGCCCCTTACGGGCTTTACCAGAACCGAAAAATCTCGCGCACGGCATCGCCGATCGACGCCAGCGTGCCATGCTTTCTCTCGACGACTTCGCCGTTATGGCTGTCGCGCCAGTCCTGCGGTCGGTCGAAGGTACCCGCCCAGATGCCGACCCTTGCCGTACGGGCCATGGTCTCCTCGTTTTCGAAGCCGCCAAACGCAACCGCCCAGCCCGCCTCCACCTGCGCACGGTTGAGGTCCTTGCCGCCGGCGGTGCAGTCGCCAAGCAACCGGCCGTAGCGGTCCCGCTGCCAGCCGGTACAGGAGACGGGCTTGCCGGCGATCAGCCGCACCAGCGCCTGGCGCGCAAGCGTGCCGCAGGGATAGTCGGCGCCATTCCTGCGGCAGGTCTGCGTATACTCCGGCGCATCGATGCCGCGCATGCGGATGCGCTCGGCGCCAAGCGTGATCGAATCGCCATCGTTGACGATTGCAACACCCTCCGCCTTGCGTGTCTCCACCCGGTCGAGGCGGGCCGCCAGGAGGATCAGCAACCCGAGAATGATGACGGTAAGCCCGTAATCCATAAGACGGCGCCACATGCTTGGGTGTGGCGCAGCGTATCGCCGGCGCGGCCTCGTGCCCCACGAACGGCTCATATGGCAAACGGTTGGTTAATCATTCGAACGTAGCTTAACACTTGGAAACCGCTGCTCGCATAAATTGAAGTTTCATGCCCTTGCAACGCTCGAACACAGCGGACAAGTTCATTGTGGACCGCCGGAAACCTCATCGCAACAGCGATGTCGCGCGCGCGGTGCGCAAGACGCGCGACCGTCTTTCGCAGCAGGCCGGCAATCCCGATTTTGATCGCGAACTCCTGAAGCTCCACGCCCGCGCGATGACAAGCGGCGCCATAGCCATCCCGCTGCTCGTCCTGGCGATCGCGGCAGCCGGCCGGTTTTTCGGCGTCGGCAATGAGATCGGCCTTTGGGCCCTGTTCACGCTCGCCTGCTACACCATCGTCACCTTCTTGGCGCGGCGCATTGAGCGCACTGAAGCTTCCGAGCTCAACCCCTTGCAAACACAAAGAGAATTGCTGATCGGCCACTTCCTTTGCGGGCTCGGCTGGGGGTGGTTCGTCTGGCTTGGCTGCAGCACTTGCCTGCCCGACCAGTTCCAGGTCGTCAAAGCGGTGGTGCTGCTGGTCGCCATGGCGGCCACCGCTGTCATGACCTCCTCCCTGGGAGGCGCCTTGCTAGCGACCTTTGCGGTTCCGGTGGCGCTCTATGCCTATGCCGGCGTCAAGCTGTGGATGCCGGTCGGGGCGATCATGGCGGGGCTGCTGGTCGTGTCGTTGCCCTTCTTCGCCTATGTCGCCCGTCACCTCAACCGCGCGTCCCTGATGCTGTTGTCGTTCCGCTCCGAAAAGGATGCGCTGGTCGCCGAACTGGAGACGGCGAAATCGATGTCCGACGAAGCGCGGCGGCGGGCGGAAGACGCCAATCTGGCGAAGTCGCGGTTCCTCGCTTCGATGAGCCACGAACTGCGCACGCCGCTCAACGCCATTCTTGGCTTTTCCGAGGTGATGTCGAACGAGGTGCTCGGACCGATGAGCAACCCGACCTATCGCGACTACGCCCATGACGTGCACGAGTCCGGCCAGCACCTGCTCGACCTGATCAACGAGATCCTCGACCTGTCGCGCATCGAGGCCGGCCGCTACCAACTCAACGAGGAGCCGGTGATGCTGCTCAACATCGTCGAGGATTGCTGTCACATGATGGAATTGAGGGCGCGCAACAAGGACATCCGCATTGTCCAGGATTTCGAGCATGAGTTGCTGCGCCTGTTCGCCGACGAGCGGGCGGTGCGGCAGATCACGCTCAACCTTCTGTCGAATGCCATCAAGTTCACCGCCACCGGCGGTGAAATCCGCGTTCGCGTCGGCTGGACGGCGGGTGGCGGACAGTACATTTCGGTCAAGGACAATGGTCCCGGCATCCCCGAAGACGAAATCCCGGTGGTGCTCTCGGCCTTCGGCCAGGGCTCGATCGCGATCAAGAGCGCCGAGCAGGGCACCGGGCTCGGCCTGCCGATCGTGCAAGGCCTGCTCGCCATGCATGGCGGCGAGTTCGAATTTCATTCCAAGCTGCGCGAAGGCACCGAGGCGATCGCCATCTTCCCGCTGAGCCGGGTGATGGAAGAACTGCCGGCGCTGCCGACCGCGGCTGTGGCGGCGCGGCGGCGATAGCAGACTTCGCTCGTGTGTGTGGCGTCTAACCCCGAACGGCCGCCGCCATGCCTGAACTGGTCAGCGCCGCTGCCTTGACCAGGCCTGCCGCAAGAGCGGCCCCTGCCCCCTCACCATGGCCGATGCCCAGATCGAGCAACGGGCGAAGACCGAGGCGCTCGGCGGCCCTGGCATGCGCGGGGTCTGGCGACAGGCTGGCTAGAAGGCAGTGGTCGAGTGCCGTGGGGTTGGCGGCATGCAGCACCGCGGCAGCGGCCGTTGCCGCAAATCCGTCGAGCAGCACCGGTATCTTCTGCATCCGTGCGGCGAGGATGGCGCCGGCGATCGCCGCGAACTCCCGACCACCGACCCGGCGCAGCGCCTCCAACGGGTCGCCGAGATGGCCGCCGTGAAAGGCAAGTGCCGCATCGACCACTTCAGCCTTGCGCACCTGCATCGCCGCACCGGCTCCGGATCCCGGGCCGACCCAGTCGGCGCCCTTGCCTCCGAACAGCGCCGCAAACAGGGCCGCAGCGACAGTGGAGTTGCCGACGCCGAGATCGCCGAGGCAAAGCAGGTCGGTGCCGCCGGCGATCGCTTCCATGCCGAAGGCCATGGTGGCGGCGCAACCGCGCTCGTCCAATGCGGCATCCTCGGTGATGTCGGCGGTCGGGATGTGCAGGGCAAGATCGAAAACCTTCAGCCCGAGATCATTGGCAATGCAGATCTGGTTGATCGCGGCGCCACCGGCAGCACAAAGCTCGACCGCGTTAGCGGTCGCCGCCACCTGCCGTGGCGAAATGCCATGCCTGATAACACCATGGTTGCCGGCGAAGATCGCCATCAAAGGCCTTGTCACGGCGGGCGGAGCCCGCCCGCTCCAGGACGCGAGCCAGGCGGCGATGTCCTCGATGCGGCCAAGCGAATTGCTGGGCTTGTCGGCCTTGGCAAACAGCTTGCGCACACGGGTGCCGGATGCCGTGTCGGCCGCCGGCAAGTTGGCCAACAGGTTGCGAAAATCGTCGAAAGGCAGCGCGCTGGTCATGTCGTCGGCATTCATTCCCTGAGTTGGTGAGCGGCATAGCCGCCTTGCGCGGTTGGCACAACCTCCTGGATCATGCTCACGCTTTTGCCGCAAAGGTGGCCGCGAAGGGCGCTATTGCGAGGGCTTGCATTGGCTTTGCGGTTGCACCATGTGGAGATGGAACAAGGGATTCCGGATGGAAGCCCTCAAGAGAAAGACATGACGGTCATCGAATCCCCTTGCATCCTGGTCTGTTCAATCGACATGAAAACCGGCTTCTGTTTCGGTTGTGGCCGGACGCGCGAAGAAATCGGCGCCTGGATCGCAATGACGCCCGAAACGCGCCGCTCCGTCATGGCTGAATTGCCTGCCCGGCTGGAAACGGTCGAGCGTCGGCCGCGGCGGGAAACGCGCCGCGCTCGCATGACGCGCGAACGCGACCTGCTTTCATGAGGCGACCACACAGATGAACCGGCTGTTCTGGATACTGATTGCCGCAATCGGGGTGGGAGCAGTCCTGCTTATGCTCAACGATTCCGGCGGCAGCACGCTCGGCGTCGAGAACTACGATTTTGGCCGCCTGATCTGGCTTGGCGCCTTCGGCGCGCTGATCGGCGCCGGCCTGCTTCGCTCAGGCAGGCCCCTGGGTGCCATGGCCCGCAACCTCGGCGCCTGGGCGGCCATCGCGCTCGCGCTGATCGCCGGCTACCAGTATCGCTACGAACTGCAGGATGTCGCCAGTCGGGTCACCGCAGGCCTTGTTCCCGGCAGCCCGCTGGCTCTGGGCGTCGAGGACGGCCACGCGACGGTGACACTCGACAAGGCGGACAATGGCCATTTCGAAGCCCGCATCCTGGTCAACGGCAATCCAGTGCGGGCCGTGGTCGATACCGGCGCGACCAGCACCGTGTTGACGTCCGAGGACGCCCAGGCATCCGGTTTCAATCCAGCGGCGCTCAACTACACCATACCGGTCGCAACCGCCAACGGCATGGCGCGCGCCGCGGCCGTCAAGACCGATCAACTGGCGATCGGCGGCATCGTGCGCAAGGACATGCCGGTGATGATTGCAGCACCCGGCATGCTCAGCCAGAGCCTGCTTGGCATGAACTTCATCGGCTCGTTGTCGGGCTTCGATGTGCGCGGCGACCGCATGATCCTCAGGGATTGACCCCGACCCGAATGCGTCAGGCCGCTTCGGCCGCCGCTCCACCGAACTCGACGGCTGCGAAGGCCGTCTTCAGCACATCCGGTCCGGCACCGGGCCGGGTCGCATCGGTGGACAGGATCTGGCGGTAGCGGCGCGCGCCGGGCAAGCCATGGAACAGTCCGACCATATGGCGGGTGACATGGCCAAGCCGCCCGCCCTGTTCGATATGGTGGGCCGCGTACTCTGCCATGGCATCGATCAGCGCGGCGAAATCGAACGCGCCGGACTTGACGCCGTAGAAGGCGGCGTCGACGCCGGCCAGAATACCGGGCGTGTGGTAGGCGGCGCGGCCAAGCATGGCGCCGTCGACATGGTCGAGATGCGCCCGCGCCTCCTCGATCGACTGGATGCCGCCATTGATGCCAATGAATTCGTTTCGTTCTCTGGCCTTCAGCCGATAGACGCGGCCGTAGTCGAGCGGCGGGATGTCACGGTTTTCCTTGGGGCTCAGCCCTTCCAGCCACGCCTTGCGCGCATGCACCCACAGCGCGTCGGCGCCAGCTACGAAAACACCGTCCGCCAATGTATCGAGCGCCGGCTCGGGGTCCTGCTCGTCGACGCCGATACGGCATTTGACGGTGACGGGAATCGCCACCGCCGCTTTCATCGCGGCGACGCAGTCGGCGACAAGGTCAGGCACTTTCATCAGGCAGGCGCCGAAGGCGCCCGATTGAACGCGGTCGGATGGGCAGCCGACATTGAGGTTGATCTCGTCATAGCCAAAGACTTCGCCGATGCGCGCCGCCTCGGCAAGTTTTCCGGGATCTGAGCCACCGACCTGCAAGGCGACGGGATGCTCCGCCGCATCGAAGCCAAGCAGCCGCTCGCGCGCGCCATGGATAACCGCGTCGGCCACCACCATCTCGGTGTAAAGCAGCGCACGGCTGGTCAGCTGGCGATGGAAGAACCGGCAATGCCGATCCGTCCAATCCATCATGGGCGCAATGGCAATTCTTCTCTCTATCTTATTCATTTTATTATCTTTTTTCAGTCTCAGTCCGTCCAATACCCCGTTGGAACGACTGAGTAATTTGGAACGAAACGCGCAGCCGAACGTGACCGAATTTGCGACTATGCCGACGCAAACTGAAGGCCGTTTAGCATATCACGCCGCTCACTGCACACGTGGTGCACACGAAAGCCGGTTGACCCTTGCCTTGAGCGGCATCAATTGGTGGGAGGTTTTTTCGACACCAGAGGAGCCGATCCCATGAACGCGCGCGCTGCGCCTATGGTCCGGCTGCGAGACGATGGCGCATCCCAGCGCCATCGCCCAAAGCCAATTATCAGAAAAACCCCTGCGCTTTGGTCGAGTAGCTGACCAATAGGTTCTTTGTCTGCTGATAGTGGTCGAGCATCATCTTGTGGTTTTCCCGCCCGAAACCGGACGCTTTGTAGCCGCCGAAGGCGGCATGGGCGGGATAGGCGTGATAGCAGTTGGTCCACACCCGTCCCGCCTGGATGCCGCGCCCTACGCGGTAGGCGTCGTTGCCGTTGCGCGACCAGACGCCGGCGCCGAGACCGTAGATGGTGTCATTGCCGATGCGGATCGCATCCTCGACGGTCTTGAACGTCGTGACCGACAGGACAGGACCAAAAATCTCCTCCTGGAAGATCCGCATGCTGTTGTCGCCGGTGAACACGGTCGGCTTCAGGAAGTAGCCCTTGTCCAGGTCGCCACCGAGATGGGCGCGCTCGCCGCCAGTCAGGCATTTGGCGCCCTCCTGCTTGCCGATCTCGATATAGTCGAGGATCTTGGTCAACTGATCCTCGGAGGCTTGCGCACCCATCTGCGTCGCGGCATCGAGCGGATCCCCGACCTTGATCTTTGCAACGCGGGCCACCGCGCGCTCCATGAATTTGTCGAAGATCGATTCCTGGACGAGCGCCCGCGAAGGGCAGGTGCAGACCTCACCTTTGTTGAAAGCAAAAAGCGCGAAGCCTTCAAGCGCCTTGTCGAGGAATTCGTCGTCGGCATCCATCACGTCGGCCATGAAGATGTTTGGCGACTTGCCGCCCAATTCCATGGTCTGCGGAATCAGGTGCTCGGCCGCATACCCCATGATCTGCCTTCCAGTCGTCGTCTCGCCGGTGAACGACACTTTTGAAATGCGCGGATTGGCGGCGATCGCCCGCCCGACCGACGCACCCGGACCGGTGATGACGTTGAGCACGCCGGGCGGCAGGATGTCCGCGGTAAGATTGGCGAGGATCAAGAGCGTCAGCGGCGTGTTGGAGGCCGGCTTGATCACCGTGCAATTGCCGGCGGCAAGCGCCGGGGCAATCTTCCAGGCCGCCATCAGCAGCGGGAAGTTCCAGGGAATGATCTGGCCGACGACACCCAGCGGCTCCTTGAAGTGATAGGCGATAGTGTCGTCATCGATTGTGGAAATGGAGCCTTCATCAGCACGGATACAACCAGCGAAGTACCGGAAATGATCGATGGCAAGCGGCACATCGGCGCCCCGCGTCTCGCGGATCGGCTTGCCGTTGTCCAGCGTTTCGGCCATCGCCAGCAGCTCGAAATTCTCCTCCATCCGATCGGCCACCTTGTTGAGCAGCCGCGACCGCTCGGCCGGCGACAGGCGCGCCCATCCGTCCTTGGCCTTATAAGCTGCATCGAGCGCCGCTTCCACGTCCGCAGGCGTCGACTTCGCCACCTCGACGAGGCGTTGGCCGTTGATTGGGCTGTAGTCGGTGAAATACTGCCCGTCCAAAGGCGCGACCCATTTTCCACCGATGAAGTTGCCATAGCGGGCTGGAATATTTCCCTTGGAGCGGACGAGTTCGAGGGCGTGTTGGGACATGGCAATTTCCTTGTCTTAATGCCCGGAACATTCCAGGGCCACGGAAACCCCAGCTTTATGCCCTGCCCCAAGACGCGCATTGATTTCGGTCAAAGCACCTTCCGCCCCAGTGCCTAGTCTGCCCTCATCGACAAAGGAGTTGGACTCATGGTCAAGACGATGAAGGCCGCCGTCGTAAGGGCATTCGGCAAGCCGCTTACGATCGAGGATGTGCCGGTGCCCGTGCCGGGGCCAGGTGAACTGCTGGTCAAGGTTATCGCCTGCGGTGTGTGCCATACGGACCTGCATGCCGCCTCCGGTGACTGGCCGGTCAAGCCTGTGCCGCCCTTCATCCCCGGCCATGAAGTGGCAGGCGTGGTGGCCGCGCTCGGGCCAGGTGTGACCGATTTCAAGAAGGGTGATCCGGTCGGCGTAGCCTGGCTGCACGACGCCTGCCTGAGCTGCGAATATTGCGAGACCGGTTGGGAGACGCTGTGCGAGCATCAGCACGATACCGGCTATAGCTGCGATGGCGGCTTCGCAGAATATGTCATCGCTTCGGCAGCATTCACCGCGCGCCTTCCAGCCGGTGTCGATTTCGCCCAGATGGCCCCGATCCTGTGCGCCGGCGTCACCACCTACAAGGGGCTGAAGGAGACCGAGGCACGTCCGGGCGAATGGGTGGCGATTTCAGGCATCGGTGGCCTCGGCCATGTGGCGGTCCAGTATGCCAAGGCGATGGGCTTCAAGGTCGTGGCGCTCGACGTGACACCGGACAAGCTCGCACTGGCGCGCGCGACCGGGGCGGACGTGGCCATCGACGCCCGCTCGCCAGACGCAGTGGCCGATGTCCTCAAGGCAACGGGCGGCGGCGCCCACGGCATCCTGGTGACGGCCGTCTCGCCACCGGCCTTCTCCCAGGCGGTACACATGGTGCGCCGCAAGGGTACGGTCGTCCTCGTCGGTCTTCCCGCCGGAGAATTCCCGACCCCGATCTTTGACGTCGTGCTGAAGCGCATCACCCTGCGCGGATCCATCGTCGGTACGCGACCCGATCTGGACGAGGCCATCGCCTTCGCGGCCGAGGGCAAGGTGCACGCTGAAATCACCAAGGCGCCGTTGAGCGACATCAACGCAGTCCTCGCGCGGCTTAAGGCGGGCAAGATCGAGGGCCGTGTGGTACTGGATCTCACCTTGCCGATAGAGACGAGCGCGCGGAAGACCGAAGCTGCTTATGCGTAAGGACATCCGGCGGCCGAAGATCTCCATTCAAGGCTAGGCCGCCGGCACCAGGATTGATCTCGCACAAGGACCGGGGCATCAGCGGCGTTTACGTTCCCTCGCATGATCCTCAATCTGCTCATCGGCACCGTCGTCATCAGCCTGACGGTCCTGGTCCATACGTTTGGGCTGATCGCCGTCCACCCATTCGATGGGATACCTTGTCGCCCGATTTCGTATGCACGGGCGTCACAGCCGCACGGTGGCAATGATTAGCGTGGTGATGGGGCTCTTCGCCGTCATGACCACCGAGATCTGGCTTTGGGCCGGGCTGTACCGGTTGCTTGATATTTTCGCCGACTTTGAGACCGCCCTGTATTTTTCGACCATTACCTTTTCGACGGTCGGCTATGGCGACATCGTACCTCCGCACGCATGGCGCGTGCTGGCGGCACTGGAGGGCGTGAACGGATTTCTGCTCATCGGCTGGTCGACCGCCTACCTGATCGCCGCGGGAATGCGCATCGGTCCGTTCAAGGCCGGCGAGCATTTTTGATTGAGGCTGAAACCACCACCCAACGCCGGGGCCGGCCTACCGCAGCGGTCGAACCTGGCCGCGATCGATCTGACGGGCTGCCAGTGATGAGTCGGAAAGCTGACTCAGATGGCAGTACCAACGACGGCACCAATACCGGCGGTCAGCGCCATTGCCAGCGCGCCCCAGAATGTGACACGAACCGTTGCCCTTAGCACATTGGCGCCGCCGGCTTTGGCGCCAATGGCGCCCAGAACCGCCAGGAACAGGAGTGAGGCAACAGACACCGTTGTGGCAAGCCAGACGGCCGGCGAAACAAGCACCATCGCCAATGGCATCGCCGCGCCAACCGAAAATGCAGCCGCAGAGGTCAGCGCGGCCTGGATCGGTCTGGCCGTCGTCACCTCCGAAATACCGAGTTCGTCACGAGCGTGGGCGCCGAGCGCGTCCTTCGCCATCAATTGGTCGGCGACCTGCAAGGCCAGCGTTGGCTCCATCCCACGTTTGACATAGATTTCCGCTAGTTCCCGTCGCTCGAAATCTGGCTGCGTCGCCAGTTCCCCTTTCTCGCGGGCAAGGTCGGCTTGTTCGGTATCGGACTGCGAACTGACCGATACATATTCGCCCGCCGCCATCGACATCGCCCCTGCGACCAGTCCGGCGACGCCAGCCACCAGAACATTGGAGGCCGCGGCATTGGCTGCCGCCACGCCAACGATCAGGCTGGCCGTCGAAACGATGCCGTCATTGGCGCCGAGCACGGCGGCACGCAACCAGCCGACGCGCGATACGAGATGGTTTTCATTGTGCAGGCGGCTCATGACATCACGGCGCACGCCGTCCGGCAGGTCGAAGCATTCTGACCAGCACATCCGATTTGACATAGAAATGTTGCCACAGCGCGGCTGCGGCATGCAGGCCGACGACAATGATGATCACCGGCTTGGCGAGTTCGTGAATCTCCCCCATCACTCGAAAGCTGAAGTACCATGCCAGCGCCCCGGTAGTCGGCATCCCGAAAATGAAAAGATAAAGCAGGAAATGGGCGGCCGCAGCAATCCGCTTCAGCAGGACGCTTTCTTCGGGCGGTGCCGCCGGCACGCCATTCCGTAGACGGATCGCAAACCGCCAGGTCGCCAGCACCAGAACAGCCAAACCGACATAGACATGAATGTTCGCGTTGAGGATGTCGCCAGCTGCCGGCTCGGTGCCGCGCGAGAACGCCCGGTAAGCCGGCTTGATGTCCTCACCGATTACAAGCTGCAGGACGATCAGCACCGCGATAGTCCAATGCAGCACTATCTGGGTTCCGGAGTATCCGGCCGGCTCTTGGGCAACAGTCATAGGCAGCTACCTCGTTTGAGAGAACCTTCCTACCTCGCTGCTTATGCGACAATCTTGATCCAGGACAAGTCAAGTTGTCGTCCCTTGAGCTTCGCGGCGCCCTCGCAGCTCGACCTCGGCTGACAGCCAGTTGTCAGCTTGGTCGTGGGATATTGCATTCGAAGCGGACCAGATGGGTCGCCTCTGCAAGGTTCAATGTGGAAGCACAATTTCGATGAAACAGATTGCCCTGTCACTTTTCGTCATCGCCGCCTCTGGCGCTTACGTCTGGGATCAAGCTGGCCAAGATCCGGCAAACGATATGCTTGGCTCATCTGACATGCTTGGCTCAGCGCTGCCGGCCAACGCGGCAAAGGTGCCCGCCGCGGAGCCGGCACCCACCGCGGCCTTGCCGATGTTTCGGACTTTGCCGGCGCTCGACCCTCGGTTCAGGACAAGGTTTCCGATTGCCCGGGAGACGACGGCGGGCATAGCAGTTCCCGCCGAACGGCCAAACGAGCCAGCTAAGCAGACAGTGGTTCCGGTCGAGCCTGTGGCGCCGGCTGTCACCGATCCCACGTTGTCAACGCCTTCATTCGCCATAACTCCTGCCGTCTACATACCTGTACCGCAGCAGCGGCCGGCATATCCGGAGGCGCCCGCACATGTTGTTCGGGTCGGCATGAAGCTCGCCGCACAGGCTTATGCTGACGGCGTCTACACTGGCCCGCCCGCCGATGCCTATTACGGCATCATCCAGATTCAGGCCCTCGTGCAGGGGGGACAGCTTTCGGCGCTGAAAGTGCTCAAATATCCATCCGATCGCCGCACCTCCATCAGCATCAACAGGCAGGCGCTGCCCATGCTGCGCGACGAAGCGATCCGCGCCCAAAGCGCCAATGTCGACATTATCTCAGGCGCGACGCTGACCAGCAGAGCCTTTATCCAGTCGCTGCGCGGCGCGCTGAAGAAAGCGTCGTCCTAGGTCCATGCGCGAAACGCGTATTTTGATGGGAATGCCCATTACGGTCGACGTCGGTGGCGCGTCGAGCGGTGAGCTGATCGAGACGGTCTTCGGCTATTTCGAGCACATCGACCGGCGCTTCAGCACATACCGGGCCGACAGCGAGATCTCGGCCATCAACCGCGGCGACGTTCCGGTCGTCGACTGGAGCGGCGAGATGACCGAGGTGTTTGCTCTCGCGCGGCAGACGAACGACGAGACGGATGGATACTTCGATATTCGCAAGCCCGACGGGTCGCTAGATCCATCGGGCATCGTCAAGGGCTGGGCAATCCGCAACGCGGCAGCCATCGTTCAGCGAGCCGGCATCCGCGATTTCTTCATCGAGGCAGGAGGCGACGTGCAGTCCTGCGGCAAGAATGCCTCGGGCCGGGACTGGAGCGTCGGCATCCGCAATCCCTTCAACGCCCACGAGATCGTAAAAATCGTCTATCCCCGTGGTCGCGGACTGGCAACCTCCGGAACCTATGTGCGGGGTCAACACATCTACAACCCGCATGCAATTGACAGTCCGATCCAGGACATCGTCAGCCTGACCGTCATCGGCGCCGATGTGCTCGAAGCCGATCGTTTCGCCACTGCTGCCTTCGCCATGGGCCGGGACGGCATTCTCTTCATCGAGCAGACGCCCGGCCTGGAGGGCTATGTCATAGACACCAATGGCCGCGCCACACCGACAACCGGGTTCGGAGCCCTTTGCCTGCCATGATCAAAACCATCGACCGATTTCTCGATCACCTGACCATGTACAGGCTGGTCCTCTATTATCTGATGGCGCTGGTCGGCGCCGCGTTCGTGCTCGGCTTCGTCAAGCTGATGCCACAGGATCCGATTGCGCTCGCCTTCACAATGGCTTTGGCGCTGGCCGCCTGCTGGCTCACCAACAAGGTCTTTGCGCATGTCTTCGCGGTCCCGGCCAACAACGAGTCCGTCTACATCACCGCGCTCATCCTTGCGCTCATCCTCGATCCGGTAGCCACCACCGACATCAAGGGAATCGCAGCGGTGGCATTCGCGTCCGTCTGGGCGATTTCATCCAAATTCATTCTCGCCATCGGGCGGAAGCACCTTTTCAATCCGGCTGCGCTGGGCGTAGCGCTGTCCGCGCTGCTGCTCGACCAACCAGCCACCTGGTGGGTTGGTGGCAATCTGCCGTTGCTTCCGCTCGTTCTCCTCGGCGGCATGCTCATTGTCCGCAAACTGCGCCGGCTTGATCTTGTCTTGACCTTTTTTGTCGTGGCGCTGGCGACCATTCTGGCAACCGGCGATCCGTCGCAGTACTGGACCGCACTTACGGAGACACTGGGTTCGTCACCTCTGCTGTTGTTTGCCTTTGTGATGCTGACCGAGCCGCTGACGGCACCGACGATGCGATGGCCGCGCGTCGCCTTTGCCGCCATCGTCGGCTTTCTGTTTGCTCCCAACATCCATATCGGCTCGTTCTATTTCACACCGGAACTGGCGCTGCTCGCCGGCAACCTGTTTGCCTATGCGGCAGGACCCAAGGGACGCTTCGTGCTGACGCTCGAACGCATCGAGCAGTCGGCCGTCGATAGTTTTGACTTCATCTTCCGATCGCCGCGCAAGCTCGCCTTTGAGGCCGGCCAGTATCTCGAATGGACGCTTGGCCTCGATCGTGCCGACAATCGCGGCAACCGCCGTTATTTCACGGTCGCATCGGCGCCGACAGAGGAAACAGTCCGCCTCGGCGTCAAGTTCTATCCGCAATCGAGCGCCTTCAAGCGCGAATTGATGACCATGAAGCCGGGCAGCACGATCCACGCCGCGCAACTGGCCGGCAATTTCACGCTTCCCGCCCGGCGTGAAACCAAGATCGCGTTCCTGGCCGGTGGCATCGGCATCACGCCGTTCCGCTCGATGCTGCAATATCTCCTCGACCGCAAGGAGCAGCGACCGATCGTCATCCTCTACGGAACCGAAGGCCAGCAGGACATCGCTTATCGCGAGGTGCTTGGCGCGGCCAGACAGGAGCTTGGCATCAAGACGATCCACGCTGTGGCGCGCGGTGGCGAGCGCGGGCAATATCCCGGATACATCGACGAGCGCCTGATACGTCTGGCAATACCCGACTACCTCGAGCGCACCTTCTACATTTCCGGCCCGCAGGCGATGGTCAAGGCGCTGCGCCAGAAGCTGTTGGCCATGGGCGTTCGCCGATCGAAGATAAAGGTCGACTATTTCCCGGGTTTTGCCTGATGCACACTCAACCGTGTCGCGGCAAGGAAATGGTCACCACCAGGCCCGGATCGGCGTTGGCCATGGCAAGGCGTCCATCATAGGCTTCGACGATGTCGGAAACGATGGCCAGGCCAAGACCGCTGCTGCCGCCCTTGCTGTCAAGTTGGACGCCGCGCGACAAGGCGGATTCGCGATCGGCATCTGGTATACCTGGGCCATCGTCGGCGACGGTAACGATCACATCGGCAGTCGTGGCTGATGCATCGACACGGACTGACGACTTTGCGTAGCGCGCAGCGTTTTCGATGAGATTGCCGAGGATTTCTGACAAGTCACCTTCGTCAATCGGCGCCGCCAGTTCCGCGGCGACGTCCATCTTGAACGAGAGCTGCTTGCCACTTGGCGTCCGTTTGACGACGGCAATGATACCAGCCGCAACGTCCGAGACCCGGCAGGATGCCTTGCCGGAGACACCCGGCGCGAGGCGGGCGCGCGCGAGTTCCCGCTCGACATGGCGCCGGATCGCTCCGGCGCTCTTCTCGATCTCATCGGCCAGATTCGTCTCGCCTTTCTTGCGCAACGCACGGATGTCGGCCGACAGCACTTGCAGTGGCGTCTTGAGGCCGTGCGCCAGATCGGTGGCGCGCGAGCGCGCTCGCACTAGGGCCTTCTCCTGGGCATCGAGTAGCCGATTGATTTCGTCCGCGAGCGGCTGCACCTCGCTTGGTGCCACCACATCGAGCCGTCCCGTTCGCTGCGCAATCACGCTTCCGACAGCGACCCGCAAGGTCACCAGCGGTGCAAGGCCGATGGTGATCTGGATGAAAAACGCGGCCATGAGGACTGCAGCGAGCATCAAGAGAGCCGGAGCGAGATCGCGAACATATTCGCTCACAGAGACCTCAACGGTTCGATGATCTTCCGCCACGATGGCGCGGAAGGAGCGGCCTCCGGCATCGATGATCGTGCGCTCGACCGCAATACTGAGTTCTCCTCCCGGGCCCGTGAACTCCTCGACCGTTCGCAGCCCACCACTTGCGCTCCGGGCAGGCAGGAGCAGCTTGGCGTCCCACAAGGATCGAGAACGCTCGAGGCTGCCGGTGGCGATGTCCTCCACCTGCCAGTAGTAACCGGACAGTGGATTGGCAAACCGCGGATCGGTCAGCACTGGGGTCACGACAAGGTGGCCATCGCTTGTGAAGGTCGTTGCGCCGATCAACTCGTTGAGGTCGACCGTCAGTTCGCCCACCACGCGGCGCTCCACATGAAGTTCGAACAGATAGCGCAAGCCGGCGCCGGCGATGCCGAGTGCGACAAGAATCGAGATTGTTGCCGCCAACCACAGCCTGAAGCGGATCGAATTGCCCATCAGGCGGCATCATCGGGCATCAGATACCCGAACCCGCGTCTTGTTTCGATGACATCGCTGCCGAGCTTCCGTCGCAACCGCGCTACAATGACCTCGATCGCGTTCGGATCGCGGTCGTTGCCCGAATCGTACAGATGCTCAGCCAGTTCGGTCGGCGCCACCACCCGCCCTGCGTGATGCATCAGAAACGCCAGGAGCCGGTACTCCAGCGGCGACAGGGAAACGGGAATGCCGCGCAGCGAAATGCGCATCTGGCGCGTGTCCAGAAGCAGCGGGCCGGACCTCAGAACGGGTGCCGCCTGCCCCGCCGAGCGCCGCAGGATGGCCCGCAACCGGGCGAGCAGTTCTTCCATTTCAAAAGGCTTGGGAAGATAGTCATCCGCACCGGAGTTGATGCCCTCGACACGCTCCATCCACATTCCCCTTGCGGTCAGGATGAGAACCGGAAACCGGCGGGCGTTGGCTCGCCAACGTTTCAAGATCGTGAGGCCATCGAGCTTGGGCAGTCCGAGATCCAGAATCGCGGCGTCATAATTCTCGACATCGCCCGCGAACCAGGCGGCTTCACCATCCTTTACAACATCGACCGCCATTCCGGACGCCTTGAGGGCAGTCGCGATATCGGCAGCGATACGGGGCTCGTCTTCGGCGAGGAGTATCTTCATCAGTCACCCTCCCCATCGCGCATAATGACTCCGGCACCGGCGTCGACGTCGACAGTCCTTCGCCGGCCATCGGCACCGACGACCTGGAACCGGTAGACCCATCTGTCGGCCTTGCGAATGAGCTCGACCGCAACAACGTCGCCGGGGGCTTTGGCGCGGACAAGGTCCAGTATATCGGCAAGGCCCTTGATTTCGCCGTGCTCGTACAAATCCCGCGCCCGGTCATGGTCGCCGTCATCGTCCTCTTCGGCACGGGCACCGACAGGCATGGCCAGGACAAGTCCAGCGAGACCCAGCACCGCCAAACACTTCAACTGGCTTTTCATCGGCAAGGCATGTCGCACGTTCAAGCTTTCAATTTGCTGTCAGTCATCCTCAGCCCGCAGCAAGCAAAGGGTCCCTATCAAGGCATTATCGCGTCCAATCATGGCCGCGCCGAGAAGGATACCAGACCATGCGCAATTCCATGTTTATCCTTGCAGCACTTGCAGGCCTCACAATCTTTGCCCTGCCGGCGGCCGCTGAATCGGACGAAGGATCATGTGGGGCGCCATCGTCTGTTGTCCCATCCGGCCCGATCGACCTGCAGGCCATCCCAATGCAGGACGCCACCACCCCGAAAGCCATCAGGGGGGATGACGATGCGTGCGACGACCGGCAGGGCGATGAGGCCGACGACAACGACTAGATCTCTGGTTCGCGGCGCGTGGCACGCCACAGCACATAACCCGCGCAAATGTCGTCGGCCAAGGCTCGCTGCGAGGCCGGCAATTATCCAAAGTGCCCTACCAATTTCTGGAGAGTTTTCGTGGTCCCCATTCAACACATCCACCCCGTTCTTGTTCATTTTCCCATTGTTCTGATCTACACGCTTGCGGCTATCGACCTTGTGGCGCTGGCTGGCGGCAGCGCCGTCACCAGGAAATCGGGCGCCGGCACGATCTCAACGTCTTTAGCCCTGGCTGCCGGGGTGTTCGCCATTGGGACCTGGTTCTTCGGCGGTCTTGCCCTTGATCACGCCGAAGCGGCCGGCTTCAGCAGCGATATCGCGGAAATCCACGAAAGCCTGGGAGCTATCACAGCCTTTGCCTTCCTGATCTGGGGACTTGTGAGGCTTGCGCTTTGGATGCGGAATCGCGAGTTTCGAGCTGTAACGATCGCCATTCCCCTGATTGAAATTTGCGGAGCGGTGCTGGTCACTGCGACGGCCTACTATGGTGGACTGCTTGTCTACGAACTTGGGGTGAATGTCGCCAAGACCGCGATCGCTGGTTGACCGGCGGGCGCCCGTCGTTCGCGACCTCAGCTTTGGACCATTTGCCTCGATGGCAAAATGATTCAGATCAAGGCGCTTCGTGCATGTGAAGCCTAAGAAGCCGGAGGTTTGGAAAACTCCGGAGAGCGAACATGCAAGCCGAAGCCATAATGAGCAAGCCAGTCGTCGGCATAGACCCGTCCGCATCGATCGCCGAGGCGGCCGGGTTGATGCTCTCTAAAAAGATCAGCGGCTTTCCCGTCATTGGCGGCGACGGCACCCTGGTTGGTATCGTCAGCGAGAGCGATTTCCTGCGTCGGGGGGAATTGGGCACGGAGCGCAAGCGCTCGCGCTGGCTTGAGTTTCTCGTCAGCCCCGGAAAGGCCGCCGATGAATATGTCCACGCCAATGGGCGACGGATCGAGGAGGTGATGTCGCAAGATGTCGTCACGGCATCCCCTACCGCATCGCTCGCCGAGGTCGTTGAGCTCATGACGCGTCACCATGTCAAACGCATTCCGGTCGTCGACGCTGGGAAAGTCGTCGGCATCATCACCCACTCTGATCTTCTGCGGGCATTGCTCAGCGTCCTTCCGGATGCAGCCCCTGCAGCCATCGATGACGAACAGATTGGCCAGAACATCATTGCCGAGCTTGCGACGCAGAAATGGGCCGGCAAAGACTTGATCAACGTGACGGTGAACAAAGGCGTGGTGAAACTGAGCGGTGCCATCTTCGACGAACGTGAGCGCCAGGCAGCCATTGTAGCGGCCGAAAACGTCGCCGGCGTCAAAGCGGTCGACGATGGTCTCTTCTGCGCCGATCCCTTGTCCGTCATCCTCGTTTCGTAGCGGTGGCAAGACCAACGCCGAGTTGGTGTCTCGAGCCGCGGTGCCAGTGGGTTTAACGTAGCATTCGAGGATGGCCCACCCAGCGAAACAGGTCAGCTTTTACACGTGCGATCCGCTAACATTGCCACGGTGGGCTGCCAGTTTTTCCCCCAGGCTTCGCCATGCTCAGACGGCGACTAGAAGTATCAATGGCCGAAGGAGCAACAGGGCGAATGCAACAAGTGCCGCGCCCGCAACTCTTTCTGCCATTCTCTTATCTCCGCCGAAGCGCCGACCTAGCAGAAGCCACACCGATCCGGTGGCGGCTGTCATCACCAGGAGCGCAACCCAGAAGATCCCCAGCGCGCGCGGTTCGATGTTCATCGGCACGATAGCCAGGCAATAAATAAAGGCCTTCGGGTTCAGGGCACTGATCGCCGCAACAGAAATGGCGTCGCCGTTCTTGGACACGTTGATCCGAGCACTCGCCGTCAGACGCAGGCCAAGAATGACGAGCCATGCGGCTGCAACCAGCCTAAGTATTTGAAAGGCATCGGGCGACACAAAGGGACGCAGCGAAAACCAGCACGCGGATGCGATCCCGTATCCGCATGCCTGAGCGGCCAAAAGCTTGATCTCATTCTCTCGCTTGACCGACCCCGCCATCAAAAGAGCGTTGGTTGGTCCTGGCGCGACAAAGAGCAGAAATGTTTCTAGAAGAAATAAATTGCCCAAACTGCCTGGCCCCGCGGGATGTAAACCTATCAACTGCAAAATGCCGGTTTGCGTTGACTCTCGTCAAGACACGGGCGGCACGACTTCCTCGACGCTGAGCCGCACGATGCACTACCGCTGGTCGGCCGCGTGCTGCAGTCGCGCGATCAGGTCGCGGTTCCGGCAGTAATCTGGCGGGACCTCGGCCTGCTGATGTTCGTCAAGCCAGGTCGAACATTCATCCTGGTGCCCGCAGGAACGGCAGCGGTCCACCGCCCGATTGGTAACAGCTGCACGGTCCGCCACGACATTTAGTTGTCTGTCGACGCCGAGCTTCTGCATCATGCGACCCATCAAAGCGGTTCTGGCGTCAACTGAAATCAGATAATCGAGAAAGGTCATGATTCATCACTCCTGCCTACTGGCCATCATTGCCACTGTAGACGGCCGGTCGCGTTGATCTCGGTCAACCGCCGCGCCTAAACGAGGCGTTGCGCGCTAAACCAAAGCGTCAAGGCGGACGAGAAATGGCCGCTGCCCGGCAAGCAGTTTTTCCCGTGCCAGGTCTAGATCCAGCCATTCACAGCGATCGACCTCGGGAAACGACTGCATGCGGCCGCTGCCTCGTGGCCACTCCATCTCAAACAGGTTGCTGCGCAACGTCGCGGTATCGAAGTCGCTTTCGAGGGCGAAGACGGTGACCAGTTTGCCTCCTCGCTGACGCAACTCACCCAAATTGAGCAGGGCTCCCTTGGGCTCCCAGCCAGTCTCTTCCTTGAATTCGCGCCGCGCCGCGGCTTCTGGCTGCTCGCCTTCGTCATACTCGCCCTTGGCGATGGACCAGGCGCCAAGATCGCGGCTTTGCCAGAATGGGCCGCCTGGATGGACGAGCAGCACCTGCAGCACCTTGTTCGACCTACGATAGGGCAGAATGCCCGCGCTTCTTTTCATCATCACTCAAGCCTCCCCATGCGGCCTACGATCTCGGGTAGGCCGCATGAGGCTTGGGCCCTCTGTCGATCAGCTGCCCCGCCCTCTTCCGGTGCGACTGACGGCTCTCTTGTCCGAAGAACCAGCGCTTGGTCGCCTCCGAGGCCAGTAGATAGAGCGCGGTGATTGCGACAAGCCCGGCAAGCACCGGCAGCGGCAAAGGCACGAAGCCGAACCAGGCGGCAAACGGCAGATAGGGGATCATGATCGCGACACCCCCGACACCCAACGTAAGCCAGGCGAGCAACGGGCTTGGACGGCTTGCCCAGAAGGCCCTGTGCGTGCGCACAATGAGCACGATGGCAAGCTCCGTCAGCAACGATTCGACAAACCAGGCGGTCTGGAACGCGGCTTCCGTGACATGCGCGAAGAACAGGAGGAACGCGAAGGTCGCGAAGTCGAACAGCGAACTGACCAAGCCAAAGCTGATCATGAACCGCCGCACAAAACGGATGTCCCAGTGGCGAGGCTGGCGAAGCTGGTCGGCATCGACGTTGTCGCTTGCGATGGCGAGCGAAGGAACGTCAGAAAGGAAATTGTTGAGCAGGATCTGCTTTGCCAGAAGCGGCAGGAAAGGCAGGAACAGCGAGGCGACAGCCATGCTGATCATGTTGCCGAAATTGGCGCTGGTAGTGATTGAAATGTATTTCATCGTATTGGCGAATGTCTTGCGGCCGTCGTCGACGCCGCGCACGAGAACGCCCAGATCTTGCTTGAGAAGGATGATGTCGGCAGCTTCGCGCGCGACATCGACAGCTGTGTCGACCGAGATGCCTATGTCTGCCTCATGAAGGGCGGGCGCATCATTGATGCCGTCGCCAAGATAGCCAACGACATGGCCTCTGCTCCGCAAGGCCTGAACGATGCGCTCCTTCTGGTTGGGATCGATCTCGACGAAAAGGTCGGTGTGCTGCACGCCTGCAAAGAGCGCGCTCTTGGTCAATTTCGAAAGCTCCTCGCCGGTCATGATCCTGCTGGCGTGCAAGCCGACCGCTTGGGCAAGATGTGCGGCAACGTAACGGTTGTCGCCCGAAATGACTTTTACCGCGATGCCGCGTTGGGCGAGCTCGGCAAGCGTCTCCTTGACGCCTTCCTTTGGCGGGTCGAGGAAAAGCAGGAAGCCTGCGAAGACGAGATCGATTTCGTCTTTCCTGTTGAACGTTTTCCGGCTCTCAAATCGACGGATTGCCAGGCCCAGAACGCGGTAGCCGTCCGCGCTCCAGCGCCGGAATTTTTCGTCGATCGCCGCACGTTGCTTCACATCGAGGGGTTCCAGCCCTTTCACCGTGCTGACGAGGCCGCACGTTTCGAGGACATTTAGTACGGCGCCCTTGGTGATCAGAAGATCTTCGGCATCCTTGGTCCGCACAACAACGGACAGGCGCTTGCGAATGAAATCATAGGGGATCTCGTCGACCTTGGTGAAAGCGGCCAATGAAGCGCCCCCGCCCGGTGCATCGGCGATCGCTTCGTCCAGCGGGTTCTTCAATCCGGTCTGCAGGGCCGCGTTGAGGCGTGCCCAAAGCAGGATGTCGGTTGACGGATTGCCGTCGACATCAAGCCATCCGTCGAGGTGGATCACGCCTTCCGTCAGCGTGCCGGTCTTGTCGGTGCAGAGGACGTCCATGCTGCCCAGATTCTCGATGGCGTCGAGACGGCGCACGATGACCCCATTGGCAGCCATCGCGCGAGCCCCTCTAGCCAGCGTCACACTGATGATGGCCGGAAGGAGTTCCGGCGTAAGACCAACCGCCAGTGCCAGCGAAAACAGCAGCGATTCAATCAGTGGTCGATGCAGCATCAGGTTGGCGAAGAACACCAGGATGACAATCGCCAGCATGATCTCGGTCATCAGATAGCCGAACAGTCTTATGCCCTGGGCAAACCCTGTTTCGGGAATTTGGCGCTCCAGGGCCGCAGCGATCGATGCGAATTCAGTGCTGGCGCCGGTCGCTGCCGCAAGCACGGTTGCAGTGCCGCTGCGGACTGATGTGCCCGTAAAGACCGCATTGCTGCGCTGTGCGACGGAAGCCTCGGGCGCCGACCGCCCCGGTGCCTTCACAACGGGAAAGGTTTCGCCGGTCAGCACGGCCTCGCTGACATTGAAATCGCGCGCGTCAAGAATGATACCGTCCGCGGGAATAAGGTTTCCGGCCGACAGGCGGATCAAGTCGCCCGGCACGATATCTTCGGCAGCAACCGAGCATTCGACGCCATCACGCAACACAATAGCCTTGCGCGAAATACGCTGTTTCAGTGCTTCGGTCGCCCGCGACGCACCGTACTCCTGGGTGAAGCTCAGGACGCAGCTTGCCAGCACGATCGCACCGATGATCGCAGCCTCCTGGCCCTCTCCCACGAAAGCCGATACGCTGGCCGCGAAAATAAGGATCAGCACCAGCGGGCTACGGAACTGGCGGGCAAACACGATCAGAGCCGACGCGCTTGACTTCGACGCCGGTGTGTTTCGGCCGAATTTTGCGAGCCTCGATGCCGCCTCGGAAGCTGCAAGCCCCGAGGCAGACGTCTCAAGGCGTCGCAGGAGGTCATTGGTCTCGATCGACCAATAGGCACCGCCATCTGGCGGGACGGATTGCTGGTCAGCTTCGCCTATCATCAATACGACATGAAGCGGTTGATGCTGCTCTCTTCGATCAGTGTACGGGTGACGCCGCCAAACGCCCATTCCCGCAACCGGCTATGGCCATAGGCGCCCGAGACGACCAGGTCCGCATGGATCGAGCGTGCGAATGTCACCAACCGGTCCCCGTCAGCCTCGCCGGCGATCAGCTCGGTTCGCGCCTTGATGCCATGGTGTTCGAGAAAGACCGCGACATCGGCGAGGCCGTCACGAATGCTTTCGTCGCGGTCGGTGTCAATCGTGACGATCACGACTTCGCTGGCTTTGGCCAGGAAAGGCAATGCATCAGCAATCGCTCGCCGTGCCTCCCTGGTGTCCTTCCACGCTACGAGAACGGTTTTTGCAAGGACGTGCTCGACGTTGGTTGCGGCGACCAGAACCGGACGCCCGGCACCCAGTGTCAGACTGCCGACATCCACGGCGCGAAAGACATTGTCTCCTGCCTGGCCGGTAATGATAAGATCTGCCGCCCTGGCCGAAACGCTGAGGAAGCGGGTTGGGCTGCAAACCGCTTGGCCCCATTCGCTAAAGATCGACGCAGGAACCAGCCTCTCGAACTCGGCACGCAGTTCGGCAAGCCGCTTTTCGATCTCCGTCCGCTGGATCTGCATGATCTCGCCTTCGTAGACCATGCCTTCGCCGGTCGCGACCAGGGGCGGAACATCCGCGGCTGCCAAGCCGATAAGACGGGCTCCGAACCGCTCCGCGAGCTCGACCCCAGCCGTTATAAGGGGTGCAGGAGGCGCATCGATGGCGAGGTTGACGATGATTGACTTGTACGACATGCGGACGCCTTTCGCTGAACGATGGAATCCGTGATGAATTGCACTCGTCCGCGTCCAATGCCTTGATGCGCGTCAAAGACCGCCAATTGCATCCGCCGTCGGCTCGATCCGTTTTGCGTGTGCGGCGAGAAGTGATAGTTAGCCTTGGCAGCACCGTCTCGAACCCAGGAACCTCAGGTGATCAAAGACGAAGCGCTCAGCCTGTCGCCCGGCGGAACGACACTGAAATCACTGTTGTCGCAAATGTTCGATCAGGCTCCGGGCTTTACAGCGCTCCTGCGCGAGCCGGGTCATATTTTCGAGCTGACCAATGCCGCCTACCAGCGATTGATCGGCCACAGGCAAGTGGTTGGAAAGTCAGTACGGGACGCCTTTCCCGAGTTCGACGAGAACGAGTTTTTCGAACATCTGGACCATGTGTACACGACCGGCGAGCCCTATATCGGCCACGAGGTGAAGGTTGGCCTTCGCAACAAAGCCGACGGGCCGGTCGAAGAGCGCATCCTGGATTTCGTCTATCAGCCGATCAAGGCCGACGACGGTCGTGTCACCGCGATCTTCATTGAAGGCACGGATGTCAGCGACCTCTCCTTTGCAAACGCCGCACTTCTGTTGCGTGAGGACCATCTGCGATCGATCCTGGCCACAGTGCCAGACGCGATGGTCGTTATCGACGAACAGGGCCGGATCCAGTCCTTCAGCACCGCTGCCGAAACGCTGTTTGGCTATCAGTCAGGCGAGGTCATTGGTAAGAACGTCAATATGCTGATGCCGTCGCCCTATCGCGTCGAGCATGATGCCTACCTGCTTCGCTATCTGACGACGGGAGAACGCCGGATCATCGGGCTCGGCCGCACCGTGACCGGCGCGCGCAAGGACGGCACAACTTTTCCGATGGAGCTTTCAGTCGGCGAGATGCATCCGGGAACCGGACGTTTCTTTACCGGCTTCTGCCGCGACCTGACCGAGCGGCACCGGGCAGAAGCCAGAATCCAGGAGCAGCAGCAGGAGCTCCTGCACATGGCGCGGTTTACCGCGCTCGGCGAAATGGCCTCGACGCTTGCTCATGAGATCAACCAGCCACTGACGGCGATCACCAATTACCTGAAGGGCAGCCGCCGGCTTCTCGAGAACAGCAAGGAAGAAAATGCGCCTATGCTGCGCGATGCCGTGGAAAAGGCGGCCGAGCAGGCCCTGCGGGCAGGAAACGTCATTCGTCACCTGAGGGACTTTGTTGCGCGGGGCGAAAGCGAGCGTCAGGTCGAACGACTGCCGGCGCTGATCGAGGAAGCCTCGTCGCTGGCCCTGGTCGGTGCGAAGGAGATAAATGTCCTCGTCGCCTACAAGCTCGACCCTGCCGCCGAACTGGTCTTGACCGACCGCATCCAGATTCAGCAGGTTCTGCTCAACCTGATGCGCAACGCCGTGGAGGCCATGCAGGATGCACCGCGCCGCGAATTGAAAGTCACGACGATTGCGCGGGATGACGGGATGGCCGAGGTGAGCGTGATCGATACAGGCCCAGGCCTCGCGCCGGAGGTCTCGGCTCAACTCTTTCAGCCATTTGTAACCACCAAGAAGCAAGGCATGGGTGTCGGCCTCTCCATTTGCCGTACCATCGTCGAGTCGCATGGCGGCCACATCTGGGCCGAGCCAATGCCCGCCGGAGGAACAGCATTCCGGTTCACATTGCGCATCGTTGAGAAGGAAGAGGTCGCCAATGGCCGGCAATGATCTTGTGCATTTGGTCGACGACGACGTCGACGTCCGCAAGTCGCTTGGGTTTCTTCTCGCCACAGCCGACTTTGCCGTACGCCTGCATGAATCGGCCACAGCTTTTCTCTCGACGGCGACAGGGAATATCGACGGCTGCATCGTCACCGACGTACGCATGCCGGGTATAGATGGCATCGAGTTCCTGCGGCAGCTCAGAGCAGGCGGACATAGAATCCCGGTTATTGTCATGACGGGCCATGCTGATGTGGCGCTCGCCGTTCAGGCAATGAAGGAGGGCGCTGCCGATTTCATCGAAAAGCCGTTCGACGACGAGATGCTGATCGGAGCGATCCATTCAGCGTTGGCCAACCGCAACCAGGTCGATGCAGCGCATCCTCAGTCTGCGGATATCCGCGTGCGTCTGTCGACCTTGTCAGAGCGCGAGCGGCAGGTGTTGGATGGACTTGTTTCGGGTCTGCCCAACAAGACGATCGCCTATGATCTGGGGATCAGCCCGCGCACTGTCGAGATTCATCGCGCCAATGTCATGAGCAAGATGGGCGCAAGCAGTCTGTCACATCTCGTGCGCATGGCGCTGATCGTGGAATCCCGCCCCTAGGGAGAACCTTCGAGAGGGTTGCCTGTTCTGGCCTGAACCTTCTCATCTTCCCACTCGCGCCAGTGGGTCGGTCGGATGTCGACACGAGCACCAGTGGCGGCATTTTTCCAACCCTCCTTCGCCTTCCTGCAGGCAAAGACAAGTGCATGTTCGCCGTCTTCATCGAAGACGGCGAGTTCGAGATCGCGACCAAACGGAGCGCTTGGGATAGGGTTCCACATCGCATCAAAATCTTCGCAAACGGTTCGTTGCGCATTGATCTGCATCATTTTCTGGAACCGCCGGACAGGCATGCGCGTTGCCGGGGGTCGGATCGATGTGGCTAACAATTCTTACGGCGGAAGGCGCCATATATCGTCATCGGTGCCAACCACATGCACGGCGCGGGCAGCCCAATTGATTGCCAACGCACCACTGATGTCTGATCGGGCGCTCATCACGACGACTGCCTTTCCCTGAAATCCTTCATAGCCTCACTCCGTCGCCGGCCGGCCATCTTAGGGCGGCTGCCGCATCGGAAATTGATCGCCGTCAAACGCCGTACGATTGCGCCCCTTGCGTCGTACGCCGATTGATCGGGATCAAGGACCGTGCTGCGCGAGCGCATAACATTCGACGGCATAGGGAGAATTGCGATGCAATATATCAAGGTCGATGAAGCGCTATGGGCATCCTGCATGTTGCCGGAGGGCATCTTGGAGCGCTGGTTCATTGCCAGCGGTGACACAATCAAAGCCGGCGAGCGGATAGCCGAAGTTCGCGTTGAAGACGCGCTGCACGAGATCGTGGCACCGGCAGGTGGCCGCGCCACGATTGTCGCTACTGCGAATACCGTGGTCGAACCCGGCTCGATCCTGGCAACGTTGGAGTCCCAGTCCGCGTGAGGATGCCTCACAGGTGGATTGCGCTCATTCTTCAACAATAGCCCAAGGATGTATCAATATGCAGACCCAACATGCCGTTGCCTGGCTGGATCATCGCGAAGCCAAGGTCTTTTTCTTCAATCGAGAGACCGCCGAGAGCCTTAGGCTTGCCACCACGCTTGCGCATCATCAGACCCACAACAAGGCAGGCACCGTCGACGGCAAGCGTGCACCGGAAAGCCAGTCCTTCTACCACGACATCGTCGCGGCCCTGCAGCCGGCGAAGGAATGGCTGATCATAGGGCCAGGATCGGCGAAAGATGAGCTGGCAAAGCATGTCCGCGACCACCATCCCCACTTGAGGGATCGCATTGTCGGCGTAGAACCTGCCGATCATCCTACGGAAGCCCAGATCGTGGCGCATGCTCGGTCATTCTTCCGTGCCGCCGACCGGATGTTGCCCTAGCTTCGTCTGCGCCGGCTTGCTGGCGCCGCTAACGACGCCAGATCGATTGCCTCCATTAGGCGTCAAGTTCGGTAGGCTGCCGCGTCCGTGGCCCCGATCACGGTTGCTGCAAGGTGCTGATGTAAGCGATAATTGCATCGATCTGGTCGGGGCTCGCGATCCACTCAGGCATGTCCGGGTGGCCAGTCGAAATCCCCTCAGCGAGAGCCTCTTCGAGATCAGTGATCGGATAGCGCTTTGACAAGGTGCGAAATGGCGGAGCATCGGGATGGCTGCTCTTGTCCGTTTTTCCGACGGCGTGACAGCGGGCGCAATTGACTTCCACCAACGCCTTTCCGTGATCCGTTAAGCTATCGGCCAAGGCTGGATGCACATGTCCGATCAGCATCAGAGCAAGGACGGAAGCCGGCAGACAACCACGCCTGTAAAAGCTGTTCATGTTTGACGACCTTCCGCCTTGTCGATCTACGCGACTGTCTTCGCCGCTGCGTCCTCGATCGCGGTTCTGGCTTCCTCGCGAACCCGCTTGGCCGTTTCCGAAGCAAGCCTGGAGATCAGTGTAGCGACCTTGCCGGCTTCGCTGACGTATTGCGATGTCGCATTCTGCAGGAAAACAGAAAAGATGTCGAAAGCGTCATTGAACTGCGGACCGCCGATCAAATCATCGGCCAGCTTCACGTCCTGTTCGCAACGGTGCTTCAGAAACGCCAGCGTTTCGACGTTGTATCGCATCATCGCCTTGAAGGCATGCATCTGAAGGGTCGCGGCAGCGAGGAAGAACGTCTGGCCATTCTCCGCCATCGGCAACAATTGCATGCCGAATGACGATGGTTCGGGCTGAGTGTGCATTATCGACTACTCCGTTGTGAGGCATGCAAACAAAAATCTCCTCAGCGCGACTTTGACGCCGTTCGTCGTCATGTCCTTGATCAGGATCAACCCTATGGCCTTGCCGGATTGCACGAGCGTCCCGGCGCCAACCGGTCTCGTTGCGGCGTTTGACACGCATCAAAGTGCTTCCCTCCTTTTGATGGCCAAGTCGCTTCAACCGTAAATGGATTGACGCGATGGCTTTCAAGACGATCATGGTTCAACTGGACGTGGACGCCATCACGGCGCCACGCATCTCGATGGCATTGGGATCTTGCTCAACGACTTGAGGCCGACCTGATCGGCTTCTGCGCCGCCGAGCCGCGTTTTGTCCTGCCAACCGGCACCGACGACCAGGCCGCGACCAAGGCGATGTGGTGTCAGGTGGAGGAGATAGAAGGTCGCTTAGACTGCCTGAGAGGGGAATTCCTGAGCATCGTCAATGGCAGCAATCGTGCCTCGTGGCGTGGCGAAATAGGAAATCCGACCCGGCAGCTTGCAATCAATGCGCGTGCCGCCGACTTGATCCTCACCGGCTCGCCGGCGACCGATCTGGTGGTCGACCATCACCGTATACTGGATCCGGCAAGTCTCATCCTTGCGGCTGGCCGCCCGATACTCGTGGCATCAGAAACCACTGCCCCGATCAAGGCCGAAAGCATCCTGATTGCGTGGAATGACAGGCGAGAAGCGCGACGTGCCGTCGTCGACGCTATGCCTTTCCTGATCACCGCCAGGGATGTTGTGATCGCCACCGTGGACAATGGTGATACTGGATCCAGGGAGAATGTGGCGGATGTCGAACTCTTTCTGACGCGCCACGGGGTGAAGGCGCGATCGGAAGTTTTTGATGCCCGCCACATAGAGCCCGCGGAAATTCTCCTTCGGATCGGGCAGGAGATCGCGGGCGATCTCATTGTTCTGGGTGGCTACGGTCATAGCCGAGTCCGGGAAATGACTTTTGGCGGCGTGACGCGTTCGGTTCTCCAGAGCGGATCAGTGCATCGGTTCATCTCGAATTGAAAAAAGACGTCTGAGGCGTCGGCCCCCGGTGGCCAAGAGCGACCGCATCATTCCCCTGCTTGTGCAGAAATCCGGCGGCTAAGAGCCGCCGCCTGCTCATCCCCTTTCCCCAAGAGCAATTTGATCCGGCTCAATGCTCGAAGCCCTTCGACGCCTTAGGAATGGAACTCAAATCTTCGAGGAGCGTCGCCATGGGTCATAGTTCTCACACGTCCTTTGCTGAGTTCACGCACGCTGCCCAACAGGCGCAGCAATGGGTCAACGAGCTTGCCAAGGATCTTTGCTGGAGCGAGCCGAGCGCGTGCCGCCTCCTGAGGTCTGTTCTGCACACGGTGCGAGATTGGCTGTCGCAAGCGGAAATGGCCGATCTCTCGGCGCAACTGCCTGTTTTGGTCCGCGGCATCTATTTCGAAGGCGGAACCCCGCGGTGCCTACGCATGAGCGCACGAAGCGCGACTTTATTATCAGCGTCCGAAACAGTTTCGGCTACGATGAGGAGATCGATTTCGATGTCGCGATCAGTGCCGTTTTCAAGCTTCTTGACCGTCACATTTCGCATGGTGAGATCGTGCAGGTCAGAAACTCGATGAAGCAGTCCCTTAGAAAATTGTGGCCGGTGGATTGACCCATGTTCCGAGACCGGGAAGACGCTGGAGTGAAGCTCGGCCTGGAGCTGACCAACCTTCATCTGCATCGGCCTGTTGTGCTGGCATTGCCGCGTGGCGGCGTGCCTGTCGCAGTGGAGGTGGCCAGAGCTCTCAATGCTCCTCTTGACTTGCTTATCGTCCGCAAGGTCGGCGCGCCGGGCAATTCCGAGCTGGCTGTTGCCGCAATCGTCGATGGCGACCCTGGGGAGGTCGTGTTGAACCGTGAGATTGTCGAGACCTATGCGCTCGACGAAGACGGATTACGTGTCTTGATTGCCAAAGAGCGTCCCGAACTCGAACGTCAGCGCGTTGCCTATCGAGGCAACAACAGACCAATCTCGATCTCGGGAAGGACCGTGATCATCGTCGATGACGGGGCCGCGACCGGAACGACCATGAAAATCGCGATCCGCGCCCTCAAGCGCCGGTCACCGAGAGAAATCATCGTGGCTGTTCCTGTTTCACCGCAAGAAACGGTCGTTGAACTGGCCCGGCAAGCGGATCGTGTGGTTTGCTTAAGTCAGCCAGGACAGTTCCGTGCCCTGAGCTACCATTACTTACGGTTTCCCCAGCTCTCGGACAGCGATGTGATCGCTACGATGGACGAGGCTGTTCGATCGCAAACGGGCAGGCAACACCGAAGTGGGCAACAGGCGGCCGGCCCCGCTTCGAAAGCCTCCACGAAATCAATGAGACGGAACAACCGAGAGAAATAAGAGAAAAAGGAGAGACCGTCATGCAGGTCCGCACGCTTTCTGCCTTGGAATGCACGAAAATCCTGACGACCAATCGTGTTGGTCGCTTGGCATGCGCGACGGATGGGCAGCCCTACGTCGTGCCCCTCTACTACGCCCATTCGGATGCTCATCTTTACGCGTTTTCCATGCCGGGCAAGAAGATCGAATGGATGCGAGCCAATCCGCTGGTGTGCGTCCAGGTCGACGAACACGACCAAGGGCGAGGATGGCGAAGCGTCGTTGCCGACGGCCGATACGAGGAGCTGCCTGATCGGATCGGCCACAAGCTTCAGCGGGATCATGCCTGGTCGGTCTTGAGCAAGCACTCCGACTGGTGGGAGCCTGGCGCACTCAAGCCGGTCGTTCCTCCCACAGCCGACAGTGCACCGCACGTTTTCTTCCGGATCCTGATTGAACAGGTGTCGGGACGAGAAGCGAGCGAGTAGTCGTCCCATCAATTGGTTGGAAGAAATGGAACGGGCCGGCGCAATCTGCGCCGGCCCTTTTTTCCTGCCGTTGACTTGCTATCGCGCCATCAAGACCGGCAGCGATTGACCCTCAAGCATCGACTTGGTGACGCCACCGAAAATCCGCTCGCGCAACCGGGAATGACCATAGGCGCCCATGACCATCAGCTCGGCCGCAACGTCGCCCGCATGCTGGCGCAGCACGTCGGCGACCGAATGGTTCGCACTCGGCAGGCGTTCGACCGTAACCTTCACGCCGTGCCGGGCAAGATAGGTAGCGGCATCTGCTCCGGGTTCCGCACCGTGATGGAACTCGTCCTCGATCGGGTCGACCATAACGAGGTGAACCTCTTCGGCGCTTTTCAGCATGTCGAGCGACTCGCGAACGGCACGCGACGACTCAAGCCGGGCGTCCCATGCAACCAGGATACGTTTCGGCTTCAGCGTTGGCCGGGAGTCCTCTGGAACGAGCAGGATAGGCTTTCCCGATGAGAACAGCGCGCCTTGGATGACTTTATCCCTCAGCGTCGTGCTTGTGAGCAGATCTGGACCAAGAATGGTCAGATCGGCATAGCGGGCGCGCCTTCCGATGACTTCGTCCGCCCAGGCCGTATCCGGGTAGTCGTCGCTCAGATCAGTAGATACCGAGCTCTGCGAAAGAAAGGCGCCGACTGCCGAGATTCGCTCCTTGAGCCTCTTGACCTCGACCTGGCGCTCCTCGAACCAGGCTGGTGAAACGACGCCCACATGCGCACCGCCTGAGGGCGGTAGGGCCAGCTCGAGAACGAGCACGGAGAGATGGGCGCCGACCTGTTCGCACAGGCCGGCGGCGAGCTTCAGATCGCCCTCGCCTTGGTTCGGTCCGGTAACCGTAAGCAGTGTCTTGAAAGTCACGGCAACAACTCCTCATTTCCGCGTGAAGGTTCAATCGTTGCTGAAGCTTAAGCGCGAGAGGCCGGTGCGTTCATTGCGCTGAATCAATCCCTTGGGTGCGGCCCCATTTGATCCGCATCAACGTCCTCGCGAGCCAAGGCTGTAGGCTTCCGCTAATCAGTCGGGGAAACGCAGATGAAATTTCTGATCGCGGTGGCTCTCGCAGGTTTGGCCTTCAATACCGCCGCCGCTCAGGAGCTGGGCAACGGCAAGGCGGAATACATGAATTCCTGTGCCGTCTGCCATGGTCCCGAAGGCAAAGGCGATGGTCCGCTCGGCGACGAATTGGTCAAGCGCCCTGCTGACCTCACTCGTCTTTCGAGAAACAATGGCGGCGCGTTCCCCTACTGGCGCGTTTTCGCGACGATCGACGGCCGCGCCATGGTGCCGGAGCATGGCGATCGCGACATGCCGGTCTGGGGCCGCCAGTTCCTTCCTGGTGACGTGAAGAAATATGGCCCGAACGCCGGCGAAATCGTCACCAGGGAACGGATCCATGACCTGGCTGGTTATGTCGAGACACTGCAGCAATGAGAGCACATGGCGGAAACGGTCTCCGCAAGACACAAGCATCAGGGAGGCGGTCCATGATCGTTGATGACCAGCAATCCGTTACCGCGTTCCTGCTTGATCCTGCCTCATACGCCGCAGCTTGGCCGGTCGAGGCGATCGAGACCCATATCTCGCGTATTTTTCTGACTGGCGAACGCGCCTACAAGATGAAGCGGGCAGTGAAGCTCCCCTATGTCGATTTCTCGACGCCGGCACTGAGGCTGGCCGCTTGCGAGAAAGAGGTGGAACTCAACTCCAAGACCGCGCCCGGCCTCTATCTGGGTGTGCGTCACATTACACGCGAGGCAGATGGCAAACTGACTTTTGACGGCACTGGCCGACTGGTCGATGCGGCGATCGCGATGGTTCGCTTCGATCAGTCGAGGCTCCTCGATCGCATGGCTACCGCCGGACACCTGACGCCAGCGCTGATGACCGCCGTAGCACGCATGATCGTGGGATATCACCGTGCCGCGTCGGCAATCCACAATGGCAGCGGATCGTCCAACATGGCGGGCGTGCTCGACATCAACGAGGGCGGCTTTGCCACCAGCCATGTTTTCACAAAAGCAGAAAGCACGACCTTTGCCGAGGCCTTCCGCACCGCTCTTGCTCGGCATTCCGGATTGCTCGATCGTCGCGAAGCCGCAGGCAAGATCCGTCGGTGCCATGGGGATCTGCACCTGCGCAACATCTGCCTTTTCGACGGCGAGCCTCGCCTCTTCGATTGCATTGAATTCAATGACCAGATCGCCAACATCGACGTTTTGTACGATCTTGCCTTCCTGCTGATGGATCTTTGGCACCGGGGTTTTCCGCAGCTCGCCAACCTTGTGATGAACCGCTATCTCGACGAAGCCGACGACGAGGACGGGTTCATCCTGCTGCCCTTTTTCATGGCGGTGCGGGCCGCCGTGCGCGCCCACGTCACAGCAACCCAGGTCGAGGAAGGCAGTGCCGATTCCGACAAACTGACTGTCGAGGCCAGGTCCTATTTCGACCTTGCCCGGACATTTCTCCAGGAAACCCCGCCGCGTCTCGTTGCCATCGGCGGCCTCAGCGGTTCCGGCAAGACGACCGTTGCAGAGGCGTTCGCCGCCCATGTCGGTGTGCCGCCCGGCGCCCGCATCGTCGAAAGCGACCGTATCCGCAAAGCCATGCACGGTGTGCCGGCCGAAACGCGCCTACCGGACAAAGCCTATCGGCCGGAAGTCTCCGACCGCGTCTACCGTGAAATGGCGTGGCGGGCCGGCCTGATCCTCGCGGAGGGTGGATCGGTTGTCGCTGATGCCGTCTTTGACAGGCCTGCCGATCGCGATCGGATCGAGAAGGCGGCGAGTGACAGGGGCGTCGCATGCTCTGGATTCTGGCTGGAAGCGGATCCGCTTGTTCTCTGGCAACGGGTCAGCGAGCGCAAGGGAGGTCCTTCCGACGCCACCATAGATATCCTCTCGCGACAGTTGCAGCGAAATGCCACTCAATCCACATGGCGCAAGGTCGACGCTGATCGGAAGCCTGCCGATATCGTCGCGGAGTTGACAAGGTTTTCCGATAGCGACGCCTCCGAAATCCTGCGCACAGCCTCATGACGGCAAGGTGATCGACCTCAACGCAGATCGAGTATTGCCTCGACGAGGCCGGGTTCGCTTGGATGATGCGTTACCGAAAAGCCAAATTCGCGGCACATGGCCAGCATCTTGGTGTTTTCGCTGAGCACAATGCCTTCGATCCGGCCGATCCCATCGGCCTTTGCATAATCTACGATTTGCTTGAGCAATTCCCAACCCAGACCGTGACCTTGCAAATCCGTGCGCACCAGCAAGGCGTATTCGGCGACAGCGTGGTCCGGATCGCAAGACAGGCGGCTGATACCCGCCAGCAATCCTGTGCTCGTCTCCAGAGCGATGAAAGCCATGTTGCGATCGTAGTCGAGTTGGGTGAGCCGCTTCAACATCTGGTCGGAGAAGCTTTTGCGCGGCGACAGAAAACGCAGGCGCAGATCGTCAGGCGAAATCCTGGCAAGGAATTCGGGATAGAGCGCGATGTCGGCCGGCTTGATCGGCCGGATGTGATAGTGCGTGCCGCCACCGGAAAACGCCTTCTCCCAACCCGACGGATAAGGCCTGATGGCGAGAGCGGGGTTCGGGCCCACCTCTTCCACCCGTTCCGGCGCGATCTCGATGCGGGCGTCGAGCGCAACCACGCCCTCGGCGTCGGCCAGCAGCGGGTTGATATCCATCGAAACGAGGCACGGAAAGTCGACGGTCATCTGCGACAAGCCGTTGAGGGCCGCGATGATCGCTTGCCGATCGGCCGGCTTGCGATCGCGGAACCCGGCAAGCAGGCGGCCGATCCGCGTTTGCGCGATCAGGTCACCGGCAAGAACGTCGTCGAGCGGTGGCAATGCGATCGCTGTATCATCCATAACCTCGACCGCGACGCCGCCAGCTCCAAACAGGATGGCCGGCCCGAAGATCGGATCCCGGCTCATGCCGAGGATAAGTTCCTGCGCCTGTTTTCGCACCACCATCGGCTGAACGGCATAGCCTTCAATATCGGCTTGCGGTGCGTGTTTGCGCACACGCGCCTCGATTGCCTGTGCGGCCTCCCCGGCAGCGGCGGCGTCGGCAATGCTGAGCACCACCCCGCCAATGTCCGACTTGTGCGAGATCGCCTTGGACAGCAGCTTGACGACGACCTGTTCAGACGTCTTGAGGAGTTGGCCGGCCGCCGCTTTCGCTTCAGCAGGAGATCTGGCAACGATCGTCTCGGGTACCGGGATGCCGTAGGCGGAAATTGCTGCCTTGGCTTCGGGCTCGGTCAGCATTCGCCGGCCCTCCCTCGCGACCTGCCTGAATATGGCGAGCACGGCTTCCCTGTCGCTCGTGATGTCCTCGCTGCGGCTCGACGGCGTGCGCATCAATGCCCGCTGGGCACGCGACCATTCGCTGAGGTAGGAGACGGCTGTTGCCGCGTCAGCCGGCGTTTCAAAACTGGCAATGCCGGCATCCTGAAGGATTTGCCGCCCGGCGCGCGCCGTGTGTTCACCGAGCCAGCAGGTCAGGACCGGTTTGCCGGCAATCATCCCTTCCCTTGTGGTTTCCGCCACCGCGCTTGCCGCGGCAAGCGCCGAACCCAGCCCCGTTGGACAATTCATCACCAGGACAACGTCCGTTCCGGGGTCTGCCGCTACAGCTTCGACGGCGGCCTTGTAACGCTCTGGCGGGGCATCGCCGATGATGTCGACCGGATTGGCGTGCGACCATATTGGAGGCAATACGGCATTCAGGCGTTGGATGGTGGCGGGTGATAGCGCGGCCAATTCCCCTTTGCAGTCGATGAGTTGATCGATGGCCAATACCCCTGCCCCGCCGCCATTGGTGACGATGCCGACGCGGGCTCGTTTGAGCGGAGTGAAGCGGGCGATCGTTTCAGCGGCATCAAACAGCTCGGTCAGGCCTTTGACACGCAGGATGCCTGCGCGCAGCAATGCCGCGTCTGCGACACGGTCAGCCCCCGAAAGCGCGCCGGTGTGGGTCGCGGCCGCTTTGGCCGATTGCTCGTGCCGACCCGACTTGATCGCGATCACCGGCTTGACCCGTGCCGCCGCACGGGCGGCTGAGATGAACTTGCGCGGATTGGGAATTGTTTCGAGATACATCACGATGGCGCGTGTGTGCATGTCGCCCGCTAGCATGTCGAGACAATCTCCCACGTCGACATCCGCCATGTCACCCAGGGAGACGATCTGCGAGAAGCCGACATTATTGTCAGCCGCCCAGTCGATCAGCGACGTGGCAATTGCGCCGGATTGCGACAGCAGCGCGATGTTGCCAGGCTTGGCGGCCATATGCGCAAATCCGGCATTGAGCTTCAAAGGCGGGATCACCAGACCGACCGTGTTCGGCCCGATGATGCGGAAAAGATTGGGCTTGGCAGCGTCGAGCATGGCCTGACGCAGGCCGTTCTCGCGCGTAAGCCCGGCGGTGATCACGACCGCCGACCGTGTGCCCTTGTCGCCGAGCTCGCGCACGATGCCGGGAACAGTGTCCGGCGGTGTGACGATGACACCAAGGTCTGGAACACCCGGCAGGTCGGCCGCCTTCGCATAGCAGCGTCGACCGGCCACTTGCGAATATTTCGGGTTGACCGGCCAGATCTCGCCCGCAAAGCCGCCATTGACGATGTTGTCGAAGACGACACGGCCCACCGAGCCGTTGCGCGCCGATGCCCCGAACACGGCAACCGACTTCGGAGCGAACGCATGGTCGAGATTTCGGATCGTCACCCCTAGTGTCTCCTGTTCCTGGCGATCATCGTCAGTCGATCTTGCCCGTTCGTTGCGTTGGATCAAAGCGTTCTCCGGTTATCGCGATTAGCTCTTGCGCAAGGTCGCTCGCAAAGTGGCGACGAGCTACAGCGATCAACGATTGGAGAGTCGGATGAGTTACTATTTCAGCAAGATCGTCGCCATGCCGTTCACAGCGGCGATCGACCACGTGACCGACAAGCTCGCAAGCAAGGGGTTTGGCGTTCTGACCTCGATCGATGTCCAGCAGACCATGAAAGCCAAGCTTGGCGCAGATTTCAGGCCCTATGTGATCCTGGGCGCGTGCAATCCGCATTTCGCATGGCGGGCGCTTCAGGCCGAAGACAAGATCGGAACCATGCTGCCCTGCAATGTCATCGTCACGGAGGTCGGACCGGGAAAGGTGGAGGTCGCAGCGGTGGATCCGGTCGCTTCAATGGGCGCTATCGGCAATCGCGAGCTTGCGCAGGTCGCGAATGATGTGCGGCGACTGCTCGAGGAGATGGTCCGCGAACTCTAGGGCCAGGGGCCATCAAGGTTGAGGGACATCGGATGAACGAGTCCAACCTGCGGCGCGCATTGCTGGTCATCGCCATCCTGGGCCTCGCCGTTGGGATCGGAGTGTGGCGAACGGGGCTCGGCCCTCTTGAGGCCGACACGATCTGGGCGATAGCGACCTTGCCCGTGGTGGCGGCTCTCGCCCTCTCCATTCTGCGTGATTTCTGGATCGGCCGCTTCGGCGTCGATGCGATTGCCTTGGTATCGATGTCCGCCGCGCTCCTGCTTGGGCAACCTCTGGCGGCCGTGGTGGTTGCGATCATGTATGCCGGCGGCACGGTGCTTGAGGATTTCGCCCGCGGCCGCGCGGAACGGAACCTGAAGGCATTGACCGACCGGTCCCCGCGTGTCGCCCATCGAACGTCAAAGCTGGGGACCGAGACCATCTCCGTCGAAGACGTCGCCGTCGGCGACGAGCTTCTTGTCCAGGCCGGGGAACTGCTCCCCGTCGATGGGATCCTGCTCGATGCTTCGGCCTCGCTCGACGAGTCGGCGGTGACCGGTGAGCCGCTGCCGGAACGGCGGACAGCGGGCGATATGCTGCGCAGCGGCACCATCAATGCGGGCGAGCCCTTCAGCATGCAGGCTTCTGCCTCGGCAGAGCAGAGCACCTATGCCGCGATCGTACGCATGGTGGCTGCGGCGCAGACGGCGAAATCCCCGTTCATCCGTATGGCCGACCGCTTCGCCCTGTTCCTGCTGCCAGCCACTTTGCTGGTTTCCGGTGCCGCCTGGTACATCTCCGGCGATCCAATCCGGGCGCTGGCCGTGCTGGTGGTCGCGACACCTTGCCCGCTCATCCTTGCGGCACCGGTTGCCTTCATCGGCGGCGTGTCCCGCGCCGCGCGCGCCGGCATCCTGATGAAAGGCAGCGCGGCTCTGGAGGCCCTTGCGCAAGTCCGAACCGCGATCTTCGACAAGACGGGGACCTTGACCATCGGCGGCGCCGAGCTCATCGAAATCGAAGCCGCACCCGGCCGTGACGCGAACCATTTGCTGCGGCTCTTGGCTTCCCTGGAACAGGCCTCGCACCACGTGCTCGCCGACTCGATCATCCGGGCGGCGCGCGGCAGACAGCTGATGCTTTCGCATCCGCGTGATGTCCGCGAGCATCGCGGCGCAGGCCTGAAGGGCAAGGTCGACAACATGTCGATCGCGGCGGGATCGCGGGCTCTCGTGCTCGCCGACAAGCCGCTGCCCGGCTGGGCGAAAGTCGGCGAAGAAAAATACCGGGACGAGCCGGTGCTCAGGGTTTTTGTAACCCTCGGCGGACGGCTTGCCGGTGTTTTCACGTTCGGCGATGCCCTGCGTGTTGATGCGCATGATGCACTCGGCAAGCTGCGCTCAGCCGGCATTGCGCGCGTGATTATGCTCACAGGCGACGACGGCGTGGCGGCCAAGCGCATCTCCGCCCGGCTCGACCTCGACGCCATTGTCGCCGATGCGACCCCTGCCGAAAAAGTCGCGACGGTCGAATCCGAGAAAGCCTTGGCGCCGACGATGATGGTCGGGGACGGCATCAACGACGCCCCCGCCCTGGCGGCCGCGACGGTCGGTGTCGCCATGGGCGCACGTGGTGCCACCGCCTCCTCCGAGGCGGCTGACGTCATCGTGCTGACCGACAGGCTGCAGCCCGTGGCCGATGCGGTTCGGATCGCGCGGCGAACGCGGTCGATCGCCTTGCAAAGCATCATCGCCGGTCTGGCGCTATCGGGGCTGGCAATGGTTGCCGCGGCCATGGGCCTGATCACTCCGGTTGCCGGAGCGCTACTGCAGGAAGGGATTGACGTAGCGGTTATCCTGAACGCGTTGCGCACCCTTGGCGATGGACATCTGTGGCGCGCATAGTGGTCGAGAGCAAGATCGGTAAATGACCATGGCACAGCAGAATCTGGTGGTTTGCAGCAAATGTGGTGGGGTCAACCGCCTGCCACTGGGCCGCAATGCCATAGAGGCGAAATGCGGAAAGTGCGGGAACCGGCTGTTTTCGGGGCATCCCGAAGATGTCGATGCCGCGATCTTCGATAATCAGATCGCGCGCAGCAGCCTGCCCGTTGTCGTCGACATCTGGGCACCGTGGTGTGGCCCCTGCAAAATGATGGCGCCGGCCTATGAAGCAGCAGCAAGTGAGCTCGAGCCGCATGTCCGCCTGATCAAACTCAATTCCGACAATGAGCAGGCTGTTGCTGCCAGGCTCGGCATTCGCAGCATCCCGACCATGATCCTCTTTCATGGCAGGCGCGAAATCGCGCGCACATCCGGCGCACTGACGGCAGGCCAGATCGTCAGGTGGATTCGCGACCGCCTGCCGACGGTCGCTGCCTGAAAGTTGCCGCCAATGGAACCGCTCATCGCCCGGTTGGGACTGGCCCTTGCAATAGGTCTTCTCGTCGGTTTGGAGCGCGGCTGGCAGGAGCGGGATGCACCCGATCGCAGTCGCACGGCCGGCATCCGGACATTCGGCATATCCGGCTTGCTCGGCGGCGTGCTCGCCGCACTCGCCGATGCGCTCGGCGCGGTATCCGTACTGGTCGGCGGCTTCATCGCCTTTGCGGCAATCTTCGCCTGGTACAAGGCGCGCGAGGCTGTCCATGATGAGGATTTCAGTGTCACGAGCGTGATCGCGGGCCTGGGCGTTTTTGCCCTTGGCGCGCTTTCCGTCGCAGGCGATTATCGGGCTGCTGCTGCCGGTGGGGCGGCATTGGCGGCAATCCTGGCCAGCCGCGAGGTCCTGCACGGTCTTTTGAAGCGACTGACCTGGGTCGAACTCCGTTCGGCGCTGATCCTGGCGGTGATGACGGCGATCGTCTTGCCCCTGCTGCCAAACCGGACGATGGACCCGTGGGGCGGTTTCAATCCTTGGGAAGTTTGGTTCCTGATGGTGCTGATGGCCTCTATTTCGTTCGCCGGCTACGTGGCTGTTCGCATTCTGGGAAATACCCGTGGTCTGCTGGTCAGTTCGCTCACCGGTGCGATCGTCTCTTCGACGGCGGTGACCCTGGCGCTTGCCCGCAATGCCGCATCGGCAAGCAATCCGCTGCCGCTCGCTGGGGCGGCATCCCTGGCTGCAATGGTTTCGGTGCTCCGCGTCTGCACCGTGGTTTCGATCGTCGAGCCAAGCGTGCTCGCATCGGTCGCCATTCCGGCGATTGCCGCAGCGCTCGCCTTCGCTGTCTGCGGCGCGTTGCTGATGACTCGCGACAGCGGGGACGGTGAAGGCAGCGCTATCGCGCGCAATCCATTCGAACTGGGCCCGCTGCTGCTCTTCGCCTTGCTCTTTGCGATCGTCGCGACCGGGAGTGCCGGGCTGGCCGCTCAATTCGGTGGGCGCGGTCTGTTGGCGAGTTCGGCGCTGGCCGGCGCATTCGATGTCGATGTCTCGGTGCTTGGGGCGCTGCGCCTGGTCAAGCATTCCGTGCCTGTCGAGACCGTGGGCCAGGCCGTGCTCGCGGCGCTGGCAGCAAACGCGATCGGTCGCCTGTCGCTTGCAGTATTTGCCGGTCCGGTCTGGTTCTGGTTGCCACTGGCCGTCACAACCCTGATCGCCGCGACCATGGGCATCTGCGCCCTCCTGTTGCTCGGTCCTGGATAGAAGTGTTGTTCTCGAGCCTTCTTTGATGCGGATCAAGGGCCAGGTCCCGCCACCGCTCTATGAAACTCCGTGAAAGGAGTTCGCCATGACCAGTTTGAAGGACCTCACCCCGAAATTCCGCAATGTCCGGCTGCTGCTCGCGCGTGAAAAGGGCCACCCGGAAGGCGACCGTGAAGAAGGCTACGACGTGCTGGCTCCATTGACCGGCGAAGGCCGGATCGATGCGGAAGAGTGGAAGTCGCACAGGGCCTCTTGCCGTGTTCGTCGCTTTCGCACCGGCGAGGAGGATCTGATCGGCCGGCTGAGGCGCAAGCCCGGTGGACAGTGGTATTTCGACTATGCCGAAGGTGATCGCGACGACGAGATCGGCTTCCATCTCGGCGACGAACGGTTTGTGACCGGTGAGTACCTGTCGATCGAGCGCAACGGCGCCATGCACACCTACCAGGTGGCAAGGGTCGAGCGCCCCTGACGCGGCAACGCCACGCTCGCTGGGAGTAGACCACCATGTCGCGACGCATCCTGATTGTGGTCGGCCATCCCGACCCGTCCCCGGACCGGCTCTGCCGCGGTCTTGCCAACGCCTATGGCGAGGACGCGGAAAAGGCGGGGCACGCAGTCCGGCGGGTCGATCTGGCAGCGCTTGATTTTCCGATGCTGCGGACGATGCAGGAGTTCGAACATGGTACGGTTCCCGACGAGCTGAGGGATGCAGCCGAGGCGATCGTGTGGGCCGAGCACATCGTCTTCGTCTTTCCGCTGTGGCTCGGAACCATGCCGGCTCTGCTCAAGGCATTCCTGGAACAGGTGATGCGGCCAGGGACGGCTTTCGCCTACCCGGACAAGGGCGGCGGCTTCACCAGGACGCTGCTTCGCGGCCGCTCGGCGCGCGTCGTGGTGACGATGGGCATGCCTTCCGTTGTCTATCGGCTATGGTTCCTCGGACACGGCATTGCCGGCATGAAGCGAAGCATTCTGCATTTTGTCGGCATCAGCCCGGTGCGCGACGACGCGACCCGCGCGAAGTGGATCAGCCAGATGCGTGAATTGGGTGAACGGGCCAGGCAGCGCTCGTTGTGAATTTAAATCGCGGCACGTATCTCGTGTTGACCTTGCCTTCAAGGGTTACCTTGCTATTGTGCGGCAGCCAAAGCGACAAGACTGGCGATCCCGGCAAGCTTGCCGAGACTGCGACAGTTCTAAGCAGGGAGCCTAGTTCAGGGCCTATGGATCGACGGTGAATTCAGCCCACATGCCCGCCCCATAGTGACCTGGCACGTTGCAGATAAGCAGGTATTGTCCAGCCTTCAGATCGACGGTCAATGTGCCTGATTTGCCGGGATCGAGTTCCGACACCTCGCCCTTATCTCCGGACTTGTCTTCGTCGACCCGGTTCTCGGCCTCAAGGTAAGGAAGCAGCTTGCCGGGCGCGGCAAGGTACATCACGATCATCTCGTGAATGGTGTCCTTGGAGTCATTCTTCACTTTGAATGTGACCTCGCCGGCCTTCACCGCACCCGGGGAAGCCTTGATCCCCATGGTCGCCTTGGCGAGATCAATGCCCGGCGCCGCATAAGCGAGACCCATCGGCATCTCCGTACTCGCGCCCTTGTCCCACAGGGAGACCTGGACAATCGCAGCAGCCTTGACGGCGCCGGCACTGCCGGCCATGAGCATTGCGGCAGCAAGCCCGAGCGCAACTCTCCTCAATAGGGTTTTCATGGCGATCTCCTTCAGGACAGCAGCAGAAGTGCTCTACATCCTGGCCGTCATCCTGCTCGCCGCGTCACCCGCCGTCCTTGCGCCAGATCAAACCGACCGGCGCGAGCCCATCGGCGGCGCCAATGTAGCTGTCAGCCAGTTGTCAGGTTGAATTGGCTATGTCGCACCAATGACGGTGAAATATCCGTCTGACACGACCGATCGAAATCCCAGCCGCAGGCGCAACATCCGCGCCCAACCCCCGAATGGAGCCATCATGTATCGCACACTCGTTCTCGCCACCCTCGCCGGCATGGTTGCAGGACCGGCGTTCGCCGCCGGCGGCAGCTGCAGCACCGCCCCGAAATCACAGTTCAAGCCCAAGGCAACGCTCGAGGCGCAGTTGACTGGCGAGGGACTTACCGTCCGCCAGATCAAGGTCGAGAAGGGTTGCTACGAAGTCTATGCGGTCGACAAGGCCGGCAAGAAGGTGAACCTGGCCTACAATGCCGAGACCCTTGAAAAGCTCGACAATGCCGAAGCCGGCGAAAATTGATCCGAACGGTTCGATAGTCATGGACGCGCGGTCATCGCCAGAGATGGTGCGCGTCTGGGACCTGGTCGTGCGAAGTTTTCACTGGGCGCTGGTGCTCAGCTTCGTCACGGCCTGGCTGACCTCGCATTCCTCCGAGGACATCCATCATTGGGCTGGCTACGCCGCGGCGGCGCTGGTCGCGATGCGGCTGTTGTGGGGCGTTCTGGGCACCCCCTATGCGCGCTTCTCGCAATTCGTGCGTGATCCGGCAACAGTGCTGCGCTACCTCTCAGCATTGCTGAGCGGTCGCGAAGCCCGCTACATCGGCCATAATCCGGCCGGCGGCGCAATGGTGATCGCCTTGATTGGGGCGATGGGATTAACCGCGATGACCGGATGGCTGATGACGACGGACGCTTATTTCGGCGTCTCGTGGGTAGAGACGGCACACAGCCTCGTCGCGCACGGCCTGCTCCTGCTGGTCCTCTTCCATATGGGCGGCGTCGCGCTGGCAAGCTTTCGCCATCGCGAAAACCTGGTCCGGGCCATGATCACCGGGCGAAAACGCAAAGCCGAGCCCACGGACATAGCCTGACGATCTGTCAAGGCACCAAGCGATCCGCGCGCCCTCGACGATCTCGGGGGCGCAAGTCGGTCGCCATTCGTTCGGCGGCGGCGAAAGCCATCCATGCGACATCTGGCGAGTGGATCGGACACAAGCTCGATAAGCGAGCGCTTTTCCCGGGCTCCCAGGAACCCCAAACTTGCCATTTGCCGCTCGCAGACGGATTTGACCGGTATCAAGGCAGCTAGTGCTGATTTCTTGTCTATTGCCTCCCGGTGCGCGAGACCCTGATCGGCATGGTCGCCGGCGCCAGCGATGCGACCCGCGCGAAGTGGATCCGCCAGGTGCGCAAGCTTGGTGAGCGAGCGCTGTAGGGTCCAAATCAATCGGTGGACTGTCGCAAATGGCCGAGATGGTGTTGAAAGCTGCAGTTCGTTCCGTCGATCGCAACGAGCGACGAGCGCCAGCCGTGTCACTTCGCGGATGTACCCCCTAAGGTCCGTTCATCAACAAACTGCGGACGTTGCGAACGTGGTTCCATCACGCACAACAGCCTGCCATTCGACATGAGGAGTACATAAGAACCCACGTCCAATGTATCAGTGCATTGCCAGTGTTTTCATTGTTTGGACGCAACCAGCGACAGGTTACATCGAACCAAATGCGAACTGAAACGACGCCGGGCGGGACGCGTTGCGGCGAGAGAGCGGACTGAGATGGAGCATCAATCATCAATGTTGCCCGATGACTCGCCGCGTCGGCGCACCAGCTTCTTGCGCACGTTGGGACCCGGTCTCATCACCGGCGCGGCAGACGATGACCCCAGCGGCATCGCCACTTACAGCCAGGTGGGCGCGCAATTCGGCTACGCGCTCGGCTGGACAATACCGTTCAGCTACCCCCTCCTGGTCGTGATCCAGGGGATCAGTGCGGGCATCGGCGCCGTGACCGGTCAAGGCATCGCGCAGAACCTGAGGCGACACTATCCGCCTTGGGTGATGCGTTTTGCCGTTCTCCTGTTGCTCGTCGCCAACTTCATCAACATCGGCGCTGATCTGGCGGCGATGGGAGCCGCATTTAAGCTTCTCGTCGGTGGGTCTCAGTTCCTCTACGCCGCAGCCTTCGGACTGCTCTGCACCGGCCTTGAGATCTTCATTGCCTACAAGCGCTATGTGACCATCCTGAAGTGGCTAACCCTCTCCCTGTTTGCTTACGTCGCGGTGGTGCTGGCTGTGGACGTGCCGTGGGCCGCAGCGCTGCGCGGCGCACTCATTCCGCAATTCGCCTTGGATCACGACCATGCCATGGCCCTAGTGGCTGTTCTCGGCACAACGATCAGCCCTTACCTCTTCTTCTGGCAAGCCGGTGAGGAAGTGGAGGAGCTGCATCGTCGCCACCTTGTACGGCTCAGTACTCATCCGCGTACGGCGGGTGCCGAGCTCGCCCGCATTCGAACAGATACGCTTTTCGGCATGGCATTCTCCCATCTCATCGCTTTGTTCATCATCATCGCCACCGCAGCCACCCTCCACGCCAACGGTACTGCGCAGATTGAGACTTCAGCGCAGGCGGCAGAGGCGCTCCGGCCGATTGCCGGCGAAGTCACCTTCGCGGTTTTCGCCGCCGGCATCATCGGCACCGGCATGCTGGCCGTCCCGGTGCTTGCCGGCTCGGCTGCCTATGCCGTCGCCGAGATGTTCCGCTGGCCCGAGGGGCTGGATCGACCGCCCCGTGAGGCCAAGGCGTTCTATGCAACGATTATCGCAGCAACCCTCGGCAGTGTTGTCGTCAGCTTTACCGCACTCGATCCAATCCGCGCGCTCTACTGGACAGCGGTCATCAATGGCATACTTGCGGTCCCACTGATGGCAATCATGGTGATGATGGCCAGTAGCCCGCGCGTCATGGGAAGGCTGTCGGATGGCTTGCGGTGCTGATCATGGCTCTGGCCACGATCGGGTTCTTCGTGCTCTAGGCACCCAGGTCGCAGCGAAAAGCGGTTCGTGAAGCCTGTTCCATGGTGCTATAATGCGGTCAATTGCTGCTGCGAAGCATTGAGGTACCGGCATGCCGGGTTGGCTCGTATCAACCGTCCCTACGAATGTCTCGTCCGCTATCGGAGGGACATCGTGAACGTCCTGATTGTCTATGGAACGACCGAAGGGCAGACGGAGAAGATTTCAGCACGGGCGGCAACGCGTATTCGCGAGCGCGGGCACCAGGTCGAGCTGCTGGATAGCACAGCGCTCGCATCCGATTTGAAGCTCGGACACTTCGACGCGTTCGTCATTGCCGCGTCGGTCCACCAGGAGCACCACCAGGAAACCGTCACGAACTTCGTATTTGCGCATCATGAGGCGCTGAGCACCAGGCCCTCGGCCCTCATATCCGTCAGTCTGTCGGCGGCGCTGGAAGACCAGAAGACGGAGGCTCAAAAGTATGTGGATCGCTTCGTCTCCGTGACAGGGTGGCAACCACGCATGACCCTTCTTCTCGGGGGCGCATTGCGCTTCACCAAGTACGATTACTTTCAGGAGCAGTTCGTCAAATTCGTCGTCATGAAGAGCGGCGGCCCGAGCCCCGAGCGCGATCACGAATTCACTGACTGGAACGCACTCGCCGACTTCGCCGATCGATTTCTCGAGACGGCCAAACAAGGAGGTGCCTAAGTCCGGCGCAGCCTGCATCGAGATGCACAAAGTGAAGCTGGCCCTTTCACCTGGGGAGTCCCGTGACCGTCACTGAGATGACCGCCCAAGAATGCAGGATGCACCTGGCCGACAGCAGGGTCGGGCACCTCGCGTGCTTAAGGGACGGGATGCCGTACGTCGTGCCGATCAGCTTCGTTTACGAGAACAGCCACATCTACAGCTTCTCCCTGATCGGCCAGAAGGTCCGGGCGATGCGCGAACATCCTCAGGTCTGCTTCGAAGTCGACGAGATTGCCAACCCTCGCAGCTGGTGGAGTGTCGTTGCTTTCGGCCTCTACGAAGAACTGGCCGAAGCGGGCCCGCGGCAGAATGAGCGCGACCATGCCTGGTCGCTGTTGCAGAAAGCGCGCCCCAACTGGTGGGAGCCTGGCAGCGAGACACCTCACTCCGAGGACAAGGTGGCCAGTCCGCCTCACCTCTTCTTCCGCATCAACATCGAGAAGATCACTGGCCGTCGTGCCCTCGTCTGACCGGCCCCAGTCTAGCTATGATCGCGCAGGCGGAACCTCGGCAATACGGCAAAGTCACACGTCGGGGAGGCGACTGCGCTTTTGAGCGAGTCCAACGGGAGCCGGGGATCATTCGTGAACATCCGTCAACGGCTCTCCCTTGTGTTCGACCTCTTAGTGCGGCACGCATGGGCTGCTGGCCATAATGTTGGCCGCACTGACCGAGACCGCAGCACGTCAAGATTGCCAAGTCTTCCGCAGCCCGGTGCGCGAGACCTTGTTCGGCTGGTCGCTGCCGTCAGCGATGCGACCCGCGCGAACTGGATCCGGCAAATGCCCAGACTGGGACAACAGGCCAGATAAGGCTGGCGCATGCCGATCACGGCACCAGGACGGCTGCGCCGTTCAATCTCCCTTCCCTCAGATCTCCCAACGCCTCGTTGGCCCTTTCCAGCGGATAGACCTTCGTATGCGTGCGCACCTGCGCGCGTCTCGCAATGGGAAAGAACTCTTCCGCGTCGCGGCGCGTCAGGTTTGCGACCGACACCAGTTCGCGCTCTTCCCAGAGCAATTCGTAGGCCATCGCCGGAATGTCACTCATGTGAATGCCGCCGCAAACCACCCGGCCACCCTTGCGGACGGCACCAAGCGCGATCGGCACCAGGTCACCCACAGGAGCGAAGATGATTGCGGCATCGAGGTGCTTGGGCGGTGATTCATCCGACCCACCTGCCCAGGTCGCACCGAGCGAGCGTGCGAATACCTGTGCTTGCTCGTCACCCGGCCGAGCGAAAGCGAAGATCTCACGACCCTGCCAGGAGGCGATCTGGGCGACGATGTGTGCGGCGGCGCCGAAACCATAGAGTCCGAGCCGCTTGCCGTCCCCCGCCTTCTTCAGGCATCGCCAGCCGATCAGGCCAGCGCAAAGCAACGGCGCCAGGGGTACGGGGTCGGCCTCCGGGTCCAGATCGAAGGCGAAACGCGCATCAGCTATGACATGGCTTGCGAAGCCGCCGTCGCGCGTATAGCCCGTGAAGTCTGGCTGATCGCAGAGATTTTCATTCTCTGCGACACAGTAAGGACAATGCCCGCAGGTGTGTCCAAGCCAGGGCACGCCAACGCGGTGTCCGATCCTGGAACGCGCCACGCCCTTGCCGACAGAATCGATGATACCGACGATTTCGTGACCCGGAATGAGCGGCAGTTTTGGATGACGCAGGTCACCATCAATGACATGGAGATCGGTCCGACAGACAGCGCATGCCTCGACTTTCAACCTGATCTCACCCGGCCCAGCTATGGGATCGGGCATGTCAACCAGTTTCAAGGGCATGTCGACGCTTTCGAGCATCATCGCTCTCATGACAACTCCCGCGTTATCCGCAAGGAACAAGGGGAGCAGGTCATGCTCGCTTCCCTTTGACGTTTCGACGCATCACGCGATTGTAAGGTGGTCTTCCACCACGCGTACGCCAGGCACAGCCCAGGCGGCGCGCTCTGTCGTGCGACGTTCGGCCCAGCTGTTGACCTTGCCTTTCAGGGTTACCTTGCCGTCGGACACGCTGACTTCTATCGCTTTCGACTCGACTTCCGCGCTGCGCTTCAAGGCGTCTTCGATGCGCTTTTTCACATCCGACGCCGTCGCATGCGGCAGCACCTCGATGCTGTTGTGTACCCCGAGAACGCCAGCCAGATATCGGATCGCGGCGAACGCTGCGGATCTCTGATACTGCCACTCCACCTTGCCGGTGAGTGTCACCCAGCCGTTCTGGACCCTGACCTGTACCGCTCCGTCGGGGACGACGGTATTCCAGCTGATCGAGTGTAGGGCGCGTTTGGCGATCTCGTCGTCGGCCGTCAGATTGCTGCCGACAGGCCGCACTTCGATCTCCTGCGCGATACCCTTCACACCTTTGACGCGGCGTACCACCTCCTCCGTGGCTGCCTTCTGCGCATAGGTCGATACATGGCCGGTCAGCGTGACCACGCCGTTGTCGACCGTAACTCCTATATTGGCCGCGTCGATGCTCGGCTGGAACTCCAGTTCATCGATGATGTCCTGCCTCAAGATATTATTGTTCATGATTGCACCTCTGCTTGGGAGCGGGCCGCGCTCGCTCGGTTGAAGGTCCGATTATGGAGAGGTGCGTTGGGAGGGCGTTGATGAGGATCAAATGGTCGGGTGGGTGACCTAAATTTGCAGCTTTGGAAATCAACCTTTCGTTTGACCGGCATCAAAGCTGACAGATCTGTCCTCCTGTTCACTGCCTCCCATCAGAGCCTTCAAATCTGGGAGAGCATCATGACTACGGCTGATTTCAACATCCCTGTACCGAAAGTCGCGACCGCCGCGCCAACGAAACTTCGACTGGGTTCCCTGACCGCATTGGTGATCGGTTCCATGGTCGGCTCCGGCGTGTTCAGCCTCCCGCAGAACATGGCGGCCGGTGCTGGTCCCCTCGCAATCCTGATTGGCTGGGCCATCACCGCGGTCGGCATGCTGGCGCTGGTTTTCGTCTATCAGTCGCTTGCTACCCGCAAGCCCGAGCTCGATGCCGGGCCCTATGCTTACGCCAAGGCCGGCTTCGGCCCCTTCATCGGCTTCAACAGCGCCTGGGGCTACTGGATCAGCGCCTGGGTCGGCAACGTTTCCTACGCAGTGATCGTGTTCAGCGCCCTGTCCTATTTCTTTCCGGCTTTTGGCGATGGAAACACCTGGCAGGCGGTGCTCGGCGCATCGATCCTGCTGTGGCTGATCCACGTCCTGGTTCTCGCCGGCATCCGGCAGGCCGCTGTTGTGAACCTCATCGTCACGGTTGCAAAGATTGCTCCGATCGTCCTGTTCGTCGGGGTTGTTGCCGTCGCCTTCAAATTGCAGGTCTGGTCGCTCGACTTCAACGGTCTGGGCAACGCCAGTCTCGGCTCGATCACCGCGCAGGTAAAAAGCACGATGCTGGTGACGCTGTGGGTGTTCATCGGCATCGAGGGGGCCAGCGTCTTCTCCGGCCGTGCCGAGCGCCGCAAGGACATCGCCACGGCGACGGTTCTCGGCTTCTTCACCTGTCTCGCGCTCTACGCCCTGGTGTCGCTGCTGTCGCTCGGGATCCTGAACCAGCCCGAACTCGCCGCGCTGAAGAACCCCTCGATGGCCGGTGTGCTTGAGGCGGTGGTCGGCCCCTGGGGCGCTATCCTCATCAACATCGCGCTCGTGGTGTCGGTGGTTGGCGCCTTCCTCAGTTGGACGCTGCTTGCGGCCGAAATTCCGCATGCCGCCGCCAAGGACGGCACCATGCCGAAATTCTTCGGCCGCGAAAGCGAACGCGGCGTGCCCTCGATCTCGCTTCTAATCACCAATCTGCTCGTCCAGGCCTTCCTGGTGATCACGCTTTTCGCGCAGAGCACGTATCAGGCATTGTTCTACATTGCGTCGGCCGCAATCCTGGTTCCTTACATCTTTTCCGGAGCCTACGCGGCCAAGCTTGCGCTGACCGGCGAGAGCTACGAGGGTGGCGAGCAGCGCGTCGGGCCGCTTTTTGCCGGATTGCTGGCAACGGTCTACGGGCTGTGGCTCGTCTATGCCGCCGGGCCGGCGTACCTGTTCATGTGCGCGATCCTCTATGCGCCCGGCATCATCTTCTACGTCTGGGCGCGCCGCGAATCCAATCAGCGCGTGTTCCATCCTGTTGAAGCGGCACTTGCCGTAGCCCTCGTCGCCGTCGCCACCCTCGCCGTTTACGAGATGTGGACCGGCGCCGTTAGCCCGCTTTGAAGGATTGGTTCGATGACGAAGCTGGGTGTTCATTCCGAAGTCGGTCGTCTGCGCGAGGTCATGGTCCACCGTCCTGACCTAAGCCTGCGCAGGCTGACACCGGAAAACTGCAAGGCGCTGCTCTTCGACGACGTGTTGTGGGTCAAGCGGGCCCGCCAGGAACACGATGTCTTCGTCGATGCGCTGCGCGAACGCGGCGTGCTGGTGCATTCCTTCGGGGAACTCCTGGCTCAGACAATGAGCCTGGCCGAGGCCCGCGACTGGCTTCTCGACCGCCGGGTTCATCCCGGAGTCGTCGGGCTCGACATGGTCGACGAGTTGCGCGGCTGGCTCAACGAGATGCCGTCAGAGCTGCTTTCGTCTTACCTTGTCGGGGGCATTGCCAGGGCGGAGCTTCCTTTCGAGCCGAAAGGCCTGACCGGAAGGACGCTCGCCCCCCAGGATTTCGTGCTGCCGCCACTGCCAAACCAGCTGTTCACCCGCGACAGTTCCTGCTGGATCTACGGGTCGGTCTCCGTCAATTCGATGTACTGGCCCGCCAGACGCCCGGAAGCGGCCAATGTCGAAGCCGTCTACCGTTTCCATCCCCGCTTTCGCGACAGCGGTATTCCTTTCGTGTCGCCAGACCTGGGCACAGGCACCAGCCTTGAAGGCGGCGATGTCATGCCGATCGGGGATGGAACGGTCCTCGTCGGCATGGGCGAGCGCACCACCCCGCAAGCCGTGGGCGACCTCGCGCGCAACCTGTTTGCCGCCGGCGAGGCGACGCGCGTGATTGCCGCGTTGATGCCGCGGGACCGCAGTTTCATGCATCTCGACACCGTCTTCACCTTCTGCGATCGCGACCTCGTCACCTTGTATCCGCCGGTGGTCGACCGGCTGCGCACCTTCTCGCTGCGGCCGTGCGATGGAGAGGCGGTGGTCGAGGTCACCGATGAGGCAAAACCGTTCACGGCTGTGGTTGCCGAAGCCCTTGGACTGAAATCGCTGCGGATCATTGCCACCGGTGGCGACCGCTACGAAGCCGAGCGCGAACAATGGGATGACGGCAACAATGTCGTGGCGGTCGAGCCCGGCGTGGTCATCGGCTACGACCGTAACGTCTACACCAACACGCTGCTGCGCCGTGCCGGAATTGAAGTGATCACGGTCGAGGGCGCCGAACTTAGCCGCGGCCGTGGCGGCGGTCACTGCATGACCTGTCCCATCGTCCGCGACCCGATTTGACCGAAAGGAAATCCCGATGTCGATCAATCTCCACGGTCGCTCCGTGCTCACGCTGGACGATCTCACGGCCGACGAGATCCGATTTCTTCTGAAACTGTCCGCCGACCTCAAGGCCGCCAAGCTCGCCGGACATGAGATCCCGCGTCTTGTCAGAAAGAACATCGCTCTGATCTTCGAAAAGGATTCGACGCGCACACGCACCGGGTTCGAAGTAGCGGCCTATGACCAGGGCGCTCACGTCACTTATTTCGGCCCTACCGGCAGCCATATCGGCCACAAGGAATCCATGAAGGACACGGCCCGCGTGCTCGGCCGAATGTATGACGCAATCGAATATCGCGGCTTTGGCCAACACCAGGGCGAACTGCTTGCCGCGCATGCCGGCGTGCCCGTCTACAACGGTCTCACCGACGAGGCGCATCCGACGCAGATTCTCGCCGACCTCATGACCATGCGTGAATTCACGCACAAGCATCTCTCGGACATGACCGTCACGTTCGTCGGTGAGGGTCGGGACAATGTCGCGCTGTCGCTGGCACTCGGAGCTGCCAAGGTTGGCATCGACATGCGCATCGCTTCACCGAAGGAGCTTTGGCCGGACGAGGAATTCTGCGCCCATATCCGGGACCTGGCGCAGCGTAGCGGCGGCCGCTTCCGGCTCGACGAGGACGTGACGGGGTGCGTGCAGGATGCTGATTTCATCTACACCGACGTATGGATGTCGATGGGCGAGGACAAATCGGGCTGGGCCGAGCGTATTCGTCTTTTGACACCCTACCGCATCACCAGGGAGGTGATGGCGGCCGCAGGCAACCCTCATGTCAAATTCATGCATTGCCTGCCGGCGTTCCACGACACCGATACCGAGATTGGCGCCTTCATCGCGAAGGAGTACGGCATCGACTGCATGGAGGTCACCGACGAGGTGTTCGAGTCTGGGGCTTCGATCGTCTTCGACCAGGCCGAAAACCGCATGCACACGATCAAGGCCCTGCTCGTCGCCACGATCGGTAACTGAGATGCTTATTGTCGTTGCGCTCGGCGGAAACGCACTCTTGCGCCGTGGAGAACCGATGACGGCCGGGAACCAGCGCGTCAACATCGTGCGCGCTGCGTCCGTGCTGGCCAAACTCGTCAGCGAAGGGCATTCGATTGTAGTCACACACGGCAACGGTCCGCAGGTGGGACTTCTGGCCCTGCAGGCAGCGGCAACCTCGGATGGCCGCACTTTTCCACTCGACGTGCTTGGCGCCGAGAGCGCAGGGATGATCGGCTACGTCATTGAGCAGGAGCTCGGCAACCTCCTCAAGGACAGGCTTTTCGCGACCCTGCTGACACAGGTGAAGGTCGATCCGCGCGATCCGGCTTTCGCTCACCCGACGAAGCCGATCGGCCCGGTCTACGATGAGGCAACCGCACATAGGCTTGCCAGCGAGCGCGACTGGTATATAGCGCCCGATGGCGACAAATGGCGCCGCGTCGTGCCTTCGCCCAAGCCGCTGGTGATCCTGGAAGCTTCAGTGATCTCGTTCCTCGTCGAGCGCGGCGTGATCGTCATCTGCACCGGCGGCGGCGGTGTTCCAGTGATAGCCCGGGATGATGGCAGTCTTTGCGGCGTGGAGGCCGTCATCGACAAGGATCTGGCAAGCTCGCTTCTTGCGCGTCAATTGAAGGCCGACATGCTGCTGATGCTCACCGATGTCGATGCGGTCTATGTCGACTACGGAACAGCTGGCGCTCGCGCGCTCCGGCGGGTGACTCCTAAGGAGATATCCGGACGGGACTTTCCGGCAGGATCGATGGGGCCGAAGGTTAGCGCTGCAATCGAGTTCACTGAAGCAACAGGCAGATTTGCAGCCATCGGCAGGCTCGAAGACGCTGTTGAAATTGTCAGGGGTGAACTCGGTACCTGGTTCCAGGCCAGCGCTCCCTGCCCATGACGATGACGGTCGCGCCGCCGCGGCAGGCGGAGCGGCTGGCGATCACGACGTTCCCTGATCGGACCTCAAATGACCATGCGACAAGCAGCTTCGGAGGCATCAAAAATGATCTTCAAAACCATTATTGTTCAGCTGGACGTCGATTCTCCGGCGGCTCCGCGCACGCTCTATGCCCAGGAATTGGCGCAACGGTTCGATGCCATGCTGATCGGTTTCGCCGCGGCGGATGCCTATGTGTTTGTTTCGGGAGACAATGGCGCCGCTGCAGCGGCGGAGATAATGCGTCAACGCAGGGCGGAAATCGAGGATCGCCTAAAGATCATGCGGGAAGAATTCCTCCGCATTGTCGGGGACAGGGCTTGCTGGCGCGAGGATATCGGAGACCCGACAGGTCTGCTCGCGATGCATGCCCGCGCCGCCGACCTCATCGTCACAGGAGCGCCGGCAAAGGGCGTCGCCAGCGATCGCCACCGTGTCGTCGATGCCGGTAGTTTGGTGCTTTCGGCGGGCCGGCCGGTACTGATTGCGGCCGAAAACCTTGCTCCGCTCAACCCAAAGAATGTTCTTGTCGCCTGGAAGGACACGCGCGAGGCACGGCGCGCAGTCAGCGATGCATTGCCCTTCTTGACAGGCGCACAACATGTGCTCGTGGCGACGATCGAGGAACAAGACCAGAGAAACGCGCGCGAAAGTGCCGGAGACGTTGTTCGGTTTCTGGCGAGGCATGGGATCAAGGCAAGATCGGAGGTTATAGGCGTCGGCAATGCAGACCCCTGCGAAGCCGTTGCCGAACTCGCCCGTGCGATGGATGCAGGACTTGTGGTTGCGGGCGGCTATGGCCACAGCCGGATCGGGGAATGGGCCTTCGGAGGCATGACACGCTCCCTGCTGAAACAGGAAGCAAGCAATCGACTGCTATCAAACTGAGGACGGCGGCCCGGCGGATCCTTGCACGCCGAGGCTCACCGACGCCCTTGTTCCTCGACTGCCTTCAATCGGACCACCGAAACCGAGCAAAGCGCCTCCGCTACCACCTTGGTCGAAACGCTACCTAGGTGCCGGCGAATGGCGGAAGACGCACGTGCCCCGACAACGATGTGTCCGACGTCATTGTGCTGTGCATAGTTGAGGATCGCATCGGCGGGGCTGACCGCCTCCAGCACATGATAGCTGATGCGGTCTTCCGGCATATGCAGTGGATGGGCCCAATCCTTGAGAGCTACGAGCCGCTTCAAATAGACCAAGCGCCCTGTTTCGTCGGTCGCCGGCGTCTCGCCGATGATTTCGGTCTTCAGGACCGTCACGCAGGCCAGCCACGAATCCTCACGCGAGGCCAGCACGCGGGCGGTTTCGTTGCGAACCTCGCCCGCCAGCGCATCGCTGCCGTTGGCCAGGTCGACTGTGGCAAGAACGATCGACGGTCCCGCCTGTGTCCTTGTCGAACTCGGCCTGCCCACGAGCGACCTGTCATCCTTCTTGCGAAACAGGCTGGTGATCGCAGCCCACATCCCCTCGTCCCGGGGCTTGCGCTTGGCAACGACCACCTGGTCGGGGCTCCTCAGATCGGACAGGATGTGTGACGCCTCAGTGTATCGCTGAGACCTGTCAACTTCCATACATTTCAGAATGATGGCTTCCAGCCATCGCGGTATGGCGTCGTTGATATCCCGCGGCAACCTGGGCGCATGATAGAGCCTGCGCTTCATTCCCGCCAAAGTCGCCGGCCGCCCGAACGGCTCCTCACCCGTAGCCAGCTGATAGAGGATACACCCCAGCGCGAACAGGTCACTTGCGCGATCGGATCTTTCGCCGAGCACCTGTTCGGGCGAAATATAGGCGGCTGTGCCCATCGGCACTGAGCTTTCCGCGCCGAGAAGATCGGGAAGCTGTGCATGGCGGGCAAGTCCGAAGTCGAGCAAGACCGCGCCACGCTTGGTGAGCATGATATTTTCGGGCTTCAGATCGAGATGTACGACCTTCTGCCGGTGCAGGGCGGCGAGCGCCGTTGCGATCTCGGTGCCGATCCTTGCTACCTCGTCCGCAGGCAGTGGCGCGTTGCCGACTGTATCTGCAAGACCGGTGCCGACCACGAACTCCATGGCTATGTAGGGAACGTGCGCAAGGCTGCCGGATGCCGCGAAACGCGGCACATGTGGCCCCGACAGGCGTTTCAGGATCATCTCCTCCGCCTCGAAACCGAGGATGACGGAAACATCCTCGCCCGGGTCGAGAAAAGGGATCTTCAGCACAAGCGGAAAATCGTACCGCGGGTTGGTCGCCCGCCAAAGCGAGGCCATGCCGCTGGAAGGGAGCTTTTCGACCAGCTCGAAACCATCAATGACTGCGCCTGCCTCAAACCGTCGCATCAATAGGTCTCCTTGAAGCCTAGCGACCGATCTTCAGCCGCATGCCGAGCCACCCAGGCAGGCCGGCCGCGTGGATCTTGCGGGTTGTTTCTTCGTGATCATAGGGAACACGAACCATCGTGGCCTCGTGTCGCTTCGTGTCAACAAGAACAAAGCACGCCGCAGGGTTGCCATCGCGCGGTTGGCCGACCGCCCCAGCAATTACCACGTGCCGCCGCAGCTCGAACAAAGGCGCTGCCACATTGTCCAGTGGCTGAAAATGTATCGGTCGGCGGTCCGGCAACGCGTAGTAGATGGCGGGAATGTGGGTGTGGCCGCAGAAAACAAAGCTGGCTTCACTTGCCGACAGGCAGCGTTCAGCTGCGTCCACGTCGCGTATGTAGAGCCATTTACCCGGTCGTTCCGCACTGGCGTGGACATAGAACCGGCTTTCAGACTGTAGCGAAAACGGTAGTCGCGCCAGGAAATCCACATGTGCCGGCGCGAGCCGTTCGCGGGTCCACTGGATGGCGAACCGCGCATTCTCAGTCATGTCGCGCCGGTTCAGCACGACTGCTTCGTCGTGGTTGCCCAGAATGCATAGCGCGCCTTGCGCCGTCAGATCAGCAGCCCTCTCGATCACGTGGATGGGGTCAGGACCGTAGCCAACCAGATCGCCGAGCAAGACCAACTCGTCTGGAGCGTCGTCGTGAACAGCCTCCAGGACCGCGTCGAAAGCCTCACGATTGGCATGGATATCAGACAGGATTGCAATGCGCATTCAACGTCATCCCGGGCCTAAGCAAAACATAGTACGGCGCATACCGCGAGTGATTTGATTCTGCTCAAGACCCACGCGCGCAATCACCGGCGGGCCCCGACTCAGCTGCCAACCGTCACGATCACGTCCGCAGCGGCATATGTGGCGGCGGCGCCGCTTTGAAGCTAAGGCAGCAAGCGGTCGTATTGGCGCCGGCGTCGTATCGAGGCGTTTCATTCGTCTGTATGACCGTTCCCCAAATTGCATCGACGGCCATCCAAAAGGCAATGAGGCCAGCCATCATTGATCTGGTCAACCTGGCGCTGAAGCATGGATTGATGCGTATCAAAGCCGGCCTTGCGCATGCGAGCAAGGCGGCAGCGGCGACTAGGTCGCGATACTCCGACGTCCAGTCGAGACCGCGGCGCGTGAAGATGCGGACGATATTGCCTTCCAGAACGATCTGCGACCGGTAGCCGTCGAACTTGACCTTATGAATCCAGCCGTCGCCCTCGGGAGGCTTTTCCAGCAGGGTCGGCATCAACGGCGGGATGAACTTCAAACGCATGAACTGTCTCGCAAGCCGCGATTCAATTAGCATGCGCTAAAATGGTTCCGGAACAATTTAGGCAAATTGAATGAGATGACCCGGCTCTCGCGATCGAGCAGCCGGGCCATAGGATAAGATCAGTAGTCGTTGTTGTTGTCGTCCTGCTGGATGATGACGTGGCGATGCCGATGCATCGGGCGGTCGACCGAGCCCGTGATGACGACCGCATCTCGGCCGCCGTGATGCCGGCGCTGCCAGGCGCGCTGGCCATTGTCGTAAAACGCCTGCTCGCCATGATGGCGGTGATGGAGACGATGTCCGTCCCGATAGATGACCATACCGTCGTTGTTGTTGTCGTTCCAGTGATGGCGATGATGTCGGTGGGTCTGGATGACGATGGCTTCGTCTGCTGAAGCCAAAGTAGGCGCGGCCAAGCAGAGTGCCAACGCGCTCAGGATCATGACTTTCATTTCGAATTCTCCAAAGAATGAGTTGCCCTTCGCGGGGTAAACATGTCGCGACCGCTTTGGTTCCGCTGCCACGGCGCGTCGCTCCTGGACAAAAAGCCCGCCACCTTGGGCAAAGGTGACGGGCTTCGAACTGCGGAAACGTGGCATTTAAAAATTAGTTGCATCTAATATGAATGCCCACCACCTTTCGGCAGCGGGCCAAGGGTCTGAAGTGCTGGGGACAAGCCAGCACAGGTAAATGAGCGGCCGAGGGGTTGGTTTCGCTCCCTGTTCACCGGTAAGTTACATCGGCAAACATATCTCACTCGCTCACCGCATGCTAAGCGAATGACAAGGACGCGGTGTGGTCGAACGGGTGGTGGGGGCATCACTCGGTCGATCCAGGCTCAGGTGGCTACCGCGTCCGAAAGCCCCTCCGCCACAGGCGGCGGTGGTTGCTTTGCTTACAAGTCTAGCAATCGCTCCAGAAAACTTGAGTACTTCTTGGCCAAGCTATCGAGCTCCTTGGGTAGCGCCTAGCCATACAATGCGCGCGAGTCCGCAGGTGCCTCTGTGCGGTTTTCCAAACTATAATCCCAAAGGACGCTGGTCGCCCGTATGTGATAGTCGCGGAGTATGCCGCCACGGCCCTTAGCCATAATAACGCGATGTTCTTCGAGATTGCGCCAGCACGCCAACGCAGCTTCGTCGCGCCAGAGTGAGAAGGACAGGTACTTTCCTGGCTCTGTGGAACTCTCAAACCGCTCTGCCGATATGAAGCCATCAACAGCTTCAAGTAGCGGGCGTATTTCCTTCGCCAACGCCTCGTATTCCGCGCGCCGCTCTGGGTAAGGCCACAATTCCGAGACGACAGCTATCACCATAGGGATACCCCGCTAGCATCGCCGGGAAAGCGTACTCCTTGCCAAGAGATTTGCGAGTCAAATCAAATGCCGCCCTGTCGAGGATCATATTCCTATTTTGCGCTCAGGTTTGTCGGCTGGGTAGCGCCTTCTGGACTTCCCCTTTGGACAAGTTGTACCCGATCCCGCCCCGTGCGTTGTCCGGGGATGCGGTTCACCGGGCCTGTGCCGTAAGCCTTTCGGGCGTCTAGCTCGACTAGGCACGGGAGGGACCATCCTTCTTCCGCCTGACCCGCATTCGCATCCGGTGGTCCTCGTGACTAGTCGTGCTCATCAGGAGCGACCTTGTCGGCTTGGGGTGGTGTCCCCCTTCTGAAAAGAGAAGGGCGAAACGATAGATCCTCGAGGGAACAGGTCGGTAGATCGCGCGCAAAAGTGCGTCCGCTGTGCGTTGGCCAAGTTCAAGCATGACGTTGTCGTATGTGTCGGAAATCCGGCAATTGGGGCAAGATAGGAGGTCGGAACCTTGCGGCTCACTGACACTGCTAAGGGGCACTCTGCACGAATTGCAGACAATCTTAGGACCGCTTTCGATCATCCGCCACGCCGCCCATGTTTTGAACAGCTAATGTGATCGACCTCTCCGCGAAAACAGTTCGGCAGTGATTTCGTCTCTGTCTCCACGATGGCTAGCGATCAAAGCCAGCGCTTCCTGGCGGCTGATGTTGCCGAGCTTCATGAGGTACGGAACCTCAAACGTTCTCTTCTTGAGACGCCATTCTGGCACGCGCCGTATTGCCCTTTTTCGGGCTGCTGTTGTTCCATCTTGACGCATCATTTTTCACTCCTCCCTGATATGATGATGCCGCCGCAAGTTCCGTGCCACGTCCCGCTTGGCCTGGTGTCGCCGATAGTCTTGGTTGCGCAGTTGCTAATATGCTCATAACTTAGGCAGCGCGGGGGACGATCCCAAAAAAACGCCCGATCCCGCAGTGGCCGGTGTGGCCGCCAGCATCCCAAAATAGCCCAGCCGCACCGGCCATTCCCCCGCTGGCGCGGTCCTTGAACTTGGTTTGGTTGCGCGATTGTCCAACGCAAAAGGCCCGCCACCGGGAAACGATGGCGGGAATGTCTGCGGTGGCTGCTCGGCGAGGGAAGCCGAGCAGGATCGGAAACTTCATGCTCATCGACAAGTTCCAGCCTCGCGCACAAAAAGCCCGCCACCTTTCAGCAGCGGGCCAGGGTCTGAAGTACGCGGGGGATCAAGCCAGCACAGGTAAACGAGCGGCGGAGGGGTTGCGGACCAGCATTTTGGTAGTGGGTTAGATTGAAATTCGAGCAGGCCAAAAAACCAAGCCAGCGCGACAGCCGCAACAATCCAGATCGCAAATGGCGGCAAGGCCGGCTTTGCTTGTCGGCTTTTCGCGCGGTGTTGCTTCGGCTCAGAACTCTACCACTGGCGGCACCAGCTTACGTTCAACAGCGTGCTGCCGATCATCGAGGCGGGCTGGACGGACACGGTCTTGCCCATGTCCCTAAGGACCTTGTTCGGCCATACATCGCCGATGGGCGCATGCGAGTAGTGCTAGCGGGCTGGTGCCCGCTCTTCCAAGGTACCATCTCTACCACCCGATTCGGCTGCAGTCCTCACCACCCTTTGTTCTTTGAGGCGCTTCTGCAAAGGGCTTGAGCCGCGCTGGTCACGCATGCCCGGCATGACGAGAGCGAATGCGCAGTGCCTCGGCGACCGCTGTCCTATTGGGGACTCTGGGGCGTCGCCGATACGTGACGTGCTGCGGCATGGTTCGCAGCATCGATAGAGGCCGAGAAGGAAAGATCGGTCGCCAAGCCTGCTGCCAATGTGCCAACGAAAACGTCCCCGGCACCATGCGTGCTTATCAGTTCTACGGGAAGTGCAAGTAGGCTAACCAATGCCTCACCACGCTTCACCCCAACCACGCCGTCGCCACCCGCGGTCACGATCACCGATGCGAACGACTTCGACAAGGCCTCCGCGGCCGAAGCAGCGTCAGCAAGGTTCGCGACGGGAACCCCGCACAACTGTTCGGCCTCGATAGCGTTGACAATTAGAACGTCGATTAGCTCCTTGAACTCGCCTTCCATTGGACGATAGGGCGCGGCGTTGACGCAGACGACAGTTCCAACAGCCCGTGCAGCGCGCGCAGCGGCGATATTGATGGCCTCAGGCATTTCATTCTGCAGGATCAGTACCCGTGCGCCTCGCCATATCTCTGTCTCCGTCACAGCGTCGGGATCGACCTTGAGGTTCGCGCCGGAGACGATCACCGCGCCGTAATCTCCTCCTGCATCTGAGATGGCGACGCTCATACCGGAGCCCGTATCGGCAAGGCGCGCAACTTTCGATATATCGACGTCACCGCGTTCCAGAGCGGCCAGCAGGAACCGGCCGAAATCGTCGTCGCCCACGGCGCCCACGAACCGGACCCTCGCTCCGGCCATGGCCGCTGCAACGGCCTGGTTGCCCCCCTTGCCACCAAATTTTGGCCGCCAGCCATAGCCGGTCACCGTCTCGCCCTTGCGCGGGCGATCGGGGGCGTCGATCATGATGTCGTAGTGAAGGCTGCCAACCACGGCGACGATGGGCTTGTCTGTCATGTCTGTCGCCGTTTGTTTGTGACCGCGCCCATAGTAGCTGCGAGATTTCTCTCCGCCGCCGCAAGATCGCGCTGGGCGACAGCCGCGAATACCGCGTCGAAGACCACGAGTTGGGCAATGCGGGCGGCTGCGTTCTCGCCAAGCAGCGGCGAGCCTTGCGCTGTCGAACACAGGACA